>NZ_JCAIUM010000008.1:0-244814 GCF_059445545.1 Paenibacillus sp. Y568
ATCTCTGCAACTGTTTTTGTCTGCTCCTGAATGAATTTCACCGTCTGTTTTTTGAATTCCTCATTAAACCGTTGTCGTTGTTCCCTCATAAAAGGACACCTCTTTCTTTGTTAAGTAAATTATCCAGTTTCTCTTAACAGGTGTCCACTTTTTATTCTAGCTACAATAATACCCTTATCGCTGCCGCTAACCTGCCCGTTCGCTTAAAAAATACATCAATCCAGCAACTGCAAATGAAACAACTCCTGCTAAAGTAGACCATTTAGCAACTTTCTTCATCATTTCAAGATCTTCCTTAGGCTCTGAACTATGTTGGTAACCATTCATCCATGATCTAATGCAAAGACCAGAAACAGAAATAAAAATCATCCCTAGAAAGATGAAAAAATTCATAATTGATCTCCCTTCCCAATCACCCTAGATACTAATTTAACGTTTATTACAGGAAAAGGTTGTAAAGAAGTCAAGTTCATTGTGCTATCCTATTCGTTAACTAAAAAGGGCTACCGAATGTTGGCAGCCTTTTCTTCAAGATTTTCTTTTTTCATAATCTAAAATGTTCAATAACTAATGCAAATTGTTCTTCAACACTCATGTCGGGTGTTCTTTCAAGTGTTTTGATATCATTCTTTACGCAGGCATTTTTAATCGCATCTGAAAACTTAATGATGGACTTGTTACTCTGCTTTATCGTTTCCTCTGGATTTGTTGTATAAGCGTTAATACAGTCCAAAATCATCTTATGGTCTTCTCTGAAAAAATATAATCTTTCGATTTCTGAAGCAGACGTATAGAGACACATCATTCTTTCTTTAGGAATAAAGGATAGGATATGCTCAGGCATTATGCCTAAATCAATAATAATCGGTTTGTTATTCGGCATTCTCAACAAATCGATAACAAAGAACTCCATCATCTCTTCGACGATCTGAAGGAGCCATTTATAATGGTCATCAACGGGTTTATTAAACCACTTCTCCCAGTCTAAATTAGGATTAGGCATTTGAAGGGCAGGATAGTCAACAGGGCTAGTAAAGGGTCTATATTTTAAGACATCATCCCCTAGTGTTTGAAATCCAAAGTCTTCTATAAGTTTCTTTGTCATTGTGGTCTTCCCAGCGCAAGCTCCACCATTTAACCAATATACATGATTTAATTGTTCTCTTAGATAATTATCATTAATCTTCATGTTTACTCCTCCTCATCATTTTATTGTTGAAGGAGATGGCGTATTCTTATCATTCTGTAACAGTGAAAACACATAAAAGAGCCTCCTTATATTCCGTTATTTATTTTGTAAGCAAACCGAGTATATCTCATTATTCTTACTATTAAATCGATGCCGCTCATCCGCTATTCCACTATTATTCTACTATTCCCGTTAGCTCAATCATTTCCTACTTTCTTCTTCAAACTTTTGGATTAACCCTTGAGACCTTTTCATTGCTTCCTGTAAGTCATTCGCTGGTGCTGTAATCATATATCCGTTTGATGGGGACCACTGGCCATCATCATTCGTAACTTTAATTGTAAATTCAGAGAATTTATCATCAGTATATACATATACCCAACCGTAAGTGAAAATATCAGGCTCTATTCTACCTTTATCTTCTTTGATTCGAAAAGCGGAGAAAATGGTTGTGAAATTATGACCATCGTAATGCAACTCTAATTCTGTTCTATCTTTAGGAATTTGAGGAACCTTACTTCCTTCAAAGTCAATTACACCTTTAAAGGTTCTTTTTCCATTTATATGATTTTGCAACTTTCCATCAAGACGTACTTTTATACGCTCGATTATCCCTTCCGTTCCTAGTCGATAATAAACACCATTTACTGTCTCTGAGTACCGCTTAGGTATGAAGTACCAAGTAGAGAATATACTTGCGATTATTGCAATTATCATAACTATAACAGCAATTTTTCGCTTCATTAGACACCTCTTTTATTGTTTCAGGCTCTTTCTGTAATAAACGTAAACATACACACTAAGTTGCATTATCTTCTCTTTTTGAAAAAACAGCTGATTTATCCACTGGTACCCTGTCTGATGTCCAATTGGCTTAAGGTCCATAGGTACGGGTGGCTCTACCACTTGGTCAGTTGGATCTGTTGCCTGAATCACTTCTCATAAATTCTTGATATCTCATTTAAGTGTTTATTAGTTTCTAACATGTTATTAATAATACTCAATGTATTATAATTCTTAGGCAATGTTACTATTCTATTAAGTAAAATCCATCTCAAACAAGCGATAGCTTCAAATAATTTCAACTGCTCTTCTGGAAATCCGTTCATTTCCATATATGTCTTGATGAAAATGCGATATGATTCTTCGTCTGTATATATCAGCATCAAAAAACCAGACCATGCCACATCATATCTGACATCACCTAATTGTGCATTGGTCCAGTCAATGATTGTAAATCTTCCTTGCTCTTCTAGAATGTTTCCCAGATTAAAGTCACCGTGTATAATACAATCTTGTTGCATATTTGATTGTTCTACAAGTCTCCCTAGTATATTGTGAATGTCTTTGTGTTCCGTTAGTCCTGGAAAAAAACAATCAATAAAATCAAATTTCCTATGCATCGATGTATCCAATTGATTTATTGATGTTCTATGTATTTCAACTAATAGTCCCGAGATAACTTTTATTGTTTGCTCGTCTACTGTAGAGACCGATTTCCCATCAAAACTTGTAACTAATACTTTATTTAAATCCTCGTCATAACCCCAACCATACGGCTTTGATACAGAAACCCCGGTGTCGAAAAGAACTTGGAGTAATTTATACTGATAATTAACATCTGTACTTAATCCTTGATTCCAAATCTTGACTACCGCGCTTCCATACTTAGAATTCACTCTAATTACTTCGGCTTCTAATCCTCGTGGTAAATGATTCACTGTTATTTCGTTTGATTCATTCAGAATATCATTCAAAATTGCAGTTTGTTCTATCCATTTAAAATATTTAAAGTTTTTTATGTTTATCATCCTTTCGCAGGGAATTCTAATACGTTTGGCATTCCTGACGTTCCAGCAGCTTAAGTAAGTGACCAATGTAATGGGGAATCGGACTTAACATGTGAATGTATCCCTCAATCTATTTCTCTAATATTTCACTTCGAGCCCGAGGAGTTGACATTTCAACGATAGAATTCTTTGTTGTGTGATGCCCCCACTTTATCAAATTCCCTGTCCTATTACTTTCTTAACATATACTTTGAGTTCCATGAGTAATCCCTGTCTGATCATTTACATACTCAATTCCATTTTCACAGTTGGATTCTCTTTCCCACACGACTTTATATTCTCCATTCTCATAATCTACTGTAATAATATCAATTTCTTCTTGATCATTATTTGTTTCCTGTTGTGCTTTTACAATTGAAATTGCTTGATCTTCTGTAATTAATTTATCCCTCGAATTATCACATCCACACAAACCAACTATCAGAATAATTATCAAAAAACAGTACTGCAAATATCTCACTTCATTACCTCCCACAAGGTTGATAATTCAATTTATTTATCCCTTGCTACAACCAAAAAATAATGGTATTAATTCGATTAGTGGTCATGCCTTCTCTCCACGGACTGTAGGTAGGGGGGCTGAATCTTTAGCTAATTATTCTCTTCGAGTATCTTAACTTCATTGGAAGTCACCATGTATTTATAAATCGAGCGTATTTGAGGCCCCTCTCCGTCTTTAGGTTCACAATCTCGTTGAATTTTGATCACAAAGCCATTATCATTTTCCTTGCTTTCAATAACCTTGTTGAATGTTTCCAAGTTGTTACCGCATATAGGAACCTTTCTTAAGACCCTATTTGTAGCAGTTTCTTCAGTCAATTTTTGTTCAAAAATACACCCAGATAACAATATGATTAGTATAAACATAGGCAATAATTTACGCATTACTTAACCCCCTTTAATAAGTTAGACATAAAGATTATTTCTTTTGTTTTACTTTAGAACGCTTTAGAGGGTTTTCATAATGTTCGCTGATTCCCTATACTTTGCGCATTTCTGAAGTCCAAGCAGTTTAAGTGACCTAATAGGAAGGGGTCTCAGACTTAGCGGGGTGATGGCGCAGTATGAAGCTTTATTAAACGAATTTCTACTCTAACAAGAATAATCCTTCAATGTTTCCTTTATATTCTTCAAATCGTTTTAAATCATCAATTGCTTCCTGTACAACATCTTCTGTATTTCCGTATATCCCTTCTGTCGCTAGATAATATCCATCACTTAATCGGTCTAGAAAAGAAAATTCAGTAACATCTTTATCTGACGAACAACCATGAGTATATAAACGAAATATATATGTAAAAAATTCATCCTCAGATATCTTCTGCTTTATAAAATCCGAACGAATCAGACACAGCATAATATACATCGGGATCACAAATTCATTTTTACCATAAATAGTCTTTAGAAAAGATAAATTATCTTCAATGGATTTGGAACCTGATAATGAGAGTTCAATAAAATCATAAGGAACATCAACATGTTCAATGCAAAAATCAGCCCAGTTTATAACTTCACTTCTGCTAATATAACCTGTAGCTAGAGCAAGATAATATATACCTGCTTTGATATTTAAGTCTTTCAAATGTTTATCAATCCTTAGTAGAATTTCATCTAACGTTGTTACATTCCGATGTTCAATCGTCTTATTAGGAAGATAATAAAGAATCTATTTCAAACCAATGTTCAGTCAACCATAACATTTCATCTTTGAAACGCTTTGGGATTTCGTCACATTCGCCAAAAAATTCCGGTTGTATCCACCAAGGTATTTCAATGCACCACGATAGCCGCAAAGCGTCTGCTATATTAGATAAAGTCAACGCAGAATGCTGTGAATATCCTTCTAGGAAAGCGCATACCTTTTCGACGTTCATTATATTTCCTTCCAATGCAAAAGAAAGTATTGCTCTTCCTATGTCATGCCAAATATAGCTGAAGCAATTACGGTCGAAATCAATGACCGCGGATACGCAATTCACATCGAATAGGATATTTCCGGGTTGAAAATCCTCATGGGCAAATCCTTTTGGAAACTTATCGAAAAATTCGTTATTAAGTTGCTTCAAAATCGGCTCCAGCGCAAGCAATGCTTTCCGATACTCAACGTGATTCTCAGATGAGAAATTCATCATACTAGAGTTGAAATATTCCCATAATAAATCCATCGTATAACCACCAAAACCGGGTAGGGTCTTGACCGAATGCGTCGGCAATTGTGAAAACGCTCTGTGCATTGTAGCGCAGGTGCTACCGAGACTGTACATTTGCGATACAGTGATTGTGTCAGGACTTTCTGTCTTTCCGGTGCGAAAATCCATAACCATATAAGCTGTTTTGTCATCTAACCAACGAATTACACGGTCTCCGCATTGCCAGAGAAATGGACAGGGAACGCCGTTTTTTTCAAGGATAATCTGCCGTTGTAGCGCGGACTCGATTCTCTTAATTTGTTCTCTGCGAAACCGCTTATTGCTGTATTGTTTGACCAATAGTTCGCCTTTTTCAGTAGAAACCTTCCATTTCAGATTCAACATTCCACCTGTTACCGGAGTAATTTGATTGAAAGTGATCCCATAGCTCTCTTTTAAATCAGCTATAATACTTTCCTCCATTTATTTACACCTTCTTGTTTTTTTATTGGTGGTTTTGTGGAGATAAGCTACTCCGAAATTCATCTTGCAGACCAAGGGTCACAAGACACGCAGCGTAGATACAATGTTTTAAGATGTCCACGACTGATTCGCTAATCTATACAAGAGTCCTTACAATAAATTCATATTCCTTTGTATTAAGATTAATTATCCTTGTTCTTAAATCGTTCTTAGAAATGAAAACCGGCTCCCCATCCCTATCTATACAATAAGATATTGGTATTGAAATCCCGCAATTTCTATATGAACCATCTGCATGACTTGTACCAAGTATCATCGTATTATATTTAACTGCGATTCTCTTCGCCTCAGAAATCCACTCATCAAATTGTTCTTCACTGAACATACCTACACCTATCGGATGTGCAATATACGTTAAACTTGTATCATATTCTTCTAATCCAAGTAAACCTTGCAATAATTCGACACATAATAAATAGCCGATCTTAGAACCATTAACCTCAACTGCAGAAGGAGTATATAAACGAACATTCATGGGTGATTTTGCACGTTCTAAAATAATCTCACCATGCTGATTAATTATCAATGCTCTATCTTTGTTATTATCTAGATACCCGGTAATTATCATTTTCTTATATTTATTTGCTAACGCACATGCTTTAGCTACATTATCTTTGCCTGTAATGTAACCCTCAGGAAATAACACTGTATCAAAATCATAATCTAAAGCTATTTCAGTTTGAAGTTGTTCAAGATTTCCTTCATGGGTTGGCTGAGAGATAAGGATCTTCATAGATTGTACCCTCTTTTCAATTGTTTGCGAGGATTCCCGACAACGTTGTATAAGGACTGTACGGCTCGCAGACGAATGTTATATTAGATAATGTGACTGGCTTCTTGAATATACGATTAAGGTTTTTTCGCTTTCCATATGTATCTATACTCTTTTATTTCGAGTTTTCCATCATTATTATTTTCTTCGATTTTCTTTTCAAGTTCTTCCTTATATTCAGGCCTTGTATAATCAGGATTTCCTGGTATTCCAGATATGAACTTGGCAAATTCATTATGGTTAGGAAATGTGATTTTGGCATCGTTGTATTCTCTTATTTCTATGTCCTTGTAACTATTATTCATTAATCGTTCCTTAACAGTATCTAATGATCCCGAATGTATTCCAAATATCGTTCCCCCTGATTGAAGAATTCGACTATGATTTATGATCGAGGTCGGTCCTCTACGATTATATATCAGGTTAAATTGTCCATCTGAAAAGGGCAGCTCTTGCTTTGTTGTTGTATCGATAAACAGCAAATTAGAAATGTGCGTTTCTTTCAAAGTCGCCCTAGCTATCTTAATCATCTCAATTGAGTTATCAAATCCAATGATTGAATTGGCGTGTTTAGCCATCTTTAAAGTGAAATCTCCGTGCCCACAACCTGCATCTAAAACAGAATGGAGATTAGGTAACATACTTATTAACTCTTGTTCAAAAATCTGTTCAGCTGAAATTCCTTCCACTTTGAAAATAGCATTGCTTCTGTAGCCGCCATTCCTAATAGCCAATGAATTATACCAATCTACTCCCATGTGATCCCTCCATATAATATTTATATAACGTTCGCACATTACGAGGATCCAACTTGCGTAAGGCCTCTTGGTCCGGGTGGCGACGAAGTAGAAATGTTAAGTATTCCCTTGAAATTCGATCTGTAAAACTTCAACAGTGACAATGAATTTAGACGATGCTTACAGTCTCTTTAACATATGTATATCATTTGGCTCTAGATCAAATAATTCTTGGTCTAATTCATCTGTTAATTCACTTCCGCAGTGTTTATAAAAGTTTACTGCCGACTCTGTCTCTGTCGAAGAAATATACAAGAATTTTGCTCCTCTATTCATTGCTTCTTTGCTTAACTCGTTCATTAATTGTTTTCCTATTCCTTGCCTTCTAAAATTTCTTGTCACATACATAAGATCTATTTGAATTCGGTCTTTATTTTTCCCTCTTAATTTGTGGCCTAAAATACCAAAACCTATAAGACATTCATTCTCAAATGCTCCATAAGCTATTCCACCATCTGTGATTTCAATTCTAAACCTTTTTAATAATTGATCTAAATCCCTAGTATTCCATGTTGGACATTCATGATCGGTTCTAATTTCTTTAAGTCCCTCATTACTATTTTTGTAGATCAGATTAACTTTTTCTGATCGATCAATTTCTTTAATTTTTTCTACTTCTTCGAGCTTCATTTCTCTAATGATCATCTATGACCAACTCCCATTCCAAATTAATTCTGGTAATTTATCGCCGAACATTTTTGTGTCTACGAATTACTGACCTTCAAGCAGCTTATGTGGCCGAAGGGAACGGGTCGCCAGACTTAGATGTTGAATGTATCACCTGAATTAACTTTCTCCGATATCCCTCTTGGGAATCAAGGGCTAATGTTCTTCGATTCACTCCAAAACAATCATTCATATAATTATGTTAAGTAAGCAGGGAACATTATTGGAAAACTCACTAAAAAACCTATAATCAGAATAATTATTGCTTGTTTTATTGAATTAAGTGATCTATAAAATAGTGTTTTCATATTTCTATTGTAATAGAAGCTACTAATTAGAATAAGTAATATATAGATTACTAACATCGAAATACCGATAGATCTCGAAGTTACTGAAGGTCCAATATAATCTTCTCTAAATCTATGCTCATACTCAAATCCAAAATACGCACCATAGAAAAATAGATAAATAAATAATGTTATTATTGATGCAATGAGAAGTAATGTAACTTTTATCTTTAGTTTATTAATACCCTCATTCGAATTCTCTCTCATATAATCCTGCTTTCTGGTTATTTCATGAAACGTTCGCGCATTCCTGACGTTTCAAGTAGCTCAAGTGACCGTAGAGAGCCGGTCATCAGACTTAGCCGGACACAACCGCGCTTAGTCAGTGTAGGTGTATCGCCTGATTCAACTTCACCGCAAGTATTCCTAGAGACCCAGAGTCGGTAAGCCGGCTAATAGCGTGTTATTAACTAATATTCCCTCTTTCTCGAACCCCGTTTAATGGTCTTATGCTTTTATTGGTGCCATATTTATCTCTTTGCTCGTGTTTTTTTGTTTCAATACTCTACGTATTAACTATTTATACGTCTATTTTCTTCTTGCATTAGCCAATGCCGTATTCCCTTACCGGCATAAGGTTCATCTTTATATCTTGGTACAATATGTAAATGAGAATGAAAAATATACTGACCGCCCACTTCTCCTATATTCCAACCAAGATTATAACCATCTGGCTTATATTTTGTGTCTAAGTAATTTTTTGTTATATCAATCAATTTTTTTGTGTCTATCCATTCTCTTTCTGATAAATCAAATGGTGTCTCTTTATGTACTTTCGGTATGATATAACATGACCCTATTAATATATTACTATCATCAGAGACACAGACAACTGATTCATATTCAAATAAAACATGCTGAAAATTTGCTTGGTAATTACAGCATTTACAATTAACTTTTGTATTCATCTTAACCTCCAAGTTTCAAAAAGCTTAACTACAACTCTAGGATCTTATCCCGAGTTAATCTAATCTTTGGCTTGTTTTGCCATTCAATATCTATTAAATCAGATAGACAGGACAATAATTTCAATCAGCAAATATACGGTACACAAACTATAGCTTTTTCACTTTTTAGATGCACTCATAATATTATGGGTTAGGAGATTTCACTACCGTTTGGGTACCCCACTCATTTTGCAATGTTATTTTAACTTTTTTCTCATAATCAGTTTAGGTTCAATTTCATAATACGCAGAAAATCCTAATTTTTCATATAATTTTGCAGGTCCCATATAATCATATTCCGTATTCATAAATTCTCTATTAGGATACGCTTCTACAAAATCAAAACCCTCTCGTGCCGCATCTACGCAGACGCTTTTCAAGAGTAATTCTGCAATGCCATTCCTTCTCATATCAGGAGCAATTACAAAACAGAACACAGCTTTAACTTTTATATCTGGAGAAGATTCCTTCTTATTAACTGTACTCATATACATTTTGCCACACTGGCATTCAAGACAATCCGATTTTGTGTTTGCATTACACCAGCCAACAACCTTGTTATTATAATAAGCAAGATATCCTTGAATATTATTCTCGTTGACATAGGTAATCGCTATATTCCTTCTTTTTTCCGCAGTAGAAAAGTCTTGCCCTTCATAGGCAACATTGCACCAACACACACAGTAACATTTATCTTCCTCTTTATCAGTAAAGTGAGATACCGTATCAAAAAAATGTAAATAGTCATCTAATAATTCAGGTGATAATTTCTTAATCTCAATATTCATTTTTTTAGCTCCTCAAATATAATTCGTCTCCGCCAAACAAATTTATCGTTGAGAATCACCTACTTTACCATATTTATTTGAGTTCTTGTTTCGAAAATAGTTACACAGCTTTTGCATTTACTTACGCCTAATGTTCAGAAAACCCACCTTCTTCTAGCCGTAGCTTTCATCAGGTGGGTTTCTGTGTTGGTGGGTTCACTTCATTGGTTTATCTTCTTCCAACCGAGACCATCTTAATGTATGGAAATATAAATTCTGGGTTCGGTGATTAACGTTCCTGTATCCACGATGCCTCACCGACTTAAGGCTCCGTCAGGAGCCGGTATCGGTGCATGTGTCCGCTGAATCCGCTTCTCATCTAATCGCTTCTCAGGGAACGAGGACAGTCAGGTCCGAAGTGTGGATATGATGTTAGACGATGCTAATGCCCTCCTCGAGTTGCTTACAAAGATCCCTCCAATGTTTCCATGCTAATAAATATTGAGACAAGTCATTAGTATGATGTTTGATACTTAACCCTATTCGACAATAGAGTTGTACTGACACCTCATCTATTAATCTTTCTTTATCAATTAATCCTTGTTTAAGACGATTATAGGCAGTGAGTAAAGTATCCAAATTAATGTCATCAGGTGATGAACAAAACGCATAGATAAAGTCATATATTAATGGACCCGCCATCGGTGAAGGGTCAATTACTCCAATTAACCTTGATTGATTGAAAACAAAGTTGTGTACTCCTGTATCACCATGTAGTAAATATTTCTCAGTTGAATTATCACTATACAATTTCAATACTTGTGATCTAGCAAAATTATAATCTTCATTCGAGAGAATATTTCCGATATTGTTTTTAGCTTCTTCTACACTTGTCTTATTAAAATCCATCCATGAACTACGTAAATCTCCTAATCTTCCCCACGAACCTTCTGCCTTATATGGTTTATACTTGTTTAATAGATCATCGACTAGTCTAATTAACCATAATTTCTTATCACCACGATTAAAATGCGTCGTACCTTCAATAAACGTATAAATAATATGTGACCAATCATGAGCTAAATAAATTATATTCGGAAGCAACGATGATTCTTGATATGAGTTCAATAAATCGGCTCCAATTTTAATTTCATTAGGATGATCAAACTTTAAAACAAGCTTACTTCCTTTGGTAGTAATTAATTGAATAACACGACCGTCAGTCGTTCCTGACATTATTTTATAATCTACTAGGTCATAATCCAATTTATTAGATTTAAAAAGTTTCTGTATTTCAATAATATCAAGTTCCATATTTCTCCCCTTTTATCTTACATATCTCTGCATTAGTTTCATCTACCTTGCGCAATCCTGACGTTCAAGCGGCTTAAGGACCGTAGGTCCGGTTAGCTCTGCCACTTAGTCGGTTGGATGTGTCACCTGATTTAATCTTCCTTCTGGTGACCAAGGAAGCGTAGCGACCACTGTGTTAATGCAAGGTTACCGATGTTGGTAGCCTCTCTGAATCAATCCATCAAAACCACTTTATGTTTCTTATTTATTTTGCATTATTAATCTTTGTAATATTTTTTTGTACTTTATAATTCCTGAGTTCTATTTGTTACTCTTTGGAAATCCATAAGCCAATAAAAGAAATCCTAAGAAAAAAAAGAACCAAACAAAAAAATTATCAAAAAATCCTGAATAATTAGATGTTCTATCGGTACCCGTTCCTTGATTAGCATACCCTGCTGCAACTATTGAAGCTGATAACTTCACAATGATTCTTTCAACAGTGTATAATATCCCACTGACTATCATAAATATGGTCCCTAAAATCTTGTACAGGTTGTTTCCCAAGAAAAAAACTCCCTCCGCTTGTTATTCATGTTTTCGTGTTTCAATACATCTTTATACCATTATCCGATAACGTTTGGTATTCACGAACCCGAGAGGCTTAAGGAGCTTAAGCTCCGGGTCGCTAAACTTAGTCTCGCAGGGTGTCTGCCTGAATCCACTTCCTCGAAATACCTCTAGCACTATGGACCTCAGTCCAAAACATGAATACTGTGTTATCGGATGCCGGCACTTCCATTGGGTTACCTCAAAAATCTATTCCCAATAGGCTGTGCCTGTATATAGAAATGGCTCCTTGTTTAAGTAACTACTGAATTCTCTACTTACTAGACTACTTATGTGACCTTCCAACCATTCATTAGAATCAGGCATCCCTAACCAATAACCTAAGGTATCTAATTGACCAGCAATAAAAAATGTTTCAAGTAACGATTCATAGTTTGACGGCAATGGAAATATGTTTGAATAACAATTTAATAGACTTTCTCTAAATGAAGGATGAATATATGAAAATGTCCACCCAAGATCGAATAAATAAAATCCGAAACCACAAGCACCGAAATCAATAGGACTAACTATATCATTGTGAAATATATAATTAGAAGGAATTAAATCAGCATGGATTACTCCCCAATTATTATTAGTTTTTTCAAGATTTATTATTATGTTCTTAGCTTTTTGTCCTGCTAAAATAAGTGTTTCTCCACTCTTAATTATAGTACCATTCTCAATGGCTATTTGAATTCGTTCCAATGATTTATCAAGTTTATGTTCATCGAAAGTCGGTCGTGAAAATCCATTTGGAACAATCCATTTACTAGATTCAAGATGGAGCTTTGCAATCATTGTCCCAACTTTACCTGTATCCTCAGCAGTCGGAACATATGGTTTTTGTTCCCCATTAACCCAAGATAATAAAGTACAATACATAACCTTGTCACAATGATTGACTTCAGTAATAAGATTGTTATTTTGGTTATATATTGGTTTTGGAACTACGATATCACTTGCTTTAGAAAGAGCATCTAACCATGTCATTTCAGAATGAATAGACTCCTTTGTACCCCAAATCTCTTCAAATCCCTGGGATAGTGATTCATGAATTCTAAGAGAGAATTGTTTGCCACTATCCGTTTCATTAACACGATATATGACATTGCCACTTTGACCAATATACTCGATCTCATAATCATTGAAGTCATATTCTTTCAAAGCTTTCTTGGAGATCTCAACATAATTAGCATTTGACATTTGAATTGATCTCCTCTTTTTTTGTGCCGATTTCACTTAACGTTTCCGTGTTATCATAGCGTCCCACCACCTTAAGGTCCGTAGGACCGGCCGCGATGCGGTTAGGTAGTGTGGATGTGTCCGGCAACTGCTTCCTCGACTTCTCTTCCGAGACCGAGGCGGCTTCCGTAACATATTGTTAGCTGATGCCATACACTTCTTCGTTATTGCTACAATGAGCCTCTCGATTCTATTATTTTCAGATCACTGAATGTGATTTCTAGTTCTGCTAGTTCCAACCACCCATTCATTAATATTTGCACTTCAAATAAATCTTGTTCAATTAATCGTACTTCCATCCACAGACAGCTATTATTAGTAAGTTTAAATGAGAAATGAGTATTGAAATTTTCGTACTCCAGTAAAGATTAATCTTATTAGTTTTTCTTCCACAGTCTTAATTAGAAGTACAACATCATTTTCTTCATTACTAAACTGTACAATCGTCGCATCATATATAAGATGACTATTATGTAACTTTTTTATTTCTTCTGTGAGGTTACTTGAAATTGAACTGTAATATTGGTTATATTCCTCCCCAATTGATTTCCATTTCAAATCCCATTCAGCTTTCCAAGTTTCGACTTTATTTTGTATGGTTTTTTCTGGTATATTACATCCCATAAAACTTTGATTTTCTACGTATTTTAGTAAGTTGTGAGGTAGATACTTAAGATAGAATGGCTTCATGTATTCAAAGTTCTGTAATGACTCTTTATAGTAATCTCTCCCTTCATTTTCATACAATTCTATCCATCCCTCTAACTCTTCCTTTGACTCGTGAAAGCAAAGACTTCCTCGAACTTGCATTTCTTCATATATCTCTTTGGTGAAATACCTCATTACTTCCTCCAAAAAATTTATTTGTATAGTTTCACCTAACGTTGGTGTGCTCCCGACTCCTCACCGACTTAAGCCCGAAGGGCGGCCGCGACGCGGTTAGTCGGTGCAGGTGTGAATCCTCTTCCTCCTCGAAATTCCTCGGGCAGATCAAGGGGCGTAAGCCCAGCAGCGGGAAAACGGTGTTATACCACCATAACTATATTACTACCGACTTTACTAACATTGGAAACAGATAACCTCAATTTACTAGTTTCTCTATTTACAACGCCAGATGTCTATTACATGGATACTTTGGTTGCAGTTAGCATCCACTTTTTTAAATATCATTTTACTGTAACGTTTATTTCCCATTTTGCACCAACGCAGACCTTTCTAATTCTATACATCGAATCCTAAACTATTAATTTTCCACTCATTGTTATACTTAATAAATGTTAAATTTAGAAATGTTGGAGGGATCTCGGGTTCCCCATTTAAGTGTATATAGAATTCTCTTATAAATATATCGAATGTATTCGTTTTACGATCATATTCATATCCTTGAATTACCCAATCATCTAATTGAGTCTTTTCTTCATTATTAAATAAGAGCCATTCATAACCGTTAGTGTTTAATATTTTAGCGTATAAGTTATTATCTTTTTCTTCAAGAACGATGTCTTCTGATAATAATTGGCGGAGTTTGTCTTTATCTCCTGTTGTATGTGCTCTAACAAATTCCTTTGAAAGATTACTTATAGAAGCGTAATTTTCTTTTTCCTTATTATAATCATCAATTTGTATATTAAGTTGCTGGATCGTATGATTTAATTCTTCTATCCTTTTTTCTTTTTCATTTAATATTTCAGTAAATTTTGTATTTTCTTCTTCAAGCTGACTTTCATACCCTTTTATTGAGTCATCTTGCTGAGAACACCCAGTTAACAGTGTAAAACTACAAATAGTTAATATCAATAATCTCCTCACCATAATCACTTATACCCCTACTTTCTAATAGGCTTGTATTCATATTATATCGACTTCAACACGTGAGGTTGAAAATTATTTATTCATTTATCAACCACGCATAACCTATTTCCATTGTATATTATTTAGCTCTGGAATAACCATTTGTTCCAAATCATTGGTTATTCTATATGATTTTAATCTTTTCTTTTGCGAAACCGCATTGTATTCAAAAATAGATATATAGTTATTATCGTAAAGTGTTATTCCAAAATTTCTATTTCCATCGCTTTTTAAGACTATCCAGTATGACGTTTTAAAATTGATATTTGATATATTTGATTCTTTTAATTTCATCTGAGAGAAAGCATCCATTATTTTTGTAATTTGGCTAGGGTCTGTTACGGTTATTTCCTTCTCATTTGTACGATCCGATATGATCCTTGTTGATTATCTTAATCCATTTTGCAATGTCTATGTATATCTATTACGAGTCCAAGTATGATTGCCCGATACTTTACGGACTATGCCAATATCCTTTTACTTCAATCAATAAGATCTATCAAGCCAAAATCTCTTGGATCGCTTATTGTTTTATACGCTATGAGTTCCCCTTTTTCATTAAAACCCTGGATATCAAATGGCGTGACAGATGTTGAGGGTAGAAATACGTACCAGATCATTTTTCCAGGATCTATTTCAGTCAATTTAGCGTTATATTTACCTTCACCTTTAATCTCAACGGATACATTCGTAATCGTTGGATCCAGAACATCTCCAATAACCATAGGAAAGGGAGTTGAGATATTATCTATTTCAGGGATACTCATATGATTTAAGGCAGGCTTATTTTGTGAAGATTCACCAATTGCGAACCCCTGACCCCAGACCCATTTCCATCCGAGCCACGTTTTACGTGCATACTCCACTTGAAGATTACTAGCCACTTCTTCATTACCTCGTTTCACAAATAAAAGCATGCCCCCTTCTACAGGTTCTCGGTGAATGACTCGCATCGATGATAAACCTCTAAATTGCTGAACAGCGTCATCTGGGGTTTTACTAAGTGGGATACGAATTGTACTACTCAGTCCCATAGCATGACTCATTCGTCGGTCTGATAATCCACCTGGTCTATCATTAACATAAACAAGTGCATAGAAGACAACGACAGAAGAAAGAATTAGTGTGGCAGTGGTCCAGATGATTCTTTTGTACTTTTTCAGTATTCGCATGCCCTACCTCCATCACAATATCACAAATTATTTTTAGAATATCTTTAATATAACGTTTATTATAGGGAAAGGTTGCAAGCAAAAAAGGCTGCCGTAGCAACCGTTATCGTGTCCGTTCATCCCAGTTCTAAGCTACCGTTGTATTCGACTTGAGCGCATTGCTTTCACATGTTTTATACTACTGTCATTTATAAAAGACTTATATTCATCTGATTCAATCGCGTAAAGTGCCACTTTCCCTTGTGAGTCATTATGAATACCCCAACCGTATCGTTTCCCTATGGATGATGTTCGAAGGCATGGTTGTCCTTTGGAAAATAATTTCTCGCGCTCAACTTTTCTCTCTGCATCCACAATATTATTACGATGTGCAAATACTTCAAATAGTACATCCTCCTGAGTGTATTGGTAGGGGTTATTCGCAATCAATTCAAACTGTAATACCGGAATAGACTTTGAACCACTTTTTGTTTTTGGAATTTCTGCTGTTTTAACCGGACAGTCATCCGCAACTTCAATAAATGTGTTGTAAAAATTCATATCCTTCATATTTGTAGTACCTCCAATCGGTTATTGAACTTTATATCTAACAAATGGATTATTGTGTTATATGAATGAAACTAAGTAGTTTACTGTTCTCTTTTATGCAAGCATAAACGGCTTCGCCGTCCTTTAGCGGCGATGAAACGTTTAGCGTTGAAATATAATCCTATGTATAAGCAGAAATACTTATAAATTCTTATATTTTAAAATAGACTGCCTATGAAGGCAGCCTTTATTCTAACTATAAGCTTTATTTGCGTACTGACAGAATGAATTTCTCGAGTGCACCTGTATCCGTAATACTTTGATTACAATCATGACTCTCCATACATACGTAATGACCAACCATAGAATAATTATCTGGTGAACCGTTCACGGTCTTGGTCTTAACAGAGAAGTATGCTAGCTCATGATGCTGATTACAGAACAGGCAGAACCCTTTCTTGTGTGTCGGTGTAATTCTTCTCTCAACTCCAATGAACTGTCCGTCGTATGGATATATAATGAATAGTTTGTTACTAGCAACATCTACCCATCTTAAATATGTCATATAACGAAAATCGAGGTCACGCAAATCAGATATTTTCAACTTCTTGTTCTTGGGGAATAGCTTCTGAATCTGTTTCTCCGTTATCGACGGATATGCATCAAGGTAAAGCTCTAATTCATTAAGATATGTCTGGAATTCATGTTCCAACTCGAAGGTCGATATTTGCTCCAGTATCTTCTTTTGATTCTCTGTAAGAGAAGGAAATACTTCAAGAATGTTCATCACAGCACGATATCTTACAGTCTCCAAGACTCTACGATCCGCAACGGTTCGCAGTGTATGCAGAATGAATTTCGTTTGTTTCTTAATAACGTTATATTGATGGTTTCTAATAAATGGTGTAATCATAGCTCTTCAGCTCCTTATTTTTAATGAAAAATGATAAGGTGCAAAGCCCATTTATAGAAACGATAAAATTAAGTTTGGGCGATCCATTCCATCGCACCTCACGCAAAGTATCGCCCTAAAAACTAGGCTTTGCATGAGGAACTTCTAGCTAATGGGCAATTCAGCATTAGCACTGTACCACCTCCGAGCATATTTATTCGCAAAAAATTATAGCACCAAATTTCAGAAGGGGCAATATATCTCCAGGGTTTAGCTCCATCTGACATCAGCCTTAAAAAAGTGATGCCATTATATATCATCAGATTGAAGAATCACTCATAAATTGAACAATACCAATTAACATCAAAAAAACTATAAAGACAATTATAAAGATGATTACAAACTTCAAAATTCTAGAAAACTGCGATTTGTGTTGGAGTTGATTCTCCACACTTACCAAACGTTCTTTCAGCTGCTGTATTTCTTTTTCATTGTCCATTTATTCCACCCTTTTGTCTCAGACTTTAAAATCGTCTATCCGGAAGATCTTCTGTAGTTTTCTGTCCAACAACAAGTCCTAGTGACAACCAGCGACCGTTATCCTCTAATATAAAGTCTTTCTCACCATCATAATACCGGAAATTATCGATCATCCATTGTTTAGCTTCCGGAAAATAGTATTTTTCTGTAATCGATAACCCGTGATTTCGATATAAGTCACAGTTCCATTCCAATGATCTTAACCATTTCTTATATGACGTAAAAATTTCATGCTTTTTCAATTCCGATGGTATTGGATTTAGTGTACACATGGGTTCTGCGATTCCTATATGCCCACCTTTACGTGTAACCCTTATGATTTCTTTCCATGCTTGTTCTCTTTCATCAATCATAAAAAAAGAACCAATACCAAAGACAGCATCAAATGATTCGTCTGGAAAAGGCATATCCTTGGCGTTTACATTCATTGCAACAACGTCATTCGACACACCTTGTTGAACCGCGAATTCTTGAATAACCTCTAAACTTTCCCAAGGTTCTAGAGTAATGACGGATACTCCCCAATTCCGAGCTAATATGGCAGCTACTTGACCCGTACCAGCACCAATCTCTAATACTCGCATCCCAGCTTTTAATTTCAGGGCATTTATTAATGGAAGTGCCATTTCATACGAGCCTGCTCCAAGTGGTTGGGGATGATCGATAGATAAAAAAGGATTGTTCATATCAATACTCCTCTGACTAAAAAGATATTTTAAAATTGTAAACTAAACCCTTTAAATGTATGAATCCCCGTTCCGTGTTTTACAAGTCCCTTTTCTCTCAATTCAACTACCGCTATCTTCAATTCATGTAGAATTGTTGGAGCTAGACCTAATGTATTGTGTGAACCATAGACCTTTGTAACATTCGGGATTTCGGAAATCTTCTCTAATGAATCAACTAAGTAAACAGGATTGGTAGCGGGATAAAAGGCATAAATAGGCGTTTCATCATAAAGTAAGTCCCCTGTAAATAAGTAGCCGTTGTTATTATCAAATATGGATATATGCCCCGGAGAATGTCCAGGAGTATGATAGATCGTTATTCTTCTTTTTCCAAGATCAATCACTTCACCATCTTGTAATATACCCGTGGGTTTCCCTTGAAAAGGCTTATAGGTATCTGGATTAAAAGTTTCTGGAGTAGGTATTGTGATATCTCTACGTATATCCTTCCTAATTTGTTCTATGGGCAGGCCCTTAATGCCATTGATTAACCAATCTTCCTCAACTTCATGAACGAAAATGGTATCAAATTCACCGTGACTTCCTATATGATCAACATGCACATGTGTTGTAATAACTAGGATTGGCAAGTCAGTTAGTTGATCAGTTATCCTTTTAATATTGTCAATCCCAAGACCTGTATCAATGAGTGCCGCTTTTTCTTCACCTATCAATAAAAAAGAATGTACTTTCTCCCAATGTCCATACTCACTGATTGCATATGTTTTTGGATCAATTTCTTGAATTGTAAACCAAGCATCTTCTATCATTTCAAATCCCCCAATAAACGATTGTTCCTTCTCCAACTATCTCTTACTAAGTTTGTAATAATTATATTTCCTATTTTCAATTTCAATATTATTTTGGAATTCAAAACCACATTTTTGGATCACTCTATTCGATGGAATGTTACGTATCTGAGCTATAGTGATGAGTTCCTTGACCTGTGTATTTTCAAATAAATACATGATTAATCCTTTTGCAGCTTGAGTCGTGTAGCCCTTATTGGTATGTTCTTTCGATATCCCATAGTAAATCTCTCTATTTGGTGGTGGAAAATTATCCAAAATCCCTGTACCACAAACACCTATAAACTCGCCAGTTTCTTTGGATATCATACCCAATCGTAAACGTAGCTCTCCAATATCTCCATCTTTTGATACAGCATTTAAAAATCGTTTGTTTTCAGGTATTTCATAATTGTTGAACCAATCTTCTCTTTGCTCCTTGGATCCATTCCAATCAATCAAATATTCATAAAAGTGTGGTTGCCATGTAAGGTTATGTAGTTCGTCTAAATCCTCTTCCCGATACTCCCTCAAAAGTATATCATTACACTCTATAGTAAAGAGGTTCTTGCTAATATTTTGCGAGTTACTCATCGGTATCCCCCTTCTAAAGAAGTAGCTAAATTCATTAATATGATAGCATATTTAATGCGATTGAATTGATAAACAATAACTATAGTAAAACTCTCACGGATGTTTCCTTCGTTTCTCCATAACGACTCTATACAAATTAGATAGCTATGAATAAGCTATCATTGAGATCCTTGTAATGTTGAACTTTAACTTGACTTCGACTCAACATCTGTGTATTCTGTGTATGTATCACATACACAGTTGAAAGAGAGTGAAGATCACGAGAATAATCATTTCAAATGTATCCGACCCCCCTATATATCAGCAGGTAAAAGACCAAATTAAAGATGCCATTCTTCGAGGCGAATTAAACGAAGGCGAGCTTTTACCATCCATTCGAGCATTAGCCAACGATTTACATGTGAGCGTACTGACTACCCGAAGGGTATATGATGAGCTTGAATCAGAGGGCTTCATTACAACAAGACCCGGTAAGGGTTCTTATGTATCTCAGGGTAACCTTGAACTTTTGCGTGAATCTAAGAGGCATATGGTAGAGATGAAGCTTACCGAAGCATGGAAATCGGCATGTTCCCTGGGAATTAGTAAAAGCGAATTGTATCAAATGATAGACTTATTATTTGAGGAGATGGAAGATCAATGAATTCGGTCTTGGATGTACATGGACTACACAAAAAACTAGGCAACTTTGAGTTACATAATGTCAGCTTCTCGTTACCAGAAAACTGCATTACGGGTTTTATCGGGATTAACGGAGCTGGGAAAACCACAACAATCAAATCTATCCTAGGATTAATATTGAGGGATACCGGAAATATTCAATTATTCGGCCAAGATATGGACAAAAATGAACGAGAATTGAAAAATCGGATCGGTATTGTTTTCGACGAAGGTTACTTCTATGAGGACTTAACGATGGCCGAAATGAAAAGCATTATCGCACCCGCTTATTCCCAATGGGATAATTCTATCTTCAAGAAGAACATGGAGCGCTTCGGGCTACAACTTAACCAGAAAATAAGTACCTTGTCCAAGGGAATGCGAATGAAATATGCAATCGCACTAGCGTTATCTCATCATGCTGATCTGTTGATTATGGATGAGCCGACAAGTGGCCTCGATCCTCTAATTAGAAGAGAGATTATGGACATTCTGTTAGAGTTCATGGAACATGAAGGAAAAAGCGTGTTCTTCTCAACTCATATCACCTCTGATCTCGACAAAATAGCAGATGTGCTGATTTTAATGGATCAAGGCAAAATTGTTTTTAACGAAGATAAAGACCTATTGTTAGATAAACATGGTTTTGTTAAGGGTGACACAAAGAATCTTAATGAACACACACGGAAAATGTTTCTAACACTACGCGAAACTGAATATGGTTTCGAAGGTTTAACGAATAATAAACCAGCTATACGGCAGGAAATGAATAATGTACTTATTGAAAAGCCGACGATTGAAGATATTATGCTCGGCTATGTTAGGAGGTAATGAAGATGTTGTTGAATCTCGTAAAGAAAGACTTTCTTCTGGTAAAAAAATATTTGATTATCATGTTTGTCGCTGCTATCGTGCTACCCGTGTTCATTAGAATGAAGACCGGCTTCCTTATTGATGGTGGTGCTCTCTCTTTTTTTATAAGTACGCTATTTATCTTATTTCTGATATTCAATTCAGTGTCGATGTTAGAGTATAAATACAAAGGTTCTGCGTTATTATGCGCGACTCCCTACAGAAGGAATGCGTTAGTCATATCGAAGTATCTGTTTCTCTTGATCATGTTTGTTAGCTGCTACATCTTATATACAGTGACTTCCTTGTTTATACCCAAGCAGTTAAACATGTTAAGTTTCTCCGGCTTAGGGACATCCTTTTTGATTATAACCCTTATTTTCTCGATCATGATCCCTGTTCAATACCGCTTTGGTTTCGAGAAGGCTAAATATATTTTCTTTTTCAGTGTATTTATAACACCTTTCATTACACCTGTTATAGTCAATTATGTACAAGACGATCTCAACGTCCAAATAACACTTTCTGCCCCGCAGATTATTCTAGACTTACTACCTATTGTATTGGCATTGGTCATAGGTAGCATCTCAATGATTGCCTCCATGCGTATTTATGGAAAAAAGAACCTCTAACAAAAATAAGGCACACTTTTAGCGATTGCTATAGCAACCGCTAAAAGTGTGCCTTATCACCCAGTTCTAAACGACATTCACCCTCATCTAGTTCTTAGGTTCATCTTCATACCAAGGGTTAATATGAACCAACACCTCTGCTACCTCTCCATGTTGTTTCATTATGGTTTGCTTGATGATTCGAGAAGTATCATGACCATCCTGAACAGTTAATGTGCCCGGTACACTTACACGAACATCGACGATTGTATAATGTCCATGCTCTCTTGCTCTAATGCGATCAATTCGTTTCACATGTGGAATCGTTGTGATAAGCATAGCGAATTGATCCAACTTCTCGGTCTCCAAATTTTTCTCCATGAGTACATCAACGGACTCTCTGCCCATGTGAATCGCAAGCTTTAAGACGAAGTAAGCTACAACAATTCCTGCTATCGGGTCTCCGTACATCAACAGTTCAATGCCATAATATTCGCCGACCATGGCCAGGGCAATACCAATGACAGCCGCAACCGAGGCATACACATCAGCTAAATGATCGTATGCAGTCGCGATCAACCCCTTACTGTTAACCTTTTTCCCGATTCGCATGGTGTATACATAAAGCGCTTGTTTGACGATGAGTGATATTATGGCCGCTATTAATGCAATCATGGATGCTTCATGCGGAGGTTCAAACAATGCCAGGACGGCGTGATACCCAATGAACAACGCTGCAATGATTAGAATGACTGCCACAATTCCTGCCCCTATGACTTCGGCTTTGCCATGTCCGTATGGATGATCTTCGTCTGCTGGTCGTTTAGACACATGCATGGCGCTTAAAGTGGCCAAAGTAGCCACAATGTCACCCGCGTTATGAACACCATCAGCAATCAAGACCTGACTGTTGACTAGAAAACCTACAATCAACTTTAATCCCGTCAATACAATATTGCCTATTAAGCTGATCCAAATTGCGAAAGATGATTTTTTGTTATCCATTGTCATTAATTCTGCCTCCTACCATAAACATTGCCCTAAGGAAACAAAAACCCTCGACGGGGTCGAGGACTGATTTGGATCACTTATTGAAAATTGATACACATTCGTCACATCGTCACCACATTTACTTAGTAGGATAATAAAGATTTATTATAACACAATGTTGGTTGGAGACAAGGCACACTAGCCTTCCATACAATAAAAGGGCTACTGCATGTGGAATTTCTTCATCATTTCAACATCAACATGTGAATCTTCTCCCCACGTTTTAACCCTTGATCGCTCGGCGGAACGACGATTAAGCAATCGCTGTCCTTAATCGTGATCATCACGCCTGACTCATCTATCCCTGTTGGGATAGCGTAGACAACACCGTCTCTAATGTCGATCTTTCCACGAACGTAACGTGTGAAGTTGTTTACTATAGAATAATCTGCACCTAATGTGCCACTCAACTCTTTTAAATAAGGGCTCTGATCACCCAACATCCCTCTAATACTTGGTCTAACAAACAATTCAAATCCGACGAAACAAGCGCCAGGATTACCAGACAATGCAAATAACAACTTACCATCTTTAACAGCTGCTGTCGACACGCTCCCAGGACGCATAGCAATTTTGTTGTACAGCATTTCCTCACCGTCGCCACGTACCAGATCACCCATAATATCATAATCACCAACGGATACACCACCACTTGTAACGACCATATCATAGTGAGCGAGAGCCTCTTCCACTTTCTTACGTGCTAAAGACAGATCATCCATAATAGCGTCAAGAACGATTGGCTCTCCTCCAGCCTCGATAACCTGAGATGCAAGCATCAGAGTATTACTGTTACGTATTTTCCCAGGCTGAAGAGGTTCTTCAACAGATAAAAGTTCAGATCCTGTTGAGAAAATAGCTACACGAGGGCGACAATATACATCAACTTGATGGATACCAAATGTCGCTAACACAGATATTTCACCTGCTGTAATAGTTACACCTGGACTAAGGATTAATTCTCCCGCTTGCAGCTCTAATCCTATTGGGGTTATATTTGCCCCACTGTCGATAACATGTCTTAGTCCAATAAAAGATTGAGTATGTTCCTCACGAGCCTCTGTCTTTTCAAACATCACGACTGCATCCGCACCTTCTGGAATCTGTGCACCTGTCATAATTCGTGCAGCTGTACCTGGGGTGATCATCTTATCAGATACGGTACCACAAGGAATTTCATCAATGACTTGAAGCCATGTGATATGATCATCAGAACATTCCATGGTGTCAGCAGAACATATCGCATACCCGTCCATAACAGAACGGCGAAAGTGTGGATACGGATGGGGTGCAGATACTTCTTGAGCTAAAGTTCTTCCATGACTTTCGTTCAGCGAGATCCTTTCCGTATTCCCTGCACTTATATACTCGGCTATCATCGATTGAGCAACATCGACCTGTAACGCTTTTCGATTAAATTTAGAATCATGATGTATGGATTCAGACATGTTGTAACCTCCGTTATTAAAAAAAGTGTCTAGTACATTTATAGACTATGATCAAGGTTATTAGCAACCCTTCATAGCATGTTACACAACAAAAAAGGTAACCTACGAAAGAAAGTATTCTCCGCACGCTACCTTTACATATAATAATCTAATTTTTAAGCATACTCGATCTTCTCATTACCTTCGACTTCGCCTGCTAATCTTACCTGAACCAATCTTCGTCTTTGGCTTACTAATGGACTTCTTGGAACTTTTGGAACTGCTCGAAGAACCAAAGATACTGGATCCGCTATCGCTGCTCCCTCTCTTAATCGTTCCTTTACTTGTGTTTGAATCACTGGCACCTCGACTGAAGATCGTATCGTCGGATCCCGTACTACTCGAAGAGTTGGTCTTTCCTCGACGCGTAATCAGCCCTTTTTTCTCCACAGTCAGTGGGGGGGCAATTTTCTTGTCGTCTACTGTTGCTTGGCGGTAACTACCTTGTTGTGGTTTATAGACATCCTTACTTGAGTATCCACGATATGTACCACCTCTACCTATGGAATCAAATAGATTGCCTATAATACTTGCTGCGATATAACCTTGTAAGAAGCTTGAATCATAATTTTTCTGCACATATTCTTTAGAATCAACCTCGATAAGCGTATCTTCTTTGTTATCTGGATCCTGTTGCAAATGATACCATTCATTCGAATAGACAAGGAACATTCGCTCCGGGTCTACTGGTGAGATCTCATCAGGCTTACGTTGTTCTGAAAGATCAGTAGCTACCTCTGGTACCGTTTGCCCTACAGCTTTATATACATATGAGGTTGCATTACCTTCTTTATTGACAGACTCAAGCGGATACGACTTCGTTAGATCCCCCGACCCACAACCACTTAATAACGAAATAACTAAACTAAGAACAATCAATAATTTCATAGAAAGAACTGAACGTTTCTTCACTTGATCCACTCCTAGCTAGCTTGCCCGAATAACTTTGACATCTGCTGATATCACACTTTCACCTTCATACATCATGAAACGGCCATTCTGCCATTCAATACGAAGCAGAAAATTATCATCGGATTGATATTGCCACACATGCTGGTCTCCACCTTGCATAAAAGGAGATCTTCCTGTCACTAATACATTTCCATCATATTCTTCTTCTAAATGAAAAGCTCTATCATCCAAATCGATGATACTTGGCACTTCTTTAGGATTATCTAACCTACCATCAATGGGAGTATATAATGCATATTGTAAATTTTCTCTTTCTTCAATATGAAGATATGCGAGATCTTGACCATCTTGTAAAGTAAGGACAACCGCATTTCGAGCCCGATTGTGTACTCTACCCACGACTTCATAAGTTACAAGAGATACTTCACAAATGTCTCCAGGAGCGAGTCCTAGCATACTTTTCTCCCGTATTGGAGGCTCTTCTTTACCAAATAAATTCCCAATTCGTTTCCATACACTCATTTTCTATGACTCCTCGCCTATGTTTCTTATCTAATTATAAACAAGCAGTAATGATTAATGCCCCAACAATATGAAGGGTCCCTGCGAATAGGCCGTAACCTACTTTACCTTGTTGTGTTCCCAGATCTAAATCGAGCTTAGCCCATCCACGTAACATGATTCGAACGATGCTCTCCAACACGAGCAGAACGAGAAACGAGATGATCGATACTACAATCGCTTCAAGCAGTTCGTTAGAGGTAGAGATGGATACAGATAGGATATATCCTTGAGCAAGTAGCTTCATGATCATACGTGATGTGACTGCCATATTTCCTGCTTTTACCTCTTCGAAATCTTTATATTTCGTGAATAATGAGTCCACATAAAGCAGAATAAATAGTAATATTGAGCCTACACCTGTCCAGACCAATACTCTTAGAACATACTCTAAATCCATGATACAGTCACCCCATTCAGCATTAAATAATACATAGCAGACCTACTTCAATTCATATAAAAGCGAAGGAGGCCGATCTTGTGAATGGCTCCTTCGCCTGTTGCAAAAATTTAAACTTTTCCTGAATCAAACCTTAGATTTGATCCACTTATTATTTCTTCTCGTATTGTTTCATAAGTGCTGCCAGTTCATCTTCTACCGCTTGGTCTTTGCTTAAGTTAGCAAACTCATCATCTAGTGATTTCTCACTTGAAGCTAATTCATTGCTTGCTTCAGCTTGTGCTTCCATTTGCATCATTTTATCTTCCATGCGTTTAAGACCATTTGCTGCAGAATCCGTACTGAATCCTGTCATTGCTTTATTAATTTCAGTCTGTGCCTTAGCTGCATTGTAACGAGCAACTAGCGTTTCACGCTTATTTTTCATCAAAGTCAGTTGCTTACGCATTTCATCCAGCTTACCACGTAAGTTGTCAGCAGCTGCTTTATTCTGATCATAGTTTGTTTTGTATTCATTCATCTTCACTTCTGCTGCTTTCTTCTCTTCCAAAGCACGACGTGCAAGATCAATGTTCTGAGCTTGTGCAGCTGTAGCTGCTTGTTGACCACGTTTCTCTACTAATGCTTCTTGTTCTTCAAATAGTTGTTTGAATTTCTTTTCAATTGCGATCTGTGCAGCTACCGCTTTCTCTGCATCTTCAAGATCCTCGTGCATATCTCGAATGTACTGATCCGTCATTTTAATTGGATCTTCCGCTTTATCGATAATGCTATTAATATTTGACATTGTTAAATCCCGTAATCTTTTGAACATTGACATGATTGATTTCCTCCCAGAAATAGGTTTGATATTTTATAATAAGGTTTACGCACGAAAAAAAATAATGTTTCAATATTTTAAAAAAAATATTTTAAACTAAACTTAGGATTGAGCTACACGTTGCAAATACTCATCCATTCTTTCATTCACGATGGCGACGATTGTCTTAATTTGTTCTAACGAAATATGATCATAATGGATTCCAGCAGCTACCGTTACGGTTCGATCCAGCGCTCTTGCCGCTTTGATTGCTAACTCTTCACTGATTGTATGCTCTTTGTGTCCGGGTAACGCTGTCGTCTGTACTTCGATCCTACCACTACTATCCTTATATGCTGTAGACACAGCACCGATATGTGCAGCTCCTCCTGTGACGAGCAGCATCATATCACGACCTACAGGAACTTCTCTTACTTCAATGTCTTCAGGATTATATTCATGCATTCTGACTCAGCCTTTCTTCATCAGTAGAATCGATATCCCTAATTCTATATTATTCCACGAATTTCGTCCAAAGAAGTTATATTCTCATCTCGCATAAATTGTTCCAATCCTTCAATTAGATCTTGACCCGCTCTAAGATTCATAAAGTTATAGGTTCCAACTTGCACTACTGAGGCACCAGCCATAATAAATTCAATCACATCCGTTGGGGATACGATACCTCCCATTCCCATAATCGGGATATTCACTTGTTGGGCCACTTGATGTACCATCCGTAGGGCAATCGGTTTGATGGCTGGACCTGACAATCCCGCATAAACATTCCGAAATACACTTGAACGGCGATGAACGTCTATTTTCATAGCTGAAACGGTATTAATGAGTGATAAGGCATCTGCGCCTTCATCTTGACACATCACAGCCATTTCAACGAGGTTCTCAGCATTCGGAGATAATTTAACCGTTAAAGGTAGCGAGGTAGCTTGTCTTACTTGCCGAACCACTTCACGTGCAGCTATTGTTTTCACGCCATAGGCTATTCCACCCTCTTTTACATTAGGACAGGAAATATTCAGTTCAATCATATCCACCGCTTGTCGCCCACATGCTAGTCTTCTATCATAATCCTCTTGTATAAGGATGGCACCCTTCACATATTCATCCATACTATTTCCACCTAAATTAACAATCCGTACCATATCCAGAGTCTCCCAATAAGCGCATTCTTTATCTAAGAAATAAGGGATCCCTGGATTCTCAAGACCTACACTATTCAACATTCCTGAAGGTGTCTCAAATACGCGTAAACCATCATTACCAGCCTTCGGATGTAACGTTAATCCTTTACCGCTAATGCCCCCGAGCTTCGAGATATCGTACAATTGACCATATTCTCTCCCGAAACCAAACGTTCCTGAAGCCATTACAATTGGATTCTTAAAGTGAATATCTCCCATTTGGCACGTTAGATCAATCATGAAACACAACCTCCTCTGCAGCAAACACAGGGCCATCTGTGCATGCTTTTTTACGACGATCCTTACAGGACACACTACATACTAAACATGCCCCAATCCCACAAGCCATTCGATTCTCTAAAGAAATATAGACACGAGCTGAACTGCCCGTTATTTGTTGTTTGGTTTGTATAGCTCTCATCATTCCATGGGGTCCACAGGACAGAATCGTATCATACTGGTGGAAATCCACATCATCCACAATATATCCCCCAACATTAATATGAAGTTTACCCGCTACCTTATTGAATTGATCTAATAAATATGGCTCCTTACTGAACCCTAGATAGATATCTGCATGTGGAATTTGTTGTGCACAATAATAGAGCGGTGCTATTCCGATCCCTCCACCAATCAATGCGACTCGACCTTCCGTCTCCGTAAATCCATTTCCAAATGGTCCTTCTAACCTAATTGAATCTCCTGGTCGGAGTGCTGCTAGAAGTGCTGTTCCCTCTCCGACAACTTGAATAAGAAACTCGATACTACGATCATCCTTATTAAATATACTTATAGGACGCGAGAGTAACGGGTAATTCCCCCATGCACGCAACATATAGAACTGACCCATTCTGACTACATCATTGTTACAATCTTCTACTTTTAATAAATACACCTGTTCCGCTACCCGTTCGTTAGATATTACTTTCCCCATGGGAATATGCCTCCTATCACCACAAATCCATTCTAACAAACATAGCTCAGATCGATTATGAAGATAAGTGATCTTTTTCACAATAAAACACAAAACCATCATCATTAAGACTAACTCGCCATGACGAATACATTATTGTCCTAAATGACAACTCTTTTTAAGCATAATTTCAGCACGGTAAGGAAATAACAACAAAGATCTTGTCCATCGTAATTTCCAAAGAAGGGAGTCCATCGTTATGTTCAAAAAAATAGCAGTTATGCTTATGTTACCTCTACTATTAAGTGGAATCCCCCAAATTCATTCGGAGATGAGTGATTCGTCAAGTCACATATCAACCCAAACCATTTTAGCTTCAGATCCAGAATCGCTTCAACCCACAACGAAAGCAGTAAACTCTACCAAGCGAAATCAACACAAGAATAAAGAGGCCACTTTATCAGAGTTATATCGCAAATTTCCTGAAACAATCATAACCAAAGGCCCTAGAAGTAAAAAAATAGCCTTAACATTCGATGATGTTCCAGATCCACGTTTTACACCAGCTGTATTGGATATACTCTCTAAATATCATGTTCCTGCCACCTTTTTTGTCGTTGGTAATCGTGCAGAGAAGCATCCAGGACTCGTGTCTCGAATGAAACGCGAAGGTCATGCTATAGGAAATCATTCGTATGACCACCCTCTTTTCACAAAGATTCCTTTATCTCAGTTTCAGAATCAAATTTTGACGACGGAGCGGAGAATACAATACATTGTTGGGTACAAACCAAAGTTGATACGTCCACCTTATGGGGATATTACTGAAGAACAGCTGAAATGGGCTAAGAAACATGGTTATAAGATCGTGAACTGGAATGTGGATTCTTTAGATTGGAAAGGCATTAGTAAAGAAAAAGTTAAGAATAACATTCTGTCTTCTGTAGGTCGGGGTTCTATCATTCTACAGCACGCAGGGGGAGGTGTTGGGTCAGATCTAACGGGTACCATTCAAGCTCTACCCGAAGTCATCCAGACATTACGAAGTAGAGGTTATACGTTCGTTACTGTTCCTGATTTGTTACATATATCTGAGGGGAAATAAATTCACAAGGAACATCCCAACCCTTCCATTCGATATGATTCATGGCTCTCAACAAACCGAAGTAATGGGCACTTCTATTTTTGATAATCATGCCCATTGCTTCAGATCCATTTAATTCATTGCTGATGCCGTAACGATCATCTGATACGACGCGTTCACATTCAAGGGTGCGGTAGGTACGCCGTTCTGATCAAAAATCAGACGTTGTACTTCCAACTCCTCTAATTCCTCCACATGTCCTTCCACATAATCCAATATCCGATCACCTGTAGACTGTATACGAGCCATTAAGCCGCCATACCGGATGTCGAGTACTTCCCAACCAAAAGCCTTGTATGTCATCATCCACATACGGCGATGGGCCATGCGCAATGCATCGACTTGACGATATAACTCTGGAAGTTCCGTAGACACAAAGTTCATTAGCTCATCCCTCTGTCTTGCATCGTAGCTCCGTTTAATACGTATACCTAAGGTAGACTTCAATACAAGTAGGCCTGCTAGTTTCTCATAAGTTTCGAACAAACGATTAAACGGGGATGGCATGGATTCCTTATAAGAGCGCCATTTCTGTTCCAGATCAGCATAGTATGTAGGGAGCACTTTCTCACTCTCCTCATCGATATGCCCGTCGAACAATCCCATCATCAAATCCTGCCATAATAAGAACTTCGATGGATTGGCCATCCAGTGATTACCCTCATCAACACCCGGAATCTCATCCATATATTTGAGAGAAATAAGGGGATCAAATAAATCGAGACCTGTGCAGACTTTTAGACGCTGACGGAGTCGTTCGTCATCAACTTCATCCCCATATCCATGTTCTGCAAATAGCTGTAAGCCAGCAAGAATGACATAATGATTTGTTTCGTTCCCATTATCACCCCACGCGGTGGAGAATACTTCTTTCACCCCTTTGTTCTTAGCTGCACGCAGCGCAGGATGACTTGTTACCCATGTTTTTCCGTAATTCGGGGCTATAGAATTCCACATATGAATCCCGCCTGCAAATATAGGGAGTGATCCGAACTTAAGATGCATGTCAACAATTTTCTCGTAACCTGCTTCGTCACCTTTACCATAATCCCAATAAACAAACTGCACGTCATTTGGGATTTTATCTATATGTTCATCAGAGAAATCGGCATTCATGTTATACAATTGTCCTTGATAATCGTTTGCAAGCAAGTTGAAATACATGTCGCTCCAGATCATCGGATGAAGTCCCAACTGTGTTGTAATAGCAAGCACCTTGCCCACATGTTCGTTCATAATCTCAAAGCGATCACGAAAGCCGTTCTCCCTCAAATAACGTCCAAGTCCAACCTGAAACGCTTCGTCCATTCCGATATGAATACGTTTCGAACGAAATGTGTTTGCAGCTGTCGTTATCATTTGCTCTATGAATTCATATGTTTTGGCCTCACCAGGCAGGAGAATGTCGTGATGATCCTTCATCTGTCTAGCATAGTCCCATTTCAATGCATGTTGCAGGTGACCTAACGTCTGGATACAAGCAATCATTTCAATACCAAACATATCGGCATAATCGTCTAACTCTCGCAGTTCCTCCATCGTATATCGACCACGCATATATCCGAAATACGGAAGTTCTTCGATTTCGTAAGTATCTTCCGTGTACATCATCAATCCGTTCAGACCCATGACTGCCATAAAACGGATAAACTGCTTAATGGTACTCACACGCATGACCCCGTTACGAGATACATCCAGCATCGTCCCATTGAAATCGAATCTAGGTTGTTCTGTTACCTCAAAGGAATCACCCGCTGTGGCATGTTCAATAAATAATCCAAGCGCACGATAGAAGTGAATATTTTTCTGATAATGAATGACTCCTTGGCCACCGCTACATAAAACCCTCAGAGGACCATCCTCCTGTATCACCTCAATACCGATGCCACCGTGGTCAATCTGTAATCCCAGCATGTCTGCTAACTGGGCGACACCTTGAGCCATGCTCGTCGTCAATCCTTTAAAATACACTCTCATTGTTCTACCTCCACCTGTCTGACTATAAATTGTTTTACTGACCGCCTCTCCCTCGATAGTTCCTCGGTGAAAGACCCGTTATACGTTTGAAGACTCTGGAGAAATAAAATGTATCTTTATAACCAAGTGCTTCACCCACTTCTTTAACCGCCAACTCTGAATTGAGCAAGATGTTCTTCGCTTCCGCAATCTTAAGCCTGTGAAGAAATTCATTTAAGGGATATCCTGTATACTCATGAATGATTCTGCGTAGTGTCGACACTGAAATATGATGCCTAGCCGCCATATCCGCAGGCTCTTGCGATAAGTGCAAGGAACGGGAAATATCATCAATGACTTTCACAACTTGGCTTCCTCGGTTACCAGCTTCACTTTTATCTCCTTGAGCTACAAGTTCATACAAGAAGGATTCAATCATCATCGAGGCGCGATCCAGATTGCTTGGAACACCACTATCAATGAGCATGAACATCAATTCCATCTTATGAATATATGCTTCATCAATATCCGCTTGTTTGACGAGATCAGGATCAAGAAGCCAATTCTCCAGCCACTCGGCTACCCTGGTTCCTTCCATGGTAAAATAATACTCATCCCAATACCCATCCATATGCGGACCGTAATTAAAGACAGCGCCCGGATATAGACAGAACCAGCTTCCCTGTTCAACGAGCTGTCTCTCGCCTCCGTTTACCTGGTAATAACCTCCTCCGCCCGTAATCATCACGAAAGCCCAATATTTGAAATCGGCGTCGATTCGTTGAAGTGTTCTCGCAGGTAAATGTCCCGCATTTACAACCGTCAGTGTCCTAATTCTTTTCTTACTAAGATCTACCATAGGATGAAATACACGGATCGGATGATTACTGATCATATAATCCATATATTTTGTCATTCCAACCATTCTCCCTTTTAAACAACTGTGTTAAATTATCCTTAGATGAACAAATAAAACATATCTATGTACAAGAACGAGCTAATTATAACAATATTGTACAGATAACGGAAGGGATGTAAACGTAAACAATGGATATTATCAAAATAGGTCTTATCGGAGCTGGATCGATCTCCGAATCCCACTTATTAGCCTATCAAGCCAACCCGAAAGTGAAACTATGGGCAGTCTGCGATCTAAACGAAGAAAGAGCTAGAAAAGCAGCCGAGAAATACGATATCCCTCATGTATATACGGATTATCATGAACTCCTTGCCAACTCGGAAGTCCAAGCCGTCAGCATCTGCACTTGGAACAATTCCCATTCCGAGATAAGTATCGCTGCTCTAGAAGCCGATAAGAATGTGTTGTGTGAGAAGCCACTGTGCAAGACTGTAGACGAAGCTCTTCGAATCGAAGAAGCTGTCCGTAAGACAGGTAAAATGCTTCAAGTTGGATTTGTCCGTCGTCATGCCTCTAATATCGCGGTGTTGAAAAAGTTTATCGATGCTGGTGATCTGGGTGACCTCTACTTCGCTAAAGCTAGCTTGATTCGCCGACTCGGCAATCCAGGTGGCTGGTTCTCCGACAAAGAACGCTCAGGCGGAGGACCGCTTATTGACATCGGCGTGCATGTGATCGATTTATGTTGGTACTTGATGGGCAAACCAAAAGTGAAATCAGTTAGTGGTAATACTTACTCCAAACTCGGCAACCGCTCCAATATAGAGTATTATGATTTCTATCAGGCGGCTGATTATGACGCAACATTAAACGACGTTGAGGACATGGCAAATGCACTGATCCGTTTTGAGAATGGCGCTTCCCTAATGGTAGATGTGAGCTTCTCACTTCATGCCAAACAAGATTCAGCCCAAGTCAATCTCTATGGTACGAAGGGCGGTGCCGAAGTCGAGCCTACATTATCGATCGTCGCAGAACAGCACAATACAATGATCAATATTGAACCACAAATCTCCCAACCTGCATTTGATTTCCAAGTCAGTTTCCGGAATGAGATCAATCATTTTGTGGACAGTTGCTTAGGGATTATCGAAACAAACAGTCCCGTCGAAGACGGCGTAGAAATAATGAAAATACTGAATGCCATATATCAATCGGCTGCTGAAGGCCGGGAAATTCAATTCTAAATCGGAGGAGGTATGAATGAGATGAGCCTACCCCTAAACAACAAAATCGGTGTCATTGTAGATAGCTTTGGTATAGGTGTTCTGGAAGGTCTGAAAAAGGCAAAAAAAGTAGGAGCAGATGGCGTACAAATCTATGCCGTATCTGGCGAAATGGACCCTGCTACGTTAACCGCTGCTAAACGCAGAGAACTTCGTAGTTATATCGACGATCTTGGGCTCGAAATTTCAGCGCTTTGCGGAGATTTGGCTGGCCATGGATTCCAAGATGCTGAGGTAAACCCAGACAAAGTCGAAAAATCTAAACGTATTCTCGATTTGGCTGTAGAACTCGGTAGTTCCATCGTAACTACTCATATCGGTATCGTACCCAACGATAAGAACGATCGCATTTATGACTCGATGCAACGTGCATGCGACGAATTGGGTATATACGCGAAGAGCATGAATGCCTATTACGCCATTGAGACGGGTCCTGAACCAGCAGCTCATTTGAAAAGTTTTCTAGATACGTTGCATACGAATGGAGTCTCCGTCAATTTCGATCCAGCCAACATGGTCATGGTCACGGGTGATGATCCCGTTGAAGGCGTCAAGACGCTGAAGGATTACCTTGTTCATACACATGTCAAAGATGGCAAACGTCTACGCTCTGTCGACCCTAGAGAGGTATATGGTTATCTTGGTTACGGTGCAATGGATCATGCCAAAATTGCTGAAATGGCTACATCCGGTGTTGCTTTTGAGGAAGTTCCACTTGGCGAAGGTAAAGTGGATTTCAATGCCTACTTCGCAGCCCTTAAGGAAATAGGTTACAACGGCTATTTAACCATTGAACGAGAAGTCGGAAGTAATCCCGAAGAAGATATACGTAAAGCGGTCTCTTTCATCCAAGCATTTCGTGGTTAAATTCCACAATATATTACCTAAGGAGCATTCATCATGAAATTAGGAGTTAGTTCTTATAGTTTGTATCAAGCTATGACTGCAAATGACATGAGTATTCAGGACGTTATTACATGGGTAGCGGACATTGGCGCTCAGCATATCGAAATCGTTCCGATTGGATTTGACTTCAATAGTAATCCCGAATTAGAAGATCAAATTCGAGAGAAAGCGGCAGAAGTAGGTATCGCTATTTCCAATTATGCTATCGGAGCGAATTTCATCACGGATACAGAAGAAGCCTATGAGGCGGAGATTCAACGTGTCATCAGCGAAGTAGATCGTGTCCATCGTCTTGGAGCCAAACTAATGCGCCATGATGTAGCTTCCCGCCAAGATACGTCCATTGCTCGATTCAATGAAGATTTAGCCCGCATCGCTCATGCTTGCCAGCGTATTGCTGATCATGCTAAACAATATGATATTACGACAAGTGTAGAGAACCACGGGTATTACATACAAGCCAGCGACCGTGTACAGTCACTTATTCATGCTGTAGACCGTCCGAATTTCAAGACGACCCTTGATGTCGGTAACTTCGTATGTGTGGATGAAAATCCAATATCCGCTGTGAAGAACAATATTAATTATGCATCGATGGTGCATATTAAAGACTTCTACATCCGTCCATCTTACCGCAACCCAGGTGAGGGTTGGTTCAAGAGTGCTGGAGGAGAATTCCTACGCGGAGCAATCGCCGGTCAAGGAGATCTCAATTTATATGAAATTCTACGGATCGTAAAACAATCCGGTTATGACAATTACATGTCTATTGAATACGAAGGCATGGAAGAATGCCGTAAAGGAACCCAGATTGCCTTTAATAACGTAAATCGAATCTGGAATGAAGTCTAGAATAACCGACTCATCATTTTATTCAGATAGATGACAGAATCTCAATACCAAAAAGGGGCTGTCCCAAAAGTCAAAAATGACTAGGGGCACCCCATTTGTTTTTTTGTAGGAGAAAGTTAGATGTTCTGAAAAGACGCTCCGCGAACGGACCGTTTCTCCAATCGCTGTGGTCTCGGAGCGTCCGCTTCACACAAATACAATATCAATCTCCTTCTATCTACGTATACCCACTGTTATGATTTCACAAGGACCCACTTGTAAGGATACACAACCGTTCGAAGAGCTAGCGATTGGCTCACTCTCCCCTTCCAATATCGTCGTCTTGTAGAAGTGCTGCAGAGGTAGAGCCGAACTTAAACTCAGGTCTGTATTTTCCTGACTCATGTTATACCACCGAAGAAGCATATCTCCAGTCGCCTCGTTCATTTTTAATGAGGAAAATGCAAGTTCCTTGTTCTCCCATTCAAACGGCGTATATACCGGTGCAATGATCCCTTCATGAACATCTGTTTGACACACGACCCAAGGAATTTGGAATTGGTACGCCTCTGAATAAGCACCTGATGTCATAGCATTACCGGTGTGTGGAATAAGCTCCATACGTACAGTATGTTCTCCGAGACATTGCGCTTCCGGTGTAGGGAACAAGCCCCAGTCTCCGAGTTCACCCACACTACGAAGCAACGTGATCGCAATGGTGTTACGACCATCCCGAAGCACTTCATATTCGTTCAATCCAAAGTTAGCGACTGTAAGACCAGCGTTCTCTTCACTTATATCCACAAAAGCCTGCTGATGTTGTGTGTTACTCGGATTAGCCCACTCTGCAGCTGGCTCGATATCCCGCTCAGGAATTTCGAACATGGAGTCTACATGATGAACAGTATTGTTCATATCCGTTGGGAACAACGCACGCACGCGGTGGTCCTTGGCAGGATTATCTATCGTTGTTTCAATGTGTACGCCCTTACCATCGCGCTCTATGCTAATTATGGTTCGAAGCTTCAGAATGACCATGCGACTGCTTCGCTGTGCTTTACGCTCCGGATAGTACACCAGTGCCCGCTGCTCCTCGTCAAGCCATTCATCAGCTGAAGCTGGAATTTCCCAATCATGCTTCATTTCAACAGAAGCTCGGTAAGGTGTATTTTCCAGAACGGCAATGTTCGCCTTAAGTCCTTTTGTCGTCAACACCTGTTCGGCCAATGGCTGCATGTACATATACTCGTTACCGATATCGCCCGTGTTCTCGTACACACCAAGATCTCTGTACGTCTTGCCATTATTTTTGTCGAGCAATGTGAATGAACCGTCATCTTGGATCTCTACCTTAAGTGACTCATTCTCCATTACCCGGTCTCCTTGAAGCAAGGAATTAGCCGCCGTTGGTGGCAATGCGTCTGTACGACGAACCCAAGCGTATGAGCGAAGGCCGAGTGCAGGAACTTCTGCTGATTGGAATGTAAGTTGTACTCGACGACACATATACGGCTGGCGGAATCTATCATCTGGCAAGTCGTAGCCAAATTGAAGACCCAAATCCTCCATCGTGCATGCCAAAATATTCCCTTGTTCGTCTACAAGTTCACGATCGCTCAAATCGAGCTCCTTCATCCGCCGGGCTGTTTCTTCCAAAGAGAAACCTTCTCTCAAATACAGATGCGCTGCGTCAAGTACTATGCTCACCGTACCCGTGCGCTTCCAACCCGTCATGTTCATGACGACAAACGGAAGAACGTCCTCACCATATTCAGCGAACCCAGAAGTATTTACAGCTGTTGCAATCACTTGCTTACTATCATCTACGATAGTCTCCGTTACATGGCGGCTTTTCTCAAAGCGGGTAACCATTTCACGATGTACTTCATCTACACTACAACCACAAATACTGTCATGTGGGTGATTCTGCATCAACGTTTTCCAGGCATAAGTAAACAGATGATGTGGATAGTCCTTGCCCAATACGTGAGCGAACGATGCAAGTGGTTCGGCCAATTTCTCTAGCATCACCTGTCCTTCTTGATTCATTTGTTTCAAATAGACGCGTGCTGATGCCGTGTTTACTAGGGTACCCCATCCGTCTGTCCGCTGGCTACGGAGCTCACCCTTTACAGATGATAAGTTGCTTCGATCCATTGCTCCCTCTACTGCCTTAAGATAATCTGGAAAGTTCGAATGAATAAAGGTCATATCCGGATACAACTTCCTTGCCGTTTCGATTGCTTCCGGCAAATCCAGTTGAACAGGTTGATGATCACAACCATTCATGAATAGCAGCTCACTTGTAGAAGCGAATTTTTCTGCGTCTGCAAGCTTCCGCTCCCAGAACACTTTCGCTTCCGCTTCATCCACAGGTACTTCATTTCCGTTAGAATACCAGTTGGCAAACAGAATGCCCAGCACTTTGGAACCGTCTGGCCCTTCCCAAATGAGTTCGGAGAAAGAGGACTCATAACCTCCATCAGATACGGTATTATTGAATCCCGTTGGTTTCACACCTCGTCCAAAAAAGGCATTCGTGATCCCAGATTGCTGCATTAACTGCGGCGTCTGACCTACGAGTCCGAAGGTATCTGGAAAATAGCCGATCTTCGATGGTTCCCCGTATCTTTTCGAGTCCTGATGCCCTATTTGCATATTACGTATGTTCGCTTCCCCGCTTGTCAGGAATGCATCTTGCAGGATATACCACGGTCCAATGAGCAGGCGACCTTCCGTAATATATTTCTGCAGACGCTCCTGATTTTCCGGGCGAACCTGAAGGTAATCCTCCAGAATGATGGTCTGCCCGTCGAGGTAAAAACTCTTATATTCACTATCTTCATCTAACTTATCTAGTAGTGCATCAACCAGCTGAACGAGGCGCACATGGTGCTTCTCATAAGGCAGGTACCATTCCCGGTCCCAGTGGGTATGGGAGATGATGTGTGCAGTGCGTGATTTACCTGGTGTTGTTTCCAAAGTGAAGACCTCCTTATATGAAATGCATTCTCCATACACAGTTACTTAACATAGACACTGAGATTTTTAAGTTACGATGATCTCAACTTCCAACGGGCGATATACGCCTATCAGATCACCGGCCTTATTCGTTGCAAATAGCACTGAACGATCTTGTTCCAGCACAAATTCGTAGATTCTACCGGTTGCAGGATCCTTCACCTCGATCTTCGCGTCCAGAGCATACTCCGACACGAAGGTGAATAGAGCGCCTGTATCGAAGCTCAACTTGCGCCCGTAAACACCAGGTAAGTTGCCTCCGCTAAGCCAATCAAGCTCACGCTCTACACCTGCAGCTTCTATCGCATAGCGGTACAAAGTTGCTGTAGTGTCGCTACGCTCGCTCAGTTCAATAGGTAGCGGACTCCAGATGATTCGTCCTTTACCCAGGGGAATGTTCACGACAGAATCTCCGATGGAGCTATCCAATGATCCGTGAACAGGTGCTTCCTTTGTCACCTCAGCAATGCGCCGGTGACCGAAAGAGACAGGTAGTGCTTCGCCTTGCAGATCAAGCACTTCTTCGCGGCGCACATTTCGTTGCTCGTGCTTGCCGAGGATATGACTCAGGCGGTCTGATGGACGCCAATATGCATCTATATTAAGCGGGCCAGTGGCAAGTAATACTGCTCCGGTCTGTTCAACAATACGAATCAGCTGTTCCATCGCTGCATCGTCAAAGTTATGCGCGCTCGGTAGCAGAATAAGTTTCACTGGATTCTTTTCCAAGTCATCTAGATGATATTCGGAAGCCCCTCGGAAGGGCATTTTGAGATCATAAGCCAGAATACGGGTAAGTTGCGTTGTAGCAGCAAAGGCTAACTTACGATTTGAGAAATCGTTAGAATAAGGGAATACTGCTGCAATCTCTTCCAACTTCCGATCACCAAACACATCACGGATACTTTCTATAAATTGACCGAAATCATAAGATACGTTCGCCTCCGGCTTCTCAGTTCCATCTGCTCTCAGTGCCCCGATGTGGGACTCATTTGCATTATCCATATAGAAATTCGTGTTCCATATCCAGTGCACAGCTCCAGCACCTGCAGTCCCAAAGGCGTAAGCGTATTTACGTTCCAGTAGACTACGTAGCTCATGCTCCGAACGTTTAGCCCGTCCATCTGGCGTTTCGACGTACATGATACCGGTCTCCTGAATAAGGTTTGGCTTATTCGGGGTCTTGGCAAAGATGCCATCCCACATCAGATAATCATTAAACCACCAGGAATGCACCGTGGTATAATCTACTGCTTCTTCATAAAAGAAAGGCGAAGGACGTTGCGCACCTAACCCTTCATCCTGACCGACCGTCACCATATGTCCCGGACATTGTTCCTTAATGGTATCGGATAACTGTTTCACCCAGCGGTTATGCATATCCATAGAGAACAAACAGTAATCTAGCCAGCGTGTTCCCCTCTTCGCATTGTGCATATCCTGTACATCGAAGTTAATCTCTCTTGATTCTGGAAGTTCTGCCGAAGCGAAGCTCGGGAGCTGTGCTGGTGTCATGTTCCATCGTTCCTGAAGCACTTCGATCACGCCATGTCTCGCTTGGAGCCATTCTATGAAAGCTTGTTGTTCAAAGCGGTCATGACATGAACTCGGACCATCTGAGAAAATACGCACAGGATCAAACATCGATGGTTCATTAATCAAATCCCAGTCTACATTCGAAGTCTCTTTATGGCGAGAAACGATAGAACGGATGAATCGTTTCTGGGCTTCCACACTTTGTGGGTCTAGGTAAGGATTCACCCCACCCCATGTTTCCGGAGTGAAAGAGAAGAATGTAAAGGTCACTTGAAGATCGTGCTTCTTTGCTGTCATGATAAATGCATCAATTGCGCGTAGTACGTCTTCAGACACATGGCCATCGTCTTGCATTATATTACGATAGGCCGTCCAAATACCCGTACGAATCCAGTTAATCCCCGCCTTACGCATCTGTGCCATATCACGGTCCCATACCCCGACGTTCGGAAGGAAGAGAAATTTCCGTGCTACATCACTTGTCATATAGGTCATGCCTACGACTGGAAGCGGACGCCCATCCTTTATGAAATAATCTCTACCGCTTGTTACCGGTTCCCCTGCAGCTAGTAGCTCAGGTGCATGCCCCCAGAACCCTTGACGCATTATGCGAACTTCACCATCCACAGCTTCTGCTCGGCATTCAATCAAGTACATTCCACTTCTGATTTCCAGAGGAACAGGAATACGAACCATGTTCAATTCAGCATTAGCCTTCATCTCTAAGTTGTGGATCCATTGCAGGGATGCATCTTCTTCATGCTCTACCGTAATTGTAAACGTCCATGCCTCTTCGATCTGCGAAGACAACTTCACCCGTTCAAGCTGCTGGATCTGAAGCGTCAGCATGGCTCGTTCACCTGAATCATAGGAACCGTAATTGGGCTTAATCCACATCTCTGTAACGCCCTTGGCACAGAATTCGATCCATGTGGATATCGCGGATACACCCTCTTGTTCCCACAAGAAATCCGTCACTGGGACATTTACGAACAACCATCGTGAGCCGCCAAACAAACCGAGCGTATTCTCCCACAGTACCACTGGAGCAGCCATTTCCCTGCCATCTTGCACAATTCCCTTCAGTAGCGGATAAATTCGTGTGCTCATCGGACCCGAGGAACCCATTTGATGTGGTAGATCGCTTGTCTTCGTCGTATGGGGTACAAGGTTCCATGTATCGGAACTCGCCGTGAACAGGGATTCCTGACCCTTAAGCAAAGGAATGCCATCGGATGTAATCAGCGATTCAATGCGTGAACACTCAACGCGTAGAGCCTCATGGATATACAGCTCCTGATGATAAGAAGTCTGCTCCACTTCCACATGCCATTGTCCGTCTTCTCTACGAACCGGATGTTTGAAAGGAGCACCACCGATGCTAATCAACCCACCTCCTCTTTTCAAATAGTCAAGGATGTCCGGCCATGCAGATTTCGGAAAATATGGGGCGTGCAGGTTGATGAAACAACCACCTTCAGATCCATGAAGTACTTCTGCAAGGTGATCCCCATCCACAATCGTGCCGTATTCACTCATCGATTCAAGAGCTTGATCAGGTATTGAACCCGACATTGGAAATTCAGAATCGTAGAATATGATGATAGGTCTACTCATAGAAGCTCCTCCTTCATCGCCTTGTAGACAAGCTGGGAGAACAAACTATTGGACCAAGCGAACCATTTTCTAGTGAAAATAGTCGGATCATCAACATGGAAACCTTCATGCATAAATCCAGTATCCGCATCTGTTGCCTCTAACATTGCAATCATTTCTAGCTTCTCTTCCTTCGTTGAAGCCGTTAATCCTTGCATGGACAAGGCCATATGCCAGATGTATCCTTTCGGAGTATGCGGACTACCGATTCCTTTAGCTGCAGTACCTTCGAAATAAAATGGATTCTCTTTGCTTAAGGCAAAGCGTCTCGTATTCTGATAGATTTCATCATCTGCCGTAACATAACCTAGATAAGGAATAGACATAAGTCCCGGTGTTCCAGCATCATCCATCAAGCAGTAATTACCGAAACCATCGGTTTCGTAGGCATAGATGGGTCCGAATGTCGGATGACGGTAAATCCCATACAGCTGGATGCCATGATCAATATCCGCTTCCAACGCTTTAAGCTCGTCTAATAAGCCAATATCACGGAATACCCATTCTGCGAATTCTTGCATCTGACGCAATGTAACCACAGCAAACATATTTCCTGGAATATTGTAATGGAAATCACACGCATCATCACTCGACCGGAAGCCGGACCATACCATGCCGGTATAGTTGACAGGCATACCCATTCCGTCGTTGCGTAGCGAGTCTTCTGGAATACCGTTATTACGTGTGAAACGATAAGGTGACAATTCGAAATGTCGCTGTTCCGTTTTAAACAAGTTGAATATCTTAACCATAGCTGCCTTAAATCCAGCATCGAATATATCGGTCAATCCTGTCTCTTTCCAATAAGCATGCGCTAAACGCATAGTGAAACACAGAGAATCGATCTCAAATTTGCGTTCCCATACCCATGGAGACATGTCCGTAATATCTGCCGTACTCCAATGCCAATCATTGGCCGTCTCATTAAAAGCATTCGCGTATGGGTCGATATGAATATATTGAATATGACGTTTGATTAACCCACTTATAATACGTTGAAGATCAGCATCGTTCTTGGTAAAAGGGATGTAGTGCATGACCTGCTCCACAGAGTCACGAAGCCAAGAAGCTGGGATATCTCCAGTAATTACAAAGGTTGTTCCGTCATCCATGAGTTTGGTAGTTGTCTCTAATGTATTCGGGAAACAGTTCTTGAACAGCTGTAACAGTTTCGGACGATGAGCGAGCTTCTCCTCTGCTTCGTTCAATACGTCTTGAATAGCCGGTGGAAGTGCCATCTTCGGCATAGAGATCGTTGGAAGTCTGAATTGTTCCATGATAGTCACTCCTTTATGATAAGTTAGGGATTAATTTTAAAGTCTTAATTTCATATGGGGAAAATTGAAGTTCTATCGTTCCCTCGATCATTTCCAGTTCTTCAAATTGTTCCTCAAGGGCATTCGATACATAAACATTCGTAAGCGCATAAGGCCAACTTAGAGATACATTCTCGCGTCCACCAGAAGATTCATAGAACCGAAGAATGACACCATCGCCATCTTCTGCTGGTTTAATGGTATCCAATAACACTTCTTGACTCTTGAAAGGAATGAACGATAAGCAAGACGGTAGCGTTCCCTTCCTTTGTTCGCTTACAACAACAGGCATCGAGTGATTAAGTTCGGCTGCTTTCCTTACCGTCTGGGCAGTTCGCCAATCTCCAGCATGCGGATATAGAGAGTAAGTGAAATCATGTTCACCCAAATCAGCGGTTATATCGGGCCACTTAGGTGCCCGTAATAGTGACAAGCGAAGGGTACTGCCTTGAACATCATAACCATACTTACAATCATTCAACAGACTGACACCATATCCTCTCTCCGACACGTCAGCGAAGCGGTGCCCACAAACTTCATACTGCGCCTGCTCCCAGCTCGTGTTGCGGTGCGTTGGTCGTTCTAGCGCACCAAAAGGAATCTCATACGTCGCTTTCTCCGTCACAATATCAACTGGGAAGCCTACCTTGAGTAGCTTATGTGATTCATTCCAACGTACATGCGTCTTAAAGTCAATGCGAGCATCATGATGGTAAAATACGATATCTTGCGTGATTTCCGATTGATGCAACTGCCAGCGGAACCTGAGAATATCTTGTGTACTTCCGGCCATAATCAGCTTCTTCTCAAGCAGCACCGCTTCGCCTGCTCGCTGTTCTTCATATCGTGCGTCGATATCCCAAGCATCCCACAGTGTAGGTCGGTCATGGTAGAAATGAAAACGATTGGCCAGTTCACCGGTCTTCACGATTTCCCTCTGGGCCTTCTTGTCGTACAAGCTTACTATTTCCCCATTAGCGTTAAACCGAACGCTGTAGAATGCTGTCTCCCATTGATCTGCAAGCATATTGGGTCGATCCGTAGCTTCGGGCGAGACATTCATTTCTTCATATCTAAGCCATACTATCTTATATCCAAATGCCGGAATACCAGATACTCGAACGGACCATTTATCGTTGTCTCCATTCTCTCCTCGTATCCTATCGGTATCCAGACGTATACCTTCATCATCATAGAACGCAGCACACGCTGTACCCCTTGTTATGTCGCTCTCAACAATAGAATCCCTTTTCCAACCCAAGCTATTGAAGATTAGATATGGGGTACCTGTTCCTTCCGTTGTTATATCAGCAACAAGTTTATTCAGTCCATACTGAAGACCACTATTTCCTTTTTCGAAAATTTGCGTATATTCTTTCTCAGATGTTTCGTAGGCTTCCGTAATCGCAGAGCCTGGTATAATATCATGAAATTGATTCAGTAAAATTAGTTTCCATCCCTCGTGAAGGCTACCCCGGACTTCACGTTCTTCTGCCTGTGTCAGCAATGGTGCCGCCAACGCACTCCAAAGTTCTCCTTCACGATACAATATTTCAGCCTTGCGATTGCTTCTCTTGTTCCGTCCGTGCGTCGTGTAGGTTCCACGGTGAAGCTCCAAGTACAGGTCTCCCCGCCACTCTGGCAACGTTGGATCCTGCTCTGTTATTGCGCCGAAGAAATCTGCGGCAGTGCTATATCGGACCTCCGGTTGGCCAACCATCAGCTCACCACGCTCTATATATTCAAGCATTTCGCGCGTGACACCACCGCCCCCATCACCGTGTCCGTACAATAACATTTGTTCAGCATGGTTGTCTTTTTGCCTATAGGACTGCCAATGATCATGGATATCCTTAGGCATCGTATTCTCGTTCACACCATGATTGAGATATGAAAGCATCGGTGTTCCATCGATCCCAACCCAATGGAACAGATCATAAGGAAATACGTTGGTGTCGTTCCAACCAAGTTTCGTGGTCATGAAATAGTTCACACCACCATGCTTCAAGATTTGAGGCAGTGAAGCACAGTATCCGAACGTATCCGGAAGCCACTCAATATCAGAAGTCATCCCGAATTCTTCTTTGTAAAAAAGCTGTCCATAGAGCATCTGTCGCATAAGTGATTCACCACTTGGTATATTCAGGTCCGGCTCGACCCACATCCCACCAACGAGTTCCCAGCGCCCCTCAGCAATTCTTGCTTTGACCCGTCCATAAAGTTCCGGGTCGTTCTCTTTGAGAAAAGAAAAGAGCAGTGGCTGGCTCTGTGCATACTTGAAATCAGGATATTCGTTCATCAACGCATCAATGGTGGAGAACGTACGACTGGTCTTGCGGACCGTCTCTCGAACCGGCCACAACCAGGCAATATCAATATGCGACTGCCCAACCATATGCTGAATCCCTTCGGCATTTCCACCAATCTCGTTTACACGTCGTTTCAATTTCTCTTCTAATAAGATGATTGTACTGCCTTCCCGTATTTCCTTCTCGTCCATTGCAACAAATGTATCCATCGCTTCATACAACGTTTGGATCAGTCGATTACGACGGAAATCCTGATCTGGCAAAAGAATGCTAGATGCTCGGATCACTGTTACCGTATGCATCAGGCTTTGAACAGGATGATTGGGCAATACAATCAAACTACGTACCGAGCGAATCGGCGGTTGAATAACAGCCTGCTGGTTAAGAGGATCTACTGGTTCAGGGATTGGATCATATAATTCAATTTCCAATGCTAGGGTTCTGACGTTGGTTTCTAGATGCTCTAATATCGGATTTAACGTCACATACGTATGATTCCGATCTAGTCCATGACGCGACAATCCATTTATCCGGAGCAAACCTTCTCCACCCGATTCAAACAACAAGCCCGCTTTGCCATTCATCCAGTCTTCTGATAGCTCAACAACTTGTCTGAAGAAGTACGTCGTCCCCTGCACACTCGGAAAATGGGCCAATCCATTTCCCTCAGGGTACAGTGCACGATCTTCATACTCCCCTGGCAGTTTATAGGTCGTCCGAGTAATCTCCCAGTCATTGAGTTCCGATTGTTCGAGCCATTGATGCTCGGACAATTCGCGAATAAATCGTGTAATACGTTCCATATTATCGAACCTCCCTAACCATTAGATCCGTGCTTAGTGTGTCATTGACATGCCTACCTACATGAATCCGAAACAACCCTTCTTCAACAACAGGCTTATAATCCATTCCTATACATTCTAATTGCTCTGCAGAAATAGTAAATTCTACCCTCCGGGTCTCACCAGGCTTCAGAGAAACCTTACAGAAGTCCTTCAGTTCTTTCGCTGGTCTTGTAACTGTACTGACGACATCCGTAATATACAACTGAACAACTTCTGAACCTTCAACCTGGCCTGTATTCGTCAATTCAATGGCAACGGATACGCTTCCTGTCGGGGTCATTGTATCCGCTGTTATTGTTAAATTTGAATAGCAGAATTCCGTATAACTTAGACCATAACCGAACGGATACCTAGGCTGCGAATCTGCTTCTAGATACCTCTTGCCGCGTGAACGCTTGCCGTTATAATAAACGGGAAGCTGTCCTACATGTTTTGGAATAGATATCGTGAGCCTACCCGATGGATTCACCTCACCAAACAAAATGTCAGCAATGGCATTTCCACCTTCCTGCCCTGGATACCACGCCTCCAGAATAGCGTGGGCATGATCGTCTACCCAGGGCTCAGCAATCGGTCTGCCATTAATATAGATAATAACAACGGGTTTACCCAGTCTATAAATTTCCTGAATTAATTCTAGCTGTACTCCTGCAAGTTCGAGGGTCATCCGGTCAATCCCTTCACCGCATTCCATATCGCTCCAAGAATGCTCCGTCACCTTGGACGCGCCCGTCTTTAAGTCGATGCTTCCTTCACCAAAGTCGCGAGCGCTCGATCCGCCGACCACCATGACAACGGTGTCGGCCTGCGCTGCACAAGTTAGTGCATATTCGAACCCTTCTTTGGAGTCACCTTTAATCTGGCAACCCGGGGCGTATAAGAGACGTTCAGGGTCATTATGCAAATGGTTACTAATGCCTCGCAGTACAGTAACTACTTTGGATCGCAGCTGTGGCGATGTATAATCACCCAGTTGATTATATCCCTGATCGGCGTTCGGGCCGATCACAGCAATCTTACCGATGGACTTAGATAATGGTAATGTATTCGCTTCATTCTTCAGTAGAATGATGGCTTCTGAAGCTGTCTGCCGCGCAAGCTTGATATGCTCCTCGCTACCGATGACCTTCGCAGCTTTGTCCGGATCGGCATAGGGTTGTTCAAACAGACCCAACTTGAATTTCAATGTGAGTACCCGCCGTACAGCCTGATCCAACACCACTGAATCAAGTTTGTTCTGATGAACAGCCTCTACTAAATAGCGACCAAACATTTCACCCGACATTTCCATGTCAATCCCGGCTGAAATCGCCCGTATTGCCGCATCCATTCCATCCTCCGCCGTATCATGTCCAGATGCCAACATATCTATTGCACCGCAATCGGTAATTAGCATTCCTTCAAATCCCCATTCTGAGCGGAGAATCGACTCAAGTAATTCCGTATTCACCGTACAAGGAATACCATCAATTTCATTGTAAGCAGGCATAATGGAGATAGCACCCGCTTCGACAGCCTTCTTAAAAGGTAACATGTCTACCTCAAGTAACTCTCGAAGTCCCATATGAACAGGGCCCGCATTTCTTCCACCTTCTGAACTACCATAAGCAACGAAGTGTTTCAACGTCGCTACCACACTGTCTTCGCTATCCAGACGTTCACCCTGATGTCCCTCTACGGAGGCAACAGCGAACTGACTGATCAAATACGGATCTTCTCCGAAGCATTCTTCCGTTCGTCCCCATCTTGGATCGCGGACCACATCAAGCACTGGAGAATAAGTTACCGCACCTCCTTGGCTCCTTGTCTCCCTAGCGACAGCTCTGCACATTTCACGGTATAAATCCACGTTCCATGTACTGCCGATTGATAAGGGTACTGGAAATACAGTTGCTCCAATGGCCATGTGTCCATGTGAGCATTCTTCACCAATTAGAATGGGAATACCGAGGCGCGAATGCTCTATAGCATACTTCTGGATCGCATTGACAGCCTCAGCGCCTTCTCTCGGAGAAAGCCCTGATTCAAGCGTAACACCTGTCCATGGATCAGCGCGTAGTACACCGTACAGCGAACCTACACCTCCATTCTCCACTTGAGCTTTAAAAGACTCAGTGAGAACAACTTCCCCTTCACTATGTTCATAAGTCTGCCAACCGAAAGGCTGAATGAGCTGGCCCACTTTTTCTTCTACAGTCATAAGACCGAGCAGATGCTCTACCCGATCTTCAGTTGGCATACTTCTATCTTGATAGATCATAGCTCCACTCTCTTCTCTATATATGACTTTATTCTTTTACAGCACCGATAGTCAGACCTTGAATGAAATAACGTTGAAAGAAAGGATATGCGAAAATAATGGGTCCAGTCGCAAGCACAACCATCGCCATGCGTGAAGTATCTTGAGGCATATTTTGCATAGCCCCTAAACTTAATGAGCTATTCTGTGAATTCTGAAGAATGAACTGCATACTCGTTTCGATCCGCATTAGCATCGACTGCAGCGGTACTAGATTTGGGTTGTCGATGTATAACAAAGCATTGAACCAATCATTCCAATAACCAAGTGTACTGAACAAACCAATTGTCGCAAGACCTGGTAGGGAAAGTGGTAGTACAACTGTTAAGAATATTCGGAATTCTCCCGCCCCATCAATTTTACCCGCTTCAATGAGGGCATCCGGTACACTTGTCGTATAGAAGGTTCGTAGAATCATAATGTAGAATGCATTTAGAGCAAGAGGAAGAACCAGTGCCCAGAATGAATCTTTCAGTCCCATTAATTGTGTAACGACAATGTAAGTAGGAACTAAACCACCATTGAATAACATCGTGAAGAATGCTAGAAAAGCGAAAAAATTACGATACTTGAAGCTTTTTCTCGAAATAGCATAGGCATACAACGCAGTGATAAAGAGACTCAATAGGGTTCCAACGACGGTGACCGAAATGGTCACGAAGTAAGAATTCAACAGTGCTTCTCCATTCTGGAATACGTACCGATAACCCTCCAGACTCCACTGAGATGGAATCAATTGATAGCCATCACGTGCCAGTGCCCCCTCATCTGTAAAGGAAATGATGACAACGAACAGAAAAGGAAATATACAGAGGAAAGCAAAAATACCGGCGATTAAATTAAACACTACATTCCATGAACCTCGAAGGCGATGGATATCTTTTTCTTTTGATTTTCTTTTTGACACAGGACTCACTCCCTCCATAGGTTCTAGAATAAGGCGCTATCTTTATCCACTTTACGTACTATATAGTTCGAAGTCATAACAAGAATGAAACCAACAAGAGATTGATACAATCCAGCAGCCGTACTCATACCGATTTCACCCGTCGTTTTAAGCCCACGATATACATAGGTATCAATGACGTTAGTAACGCTATACAACGTACCTGAATTTCGTGGAACTTGATAAAACAATCCGAAATCGGCATAGAATATTTTCCCGATAGCAAGCAACGTCATGATCGTAATGATCGGCTTCAACATAGGGATCGTTATACTACGGATCTGTTGCCACTTACTGGCTCCATCAATCATGGCAGCTTCATAAAGTGATCTATCAATCCCCATTATGGCTGCTAAATAGACGACGCTATTGTAACCAACAGCCTTCCATAGAAAGATAAGAACTAGGAAATAAGGCCAATATTTCGGATCAGAGTACCATTGAATCGGATCCATCCCAAACCATCCTGTAATTTGGTTCAGCATCCCCCGGTCCATACTCAGAAAGCTAAATGCGAAATACCCGACTACAACCCATGATAAGAAGTAAGGTAAGAACATCCCTGTTTGATACAGTTTAGCGAGCTTTTTATTTGCAATTTCAGACAATACCACAGCAAGAATAACGGACAAGATCAGACCTAGCGTAATAAATGCAACATTATACAGTAACGTATTTCGTGTAATGATATAAGCATCATTCGTACTGAATAGAAATTTAAAGTTATCAAATCCCACCCACTTGCTTTCAATAATACTAGCCAAGAATCCGTCTCTACTGTAACGATACTGTTTAAATGCAATAATCGTTCCTAGCATTGGTAGATAGGCAAAGAAGAGGAACCATAATGTGCCGGGCAATACCATAAGCAGCATGATTTTATTCTTGACAAGGTTCTTTAGAAATCCACCGATCATACATATCCCTCCCACTTGAGTTATAACGAACAAGAAAAAAAAGAACCGGGTATACGTTAGAAAGCACCCGGTTCTTTCAGATTCAAACTTCCTGTGCTTACTACTTCTTAGATGCTACCCATGCGTCAACTTGTGTTTGTGCTTCAACCATAATTTTGTCCAATCCGGCAGCTTTGAATTTCTCTAGCGCTTTCGGTAAATATACATCTGGATCAACGGTACCTGTCATTAGCGAGGACCAGAACTCTTCTTTGACGTTCATCACAGCTGCGACTTCATTTGTGATCTTGGAAGTGTCAAAGTTAAACCCTAGCAACGGTGCATTTTTACCTGCATCATTAAACTTTTTGAATTCATCCCATTTATTTTCAGGGTCACCTTCGTTTAAATACGTAAGGAGAACGTTACCAATTGAGAATGTTGGGATATCATAGTTTTTAGATTCCGCTAAATTCTTCATCATATTATCGTCAATTTTTTCATAATGAACATTCTCGATTCCGGAATCCAACAGATTACGTAGATACTTATCCGTATTTATTAGATTCAGGAACTCCATAGCTTTCTCAGGATATTTCGAGTTAGCTGAGATTGCCTGCATGGAACCCATTACGGACCAGTTATACACGATAGAATCTCCCGCTGGAGTAGATACAACAGGATAGCCATAGCTGGCTGACCATTGGTTATCTGCAAGAGGCTGAGTAGCAGCACGATCCGTGAACCAATTCCCAGTCTTGATCAGATCATCTGTTGAAGTCGTTGTAGCTGCTTCTGGTGAAATATATCCTGCTTTATAGTACTTATGCATCGTAGCAAGGCTAGCTTTCAATTCCGGGGTTTCCAACATGTTTATAACTTTATAGTCTTTTGTATCCAGTTTTACTGCCATAGGCATTTTCTCAATTAGGTAATCGAAAGGCATCAATGGTACGTAATCCTTGTTAATAGCAAATGGCGTAACGTTAGGCTCATTTTCTTTGATCGTTTTGAGAAGTGGCTCTGCACTCTCTAAGGATTTAACGCCGCTGATATCAAGGTTATATTTATCTAAGAGTTCCTTGTTGAAACGCCATACTTCCAATGCTGGTAGTTCTTTGTTGGCCGGAACGCCATAGTTCTTACCATCCACTTTGGAACCTTCAAGGAATGCTGGATCCAGTGTTTCGATAATTCCTTTACCTTCTTTAGTCAATAAATCATCAATTGGAGTAAATGCACCTTTTCTAGCATTCTGTACATAATCGAAGGCCCATGCACAGGTGAATAAAATGTCCATCGGCTCGCCAGATGCAGCCATTACCTGCATTTTTTGAGAATAGTCACCGTAGTCGATCATTTTCATCTTCACGGTAGCGTTTATTTTTTCCTTCGTATATTTATTCACTTCGGCGATAACAAGGTCTGTATCCTTCTGTGGTGCACCAATGGTATACCAGATCAGTTCAACAGGCTTCTCAGTACTTCCACTGTTACTAGAACTATTGTCTTTATTTCCTCCACATGCGCTAAGCGTCAGTGTACATGCCATCAACGTGGCAAGCATAATCGTAAAGCTCTTTTTCTTCTTCATCTTATAGTTCCCCTCTGTTCTGTAGTGTTTCTTAACAATTAATCCGTTGCCATTACAGTAAGTTCGCTAGTCTTTATACACTCTGTTCGTCTGTCATACTTTGTTTAACGGCTATCTTCACTTTAGTTCATGTAAGCACTTTCAAATAGAGGATAAACTTAATAAATGGTGTAGAAATTAAAGAAAATAAAAATACTAGAGTAGCCCTTTATATTCAATCGGAGAAATGCCAACATACTTTTTAAACTGTTTATAAAAGTATCCGCTTTCTAAATAACCTACGTTTGCAGCTATTTCATGGACTTTTAAATGAGTTGTTTTAAGTTGCTCCTTGGCCTTTTCTACACGATATTTATTAATGTATCCGGTGAACGTCTCGTTCGTCTCCTTATGGAATAACTGTCCCAAATACACGGGATGGATATTGTAAGCTGCTCCTAATGTCTTGAGGGAGAACTCTCCAGCATAGTTCTCATGAATATACTTCAGCACCTGCTGAACAACCGGATTCTTTACATCTCTAACCAATGCATCGATAACGGAAACTGCCACCTCTTGGATCGCCTTGATCAGGTCAGTTCCTGTATCCGCTTCCCTAACCGTCGTAAAAGCCAAAGTGAATGGTTCAGCTTCTTCCTTGTGATTCATTTCCTTTAATTGCATTTTGAATCGGACGATCAGTTCAAGAGCGATATCCTGTAGATGGCTTGGTGTCATTCCCTCTAGTCTCTGGATCTCTTTAAAATCATTCCCTATTTTCTCTTCCAGGCTTTCCGTCTCTTTCGCTAATATAAGCTTGACATATTCCGACCAGTCTATAGGAAATACCGATTTGAGTGGTCCTTCACATAGTGGAAGCTCACTATATTCCATAATCGCCTGTTGGGGGCAGATGAGGAAATACTCCATTGCTTTTTTGGCTTCAACATAACTTTTAGGAGCATGCTGAATTAAAAATCCTACACTTCCCATAGAGATACGAACTGGACTGAACGCAGTAATACGTTCATGTATATCTTCTAAGTTTTCTTTCAACCTCTTTTCTTCCAATACCTCCATCGTGGAAAGAATAACGATGTCCCCATCCATATCACGAAATGGTGTGAATGAATCATCGTTATCAAAAAGCTTCGTAATCAGGTCGAATACTTCATCGCCTGCCTTCTCACTCCGTACAATGGATACGGAAGCCAAAGGCCGTTTAAGCTGAATCCCAAGAAGGTCTGCCCGCTCATTGAACTCCGTCGTAGCCATTTGACCCTTCAACCAGCGATGCAATATATTATCTTTTACGATTTGCACACCCTTACTATCAAACCATTGTTCCACAAGTAAAAGATTCAACTTCTCTACCATACCTCGCAGTGTAGACTTTAACTCTTCAATGTTTATGGGCTTTAATAGGTAATTCTCAATTCCAAGCTTCATAGCTTCCTTCAAATAATTGAATTCACTGAACCCACTAAGAATGATTGCTAATAGATTAGGTTGAATCTCCCGAGCACTACTGATCAACTGAAGCCCATTCATGACCGGCATAGAGATATCTGAAATTAGCAGATCTACAGTCGTATGTCTCAGAATATCCATGGCTAGCTGCCCATTCTCTGCATGCCCCACAATTTCCATTCCGAAATCCGCCCAATGAATGATATTGTACAATCCTTCAAGGATAAACGGCTCATCATCAACAATAAGTACTTTATACATACTGATTCCCCTCCACTTCAATATCGGGAAACCTTACGATTACCGTCGTCCCGTTGTCTAATTCACTCTGTATATCAAGCCCATAAGACGGACCATATAATAACTTCAGTCGAGTATGTACACTACGTAATCCGAACGATCCACCTTCTTCTTCCGGCTTGTCCAGAGAATCTTTTATTTGTGTTAGTCTTACCGGATCAATTCCTCGTCCGTTATCCTCAATAATGACCTCTATGAATCCTATCTCCTGTAACACTCGAATCGATAGATGGTTATCCGTCCGTTCCGTTCTTATTCCATGTACGATGTAATTCTCAATTAGCGGTTGCAGTGACATCTTCATAACGACTTTTAAGGAATGCATCGGCTCGATTTCGATCTGGTAGGAGAACTTATCCTTATATCGAATCCGAAACAGTTCAAGATAAAGACGACATGCCTCCAGTTCATCTGTGAATAAGTGAATCTCCTTCTGCTGTACAAGACCTTTGAACAACACGGATAGGATGTAGATCATTTCGCTCACATCACTGGCACCCTGAGAGATCGCTCGCATACGGATAACCTCAAGCGTATTATATAGAAAATGGGGGTTAATCCTTGCTTGTAAAGCTGCTAGCTCTGTATGCTTCTGCTTAATTTCCGCTTTATATACCCTATCGATGTAGAGATTGAGGTCATCCATCATGTTGTTGAAACTCTTCGATATTTGCCCGAGTTCGTCCTCACGCTTGTCCTCAATTCGAGCCTCCAATTCACCATTTTTCACTTTCCTTGTGAACCGTATAATTCTATTTGTCCGCTTAGCGTAATTAGCAACGAATAGCGAGGGAATAACAATAGAGATGATGATACAGATCGCGCTGATCAACATAATCGTATTACGGAGGCCCGTATAAGACTGTGCAATGACATCCTTAGGTGCTACACCAACGACCATATATCCACCCTCGTTCGAAATTAGCTTGTTAATATACATGCCCTCATCCGCGAGTTTAGTGCTTTTGTCACTATAGAGAAATGAACTCTGATCTGCATAGGGGTAACCCCCTTCATAATATTGGGAGGATGAATCATACATTACCCCTCCATCCGGAGATATGACGGCAATATCCCCTTTTAATTTATCTTTATAACTGGATAGTACATTTGAAATGTGATCAGCGTCATAATAAATCAATAGTTGACCGATATTTTTTAACGTTATTTTGTCATTAAGCGGTATCCGAACCGAGTACAAATGCGAATCCCACTGGTTGATCGCTGTGCGAACCCAAACGTTAGGTCGGGAAATATGTTTATTTTCCAAAGCCATGACATCAGGGATGTAAGAGTTAGCAGCATTGGTAGAGATCGCTTTGAAGTGTTTATTCTGATCAAAGGTGAACAGATTCTGCTGATCCGCACTATACAGCATTAAGTTCCGTATATCCTCATCATTATCAAGCTGATCTTTTAAAAATTCCAGGACATCGGTCGATTTATCAGCATTATTGTAATAATATTGATCCAATTTATGCTGGGCATAATCTTGAAACGGATGTGTTAAGAAATAAGATAGATTCCCTGATAATGTCTCATTCCGGTACATCGCAAGCGTCATGTCTTTTACCGCAACATACTTAGCATCCAAGTAATTACTCACACTCTCCATCGCATTCTTCTGGATGTCTAGTTCTTTCCCAACGACCGATTGGGACATGGAGTGAAACATTAAATAAGAGAAGGTAATGATTGTAATAATCGTAATACCCGAGTAGAGCAGAATCATTTTCAAGAACACATTGTTTTTAAAATAATTTCCGTAAAGTCTCCTGACCATCACTATGCCTCCCATGTTGTCTTTTCGGTTAATTATAACAATGTTTCCAGCATATCGAATCAACATTTAGCAAAGAGTAAAAAAAGCCCTCCGATAAAAAATGTTAAGTCCAAAATATCATGAACTCATTTTCACTGTCTAACGTATGGAAATAATAATAGAAAAGCAGCTTTCCCACTCAAGGAGAAAGCTGCTTTTCATTATGTAACTTTCCGTTATCATACATATAAACTTCAAGCTCATACGAGAAGAGTCCTCATAAGAATTCTACTGAGGCCAGTTAAAAGGTTCATCTTCAACCTCTTGCTTTATCTCATTGAAGAACCATGTAACACCCTTCCACCAATTTGGATCCTCCGCATAGGTTTGGTTTAGCCATTGAATCGGGTGGCTTGTTCCTGGACGCCTATTGCTAATATTAGCTACAGTCTTCGCTGCGATATTAGCTGAAGATGCAATCGTTGTATTGTAACTCTCCCAACTTCCAAATACATTAAAAGGATTATTCGCTATCTCTTTTACTTTTTTATGATTTTTTGAAACGAATCCCTGCTCTTGCCCTGTAATGGCAAACAATAAAAGCGGATGAATATCATATTTCTGTGCAGCTTTCACAATCTCAGACATGTACGGTTCCTCAGCTAAAATGGAGTTCTTCCCCTTCAAATAATGATTCAATCGTTTCTTATCTATTGAAACGTATTTGAGCTCCTTAGGTATTCCATCGACCGGTTTCAGGTCACGAATCACTTGGTTATTTATAGGAACTTCAGTAGATATAGATGTAGAAGACCGCTGCTCTAATGATAATATCAACATTATACCTAGAATAACCACAATTAGAGACAGACTCGCAATAGATACCTTCCGATTGAGCCTTGCTTTCTTCCAATAGGGAACAACCGGTTCATTAACAACGGAAACGGCGATTTCCATGTGGCTGTTCAGGTTCTGTTGCTCCCATTCTCTCTCCAATGCTTGAAGTGAGACTGTAGTGAGTTCTTCCTGTGACCATTGAAGAAGGATGTCTCGAACCACTTCTTCCTGTAATTCTAATGTGGATCTGGCACAAGCCCATTCAGCTAAAGAGGATATCAGCTCATCTTTGCTCAAATCGAGAGACATACAATGTTGAAGAACATCATCTGCCTGAATAATAAGAGATTCTTTAAACTTGCTAAGAAGCTCGTAACACAGCCTCTTCTTCACCTCTTCTGGAAAAGAAGGTAAGCGGCTTTCAATAATTCGGTGCGCTGCATCCGCAAATACAGATGCTCGTCTCTTCGGATCAAGACTTTGATGTTTGCGATTAATATAATGCTTCAGTCTTACAATTTCTCCATCAGACAATACGAATTCTTGCATCCTTATGATCCCCAGCCTATCCTGATGTTCAGTTAGTGAACAATTAGAGTAATGATCCCTTTAAGAATGATTCCACATGTAGGTTGGAAAGTCCTTCTTCATCCATCATCGCTCATCAGCATTGTTGTCGCTCGCTATCGCGTCTTACTTTAATTCCTCTACAATACTAGTTAGTTGCTTGGTTAGATAAGGTGAAACATCACCGATTACGGATACTTCTTCTAGAAGGTCAAAGGTATTTCCGCCCCATGGACCTTGTGGATCGGATACTTGCCTACCGATTCGTAAAGTTCCTGCTTCGATATAGCTGTCTAGCAGTTGCACGCCTTCTAGAAGTAGATCAACTGGCAGCGGTTTGTCTCTGCGTCGTGACCATACTGCTAAGAAGGACATGCCACGCAATATATCCTATTCAAAAAACCTTGGAAAACAAGGTTTCAGCCATTCCGTATCGATGATATGCCCCGTTTGTTTAGAACATACGAGACGATGTTCAATCAAATAACGTGCACCTTCATCCAAGAAGATCGCTTCCTGCTCCGTGAAATCGCGGTTTGTATACCACAGAATAGCCTCTAGTGGAGGTAGAGTTGAAACAATAGAGCTTTTATTAGAATGTATATAAGCTTCCGGATCGCAGTTTAATCCTCCATCAGACTGTTGATGCTGTAAGAACCATTTGCGAATCCAAGGCATCTCCTTGTCCACATCACAGCCATATGTCATCAAGCACCGTCCCATTTTTCACGGCTGTGCTCGCAACGATCTAACTCCATATTCGGAGCAGATTCTAGAAATTGTACAGATTTTTGGATAGCGACCCGAAGGCTCTGGTTTGTTTCCATCTTAATCTATGTCTCCCAAAATTCCATTTAATTACATTTCCAAGGAACGAAGACGAAGAATGCCTGAGAAGATAATCTACACTTCTGCAAAGCTTGCAAAACACATGATCTATGGCTTAGGAACAACCCGTAACCATACCTCACAATAGCAATGTTCATCTTTCCCAAAATACAGCTCCATCTCATATTCATCAATTTTAGTATATGATGCTGTCGGTAACCAATCTGTATAGATTCTCTTAATCATTTCCTGAATAACAGTACTCGTCTCTTCCTCTGAATGCTCTCTTGTTCTGAAGATAGCCCATGTTGATGCAGGAACATCCAGCACAGTGTAACCTTCTGCGTTACAATGATCTGCCATGTAATTAAACAGCATATAGCGGAAGGAACTATCCATCTTGCCCTCATTACTCCAACATATAGCGTTAATCATACTAAGCTCATCATCTTTGTCCTTTTGTGCCGATAGAGCCAGCTTCTCGAGGCTTCCATCCTGCGCGCAGTCAATCCAAAATTGGGGTATATCTGTAAACTGCTTTTCTTGATCGGCTGTAAACACACGGTCGATACCATACACTGAGAATGCTTCTTTCTTAATCACTCGATAATCCATAGCTACATCTCCTCGAATTGATATATGAAAAGAGATTCGGGGATACGCTTTAAGCATTGCCCCTTCCCCACGAGCTGAGGTTGGAGTCAATCCATGTAGCGCATGAAAGGCACGTGCGAATGCTTCAGGTGACTCATAACCGTATTTTAATGCAATATCGATTATTTTGGTTTGACTATGCTGAATATCGAAAGCAGCCATTGTCAATCTGCGACGTCGAATATATTCTGCAAGCGAAACACCCGTAATAATGGAAAATACTTTTTGAAAATGATACACCGAGCATAAGGCTAACCGTGCTGCTTGTTCATTATCGATATCTCCATAGAGGTGACCTTCAATATAGTCGAGTGCACGATTCATCCGTTCTAACCAATCCATCGCTCCCCCTCCTTTCACAAGTATCATAAGGTGTGAAGCTTATCGTTGCCGTGCATTTCGTGCTTGTTACTGCTAGGTCTCCCGTGATCATATGTATGATGTTGTAAATAAACGCAATTGACCTCATGATGTGTAGAGTTTGTAAATAAGGTTATTAGTCATCCTTTTTTCTTAATTTTCAATAGGTTCAACATTAATTAGATCCACAATAAATTCATTCTTGACACTGTCGAATTTATATGTGATATGGAATTCACATACATATGTTGGCGATACTCCAACAGATCCCGTGATGTTTAATCTTATTTTTTGATTCTCTACTTCATAAATAACTACACCACCGAAAGCGAGCTCATCTTGATGGTAATTCGGAGCTGGATCATAATCATAATCAAAGTTATACTCTTTTCCTTGCGTTTTAACTATAATCGCTAAACCACCATTATCATTTTTAGCTACATACGATTCAATCTGGTCGGCAACAATGTCCAAATAACTTTGTACTTTAATCTCTGAGAAATCTTCGGTATTAATTACTTGAATATCATAGGTATCTAATCCTGTCCCACGGCCGATCTGGATGATAATTACGGTTTCTTTACCATCACCCTTAAGATCAGTATAGAATACCTGCGGTTTGGTTCCCGTATCAGGGATTTTCCAATTAAAGTATTTTTGACTTCCATTAATATTTAAGGTTACCCCTTCTATTCCATTCTTCGTTTCTTTAGTCGCATAAAGTTTTACTTCTTCATTTCTTGAAGTACTAATCAATTTTGCATCAGTTTCTTTCGTAACACCTCTTCCATTTCGCTGCCAAATCCATAATAACTAGTTTCTATAATTAACATTGCTTGCAATATCAGCTATAATTTTATTATTAATTAACTCAGTCCAAGGGGAAATAGATCAATATGAACTTACAATTATTAACGAGTTACTGTCTGTCAAAAAAGGGCAGCCTAGAGGATTATCCATTCGGTGACGATGTCCTAGTCATAAAAGTTGTATCCAAAATGTTTGCATTGATTTCTAACCAAAATAACCATCTAAAAATCAGTTTGAAATGTGATCCATTTATGGCGGAAAGTTTACGACAACAATACACTTCGATTACTCCGGGATATCACTTAAACAAAAACCACTGGAACACGATCTTGATCGATGGTACTCTTTCAGAACTAGAATTATGTAAAATGATAGATCACTCTTATGAATTGGTCTTTAAAGGGTTGAAAAAGTCAGAGAAAGATGCAATTAACCAATAGTATCATTTAGAGTTACAGCTTTATTTCGATCATTTAAAAAGTAAACTATACACCGACCGAATCAATTTCGGAGTCTATATAAACCGTTCTGATTAGCACTGTACATCTTTGCGGCATTTCAGTGATCGCAATCAGCATGGTGAGCAAGCACTAATAGTGTATGCAGTTGTAAAATAACCCTCTTCCTCCATTGGCATAGTTCACACGAAGGTCAAGAGGGTTATCATCTTTTAGCATTGCTGCCTCCCTTCTAACAAAGAAGGCAAATCACCTCCTAGTCGAAGACCGAGAAGGATGCTCCTCCCTTCGATAAATCACTGTCTTTTGTTACATGTCCCCAACAATATTGATAATATTTCCTTCCGTGTCCGCAAATGAAGCAAACACCATGCCGATCTCGGAAATTTCGGTTCGTTGCGTCGCGATTTCACCGCCGCACTTCAAGATTCGTTCAATCATTCCATCTACATCGTCGACCCTAATTACTAGGCGCGGTTCCTTCAATTCTTCGCTGCGTTTAACGATTTCACCGTTTATAGCACCCACTATATTTTTGTTTGCGTAAACTTCTTCCTTGTTCCAACCGAAAACTTGCCCATAAAAATTCCATGCCCGTTCCTCATCATCTGTCGGAATTTGAAACCAAGTAACTTTATTTGAGGGTATCATCGTGGTTCCTCCACTCTTTAATTATTAACATATATCCTATTATATGGATAAATTACTGGCAGCACAATGTTATTCATAGCATACCAATACACAGCGATTTATCCATTAACGCACTCAATACACTTCACTTTTTGTACAAAGCTCAGACCCTGAGCGATCCACGGAACCCTCTGGCGCCATAGTAAGATTCTGCACCGTTATGATACACAAAGACATGACCGTAGCGGTAATCAGCAAAGATAGCACCGCCGAGTTTTCTAATGTCAGATGGTGTTTTCACCCAGCTCGATGTTTTCATATCGAAATTTCCAAGGTTCAGTAGTTCCCGATACTGTTCTTCTGTTAACAGCTCAATGCCCATCGTACCCGCCATTTCAATAGCGCTATTTTCCGGTTTATGTTGTTTCCTTGACTCTAGTGCTTCATTGTCGTAACAAACACTTCTGCGACCTTTAGGACTTTCTGCTGAACAGTCATAGAAAATGTATTCGCCCGTCTCTTCATCATAACCAACAACATCCGGTTCACCGTCGGTTCTCTCCATTTCATTGAGTGACCATAGTTTCTCAGTATTAGCTTCCAGCTTTGTCTGTACGTTAGTCCATACAATATCTTTATGGCGGTTTATGTTTTTTTCAAACCGTGTTTCCAATGCTCTAAGTAGTTCTGCACGTTGTTCTGGTGACAACTTACATTCTTCATTTTTCATAATTACAAACCTCCTTGAAGTTTTCGAGAACTCACTTCATATATTATTTTATTCTACTAATTTACTTTATTTTAATTTAAGACTTTTAGCTATACTTAAAGCCGTCTGTTCATCAACATCTTGAGTCTTAAAATGTAGATCGTACGCCTTATTCTTATCCTTTAGAACAAAGTAGATGTGTGTGGATCCAGTTACAGTCAAATCACCCGATGCAGCTGGAGGTGTTTGTTTTAACTTTTCCAGTACGGCTTCTGTAAAATAACCTTCTAGTTTTTTGGATTCAATGACCTCTGTATGATTGGATCGTAATTGAAAAATAGGTTGGTCTGGATAGTATTCGACTACATCAACTCCACCTATCACGTTTCCATTTTTTTCGAAAGACAAGGATGAAAAAGGTAGTGTTCTTATGGACCAATCTTCAGGAGTAGTTAGTTCGTATAAGTCAGGTTGAGTGTTCTTCTTGATTTCTGTGTTGGTATTCCCAACTCTTGCCCCAATGATCGAAGCACCAATTATTACTACCATTAGAAGTACTAATGAAATGAATAGATTAACTCTCTTCTTTTTCTTATAGTTCATGATCTCCCCCAGCCGCTACTATTCATTTTTTCTAACCTTCTTATTAGTTTACACTTTTTCCCATAACTATTAAACCGTGATTCCTTCTACATTCCCCGCTGCTGTCTCCCTATAAATTCGATAAAGTCGGATATTCAGATGATATTTGGTAAAAAATATGCCGTATTAACTTTAAATTTGATATGCAAATAGTGTAAGGTATATAAGTTATCATTAAAAGTTTCATTTTTTAAGAATGGAGGGTTTGTTTTTGAAAATTGTTTATATTCTTTCTATCGTTCCTTTTATAGGCATTTTGGGGTTACTTCCTTTTGTCAATAGAATAGAACCATATGTATTAGGGATGCCTTTTTATATGTTCTGGATGGCGATGTGGGTGGTCCTTACGTCCGTTATTTTGGGTATCATGTATAAGTTGGACCCTAGAAACCGGGAAGGTGAACAGGAATGAATATTGCCCTTCTCATTATTACAGGATTTTTACTTCTATCGATCTGGCTAGGAATTCGTTCAACCAAGGGAAAAGATATGAATTTGGAGCAGTGGACGGTTGGAGGACGCGGATTTGGTGCAGTATTCGTCTTTCTATTGATGGCTGGAGAAATTTATACGACCTTTTCCTTTCTTGGCGGTAGCGGCTGGGCGTATGGTAAAGGTGCACCTGCTTTATACGTCCTTATCTACATAACATTGTCTTATGTATTGTCCTATTGGCTTCTTCCAGAAATATGGGAATATGCCAAAAAACATAATCTAATGTCTCAATCTGATTTTTTTGCAAGTAAGTATAAAAGCCCTATTCTAGGGATCCTATCTGCGCTTGTTGGTGTAGTGTCGATGATTCCTGTGATTGTCGTACAGTTAAAAGGTCTAGGGATTATTGTATCTGAAGCCTCTTATGGCGCCATATCCATATCTACCGCGGTTTGGATGGGTGCCATCTGTCTTACTATTTATGTGATGCTTTCTGGCATACACGGCTCAGCTTGGATAGCTGTCATTAAAGATATCATGATGCTCGTGATCATAGGGTTCTTAGGAATTTATCTTCCTATTCATTACTATGGTGGTTTCCAAGCAATGTTTGAAGCTATTCATGTAGTTAAACCTGAATTTCTAAAACTTCCTGATCAGGGACTCAGTATTTCGTGGTTTATATCCACAGTAATTTTACTCGTATTCGGGTTTTACATGTGGCCCCAAGTCTTCAGTGCAGTCTATTCGGCCCGTAGTGGGAAAGTATTTCGCAAAAATGCGATTATCAGCCCGTTATATACACTCATGTTGTTATTTGTCTTTTTCGTAGGGTTTGCTGCCATATTGAAAGTGCCTGGACTCGAAGGAGCCGATGCAGATCTCTCCTTACTCCGTCTTTCGATCGAGACCTTTGATCCATGGTTTATCGGCATCATTGGTGGAGCTGGTCTGTTGACCGCATTAGTACCGGGGTCTATGCTATTAATGAGTGTAGCAACACTGCTATCAAAGAACGTCTTCAAAGAGTTCGTACCTTCAATCTCTGATCAGACTGTTGTAAGATTAGCAAAATGCCTTGTTCCTGTGATAGCCCTTATATCGGTGTACTTCACTTTAAACGGTGGCGAGACAATGTCTGCATTAATACTCATGGGATATAGCTTAATCACACAATTATTCCCTTCGCTTCTCTTTAGTCTAAGAAAGAATAATTTCGTTCATAAATATGGCGCTATCGCTGGGATTATCTGCGGCTTAGCTATCGTAGCTTATGTTACGATTAGTGATTCAACCATTGGTTCCTTGTTTCCATCTTTACCACAGGCAGCGAAGGATTTGAATGTTGGAATTATCGCTTTATCAGTCAATCTCCTTGTTATGATAGCAGTAAGTCTTGCTGTTAGAAGAGCCCAACACAAATAAAAGGCAAACCAAGAACCCATAAATTTTCGTACCTAGAATGGACCACTAATCACACGGATACCCTGTGTTTAGTGGCCTTTTTAGTTATATATCCGAGTGAGTCCTGCTATAGAATAGACTAGGTTCGATACACGATACTCGAAAAACACAAAGTCTTACAACCCGAACGAGGAATGAGCCCTGTTCCTAATACTTTCAAAAAAAGGCTACTTCCAGCCTTTTAGAGAGGTGTTTGTATCACACATCTTATACTAGATTCACATAAACTACGAAAACAGAAAAAAAGGAGTGAATGCACATGGCAACTCCCCCTATTCCAAACGGTTCGGTAACATCGACCACCATTGCTGACGGCGCAGTCACTTCTATTAAGTTGGATCCTGAGACAAACGGTTACGTGAACGTCCGATCCTTCGGGGCCAAAGGTAACGGTATCCAGGACGACACCGTAGCCATTCAAAATGCAATTAATGCTGGGAACACCAACCGCAAAGTTGTGATCTTCCCACCCGGCGTATACAAAGTCTCTTCCGGGCACATGCGTAATCCTTCACTTTTGGACTGGTGGTGCCTTCGTATGCCAACCGGAAGCAATCTACACTTCGAACCCGGATCCAAGTTGGTGCTTGCCTCGAACCCACCATCAGATACTCGGGTTCTCGTCATCTTCAACGTTTCTAACATCACGATATCTGGCAGTCTCGAAATAGATGGAAGTGCTTCCACCGTGAAATCAGCAGTCAACGATCAGCTTCACGGCTTGTTCATTTCTTCCGCACAAAGTGTAAGGATCGAATCGGTGTACTCCCATGATTGTTATGGTGATAATATTTTTATTGGTGGTACAGAAGAAGATCCATCCATCAATGTACAAATCGGCTATGTGCGCTGTGAAATGGCTGGACGAAAAAACTTCGTTCTCCATTTCGTAGATCAGCTTCATGTCAACAGAGCGGTACTAAACAATAGTCTTGGTGGTGCTCCAGAATTTAAAGGAGCCAACTCACTCGATTTGGAACCCGACGAGTTCAAAGGAACACGTAGCTTTTATCAACGAATCGACTCGTTGACTACCATTGGCTTCGGTAATGATCTATCTGCTGGACTTACGGATGCCATTGCAAGACGTTGGACACTCGACATCGGTTCTCTCGACATGCGTGTGGCTGGAACGACGAATCCTGCATTATTGTCATATGGACTAACGATGAACATTAGCCATTTGACGATCCGCTCCACAGATCATAAAGCCACTTACGGTCTTCAGACGATTTATTCGCAGTTTATCGATATCGCGAGTGCTAGATTCGATGGTATAGGCGGCCCTGCAATTTACTCAGCCTTCAATGCTGCTGGTGGTAAGCCAAGGTTGCACATCGGCTCGCTAGGAATGTACGGATCGGGTTCTACGCTGGCAAGTGGCGTTCGAATCGACGGAGGAGATCTTTATGTAGGGACACTCGATGCACAAGACTTAATAGGGAGTACTTTGCAATTATTCACCACGGAATCTAATACAATGGCAACTGTCGATAATATGATCGTCCGTAACAGTGGTACCAATCAGGTAGTATTGGTCTCCTCCTATGGTGCCGCTAAACCTTCCTTGCATCTTAACAATGTAGCCGTCTTTGATACTCGAAACGTAAAGGTGAAACGCATTCTTGAATTCGAAACGTTGATAGGTATGCAAGGTACGTCACTTGGCACCTTGTACAATCCGTATTCACTTACGGAATGGTTCTCCACCTACGGCAACTTCAACCGGGCACTTCGCCTCACCGGAGGTACACTGCTTCCAGCAGTATTCATGGTGGAAGGTTCTCCTGAGGGTAGCCTCACTGCTCCGGTCGGAAGTCTAGCTATGCGAACAGATGGTGCAGCGCAAACTACCTTGTATGTAAAGGAGAGCGGCACGGGTTCGACAGGCTGGAAGGCTAAATAATCAAATATAATCATTTCATCTGGACAGTTTGGTCCAGGTGGAATACATATCACATCAACAACTCATGACTTAAGTCACGAGCTTGTAACTGCCCAGAAGTGCGAACGATAACTTGCGAATCTCCTTCCTTAGTATGGCGTTACATCAGGGCAGGTTGACAGCTACCCAACTACAAAAGATATGCTTATGTAGTTACTTCAACGATGTACTCAATTCCTTTTCGTTGAAGATTCATTGCTCCTACACGATCATCATTAGATGTGTATTGGCACGTTTTGCAACAAAAAACATGATTCTTCTTGTCTCGATTTGCCTTCTCTGTATGACCACATTTCGGACATGTCTGCGAAGTGTATTTTGGATCAACTGCAATAACTTTCGAGCCAGACATAACAGATTTATATTCAAGCATTTGACGGAACTGAAAGAAAGACCAAGATACGAACACATAACGATCGAAGCAAGAAAGGATACGTAATAAGCTGAACCCCCCGTATATATACAAATAGCTCCGCACATTGATGATCATCATCCTGAAACAACCACTCCCGTCCTCCCTTATTCCGTAAACAGACGTTCCTTAAGTGAATTTACTTCTGTCAAATCTGCACTCCAGTAGTAAACCTTAGACCCGACTAACGGATCAGGTCCGAAACTGTTTTTACCAGGAATTTGCTCATATGTGAAATCATCAGATTCCATGCCCTTGAACAACCAAGCAAGACTGATCAAGTCACTGTCACTAAAGCTTGTATCGATAATGTCATTCTTCTCTTTCAGTAGTAATCCAGCTAGGTCAGGAATATGCTCGGGTTCCAGTAGCTGTTCAGCCACGGCTCGAACGATATGGAATTGTTCCCGTTGACGACTGAAATCGCCATCTTTGGTGGAATACCTTTCCCTCGCTAGGTAGAGTGCATGCTCTCCATCCAGATGTTGCTCGCCTTTCTTGATCGTAATCTCGGGGGTTATGGTCACATCCTGGTCGATGACCATATCGACCCCACCGATCGAATCTATGAAATCACGTACCCCGGAGAAATTTGTCTTGATGTAGTGATGTATGGGGATATTCATAAAGTCGCTGATGGCCTGGACGAGTGTCAACGTTCCCTGCTGATTACCACCCTTTGACTCACCAACAATATGAGCATGATTGATCTTGGTATAACCCACCTTTTGCACATAAACCCGAGTATCTCGCGGTATCGAGACGATATTTACCTTCCGCTGACTCGGCATTACATGTGCAACCATGATCGTGTCTGCTCGCGAGATTTCCCCACCCCAAGTATCGGTTCCAATTAACACAACATTAAAGGATGAGGTTTCTTTTTCTGAAGCAGCTTGTGATGCAGTGGGCACTTGCGTAGATGGTAGAAATCCTTCCGTATTAGGAAGACGATTTGGCGTGTCCACCGACTGCTCCATCCCCTCAGCCATTGGATAAATTTTCGAACTGGGTATCGTCAGGGGATTAAGGACAGCCTTTTGGAATCGATGTTCCGAATGTAACACTCCCCAGATCCAGGTACCAGCCACTACAATCAGAATAAGTAACCCAATGAATCCGACTCTTCTAATCCGTCTCACCAATGCACCTCCACCTGTAATCGATCATTGAGGAAAAAAATTATAGGATAACAGAAGGATATATAGGTGTCTTACTCCGATTTAACCCAATTCCGATACGACCGAATACATAGGATCCACCTGGGATGCGATTCGCTATGTTCATTATAATGGCCGAACCCACAACACACCCGATAAATTGTAGCCCAACACTGAGTAGCCCTAAGTCTTGGAACCCGAACGAGGAAGGAAGTTTGGCAAACACTGCCAACAATAATGGATGAAGCAAATATATCCCAAAGGAGTACCTACTACTCCACTCCAGGACACGTGGTACTGTCCGCATCGATGAGGCCACCATGAAGAGTAACAGGATCATGCTCAAACTGAATAGAAACATATCTATTCGCTTGGAACTATGTGCTGTAATCCAGCCTTGCCCATTAACGAACAGCACAAGCGCCCCAGTTAATACCGGAAGTGTGTACACGTACCATCGGAACTGTTTCAGCTTTTCCCGGAACCATGTCTCATTGCGTCCTAAGTAATAGGCCACGGTGAAATAGAAAATCCACCCTGGGGAGAATATCCAGTACATTTTATCCCAAATATAATGAGTGACTACCGTATCAACAGGCTTAGTGAAATTAAAGAAGCCTAAGTAAACTACGTTTATAACGAACGACACAATCAGAATACTTTGAGGCGAGAATCGCTTCGCATGCTTTTGAAACAAGATGTGTAGAGCGTAGAACTGAAAGATAATAAGGATAAAGTACCCGTGAAAATCGCCAAGAAGCAGATGACGCCAAAGATAATACCAACAAGCCTGAATAAGTGAAACACCTTGACTGCTCGACATTTCAAATCCTTTTAATCCTGCATATAAAGCACCGAAAAAAATGTACGGCAGGAAAATATATTTGATCCGTTTCTCCCAAAACCTCGCTGGAATTCCATCTGGGTAAGCAAATGATAGTACGAATTGGGAGATAAACACGAATACCGGTGTACCGAACGTAAGCAATAGACCCACTGATTCCACCCAAGGTGTATTTCCGTCGTCGTAAACCCGATATAAGGCATGCAGTAGCGCAATACTTAAGCAGGCTATGCTACGCAGAACGAACATTTCCGTATTCATTTTGCGTTCCATGATGGTTGCCTCCTTCCATTGTTGCGATTAGTTATCCACTGCTCTTCCTACAGTCAACCGGGCGACAATCGTCTTCTCTAGCCCCATCTTAAGATCATGGTCTGGTGACCAAGACATCAATTCTTGTGCTTTACTATTGTTTAAATAGCTGTGAAGAATATCGCCCGGTCGTTCCTGTTGGTAGGTTGTCAAGAAATTTCGACCTGTAGTATCACCGATCATCCCAACAATGGTATTAATCGAGGTCGCTACTCCACAACTTATGTTCATTGTCTGATTGTCCACCATTTCATCTGTCTGAACCGCATTTACAAATGCTTTTGCCACATCCTCTACATAGACGAAATCCCTTGTCTGTTCCCCGTCCCCATAAATAACAAGACCTTTGCCATCTTTCATTCGATCCAGAAAAACCGAGACGACCCCAGCTTCCCCATGTGAACTTTGCCTTGGTCCATACACATTCGCAAGACGGAGAATCGTATACTTAAGCCCATGCATACTAGCGAACTGTCGAATGTAAAACTCAGGAACACTTTTGGATACGCCATAGCAGGATTGAGGATTTAAAGGATGCATCTCATCAATGCTTAAATATTCAGGATTTCCGTATACAGCTGCCGAAGAGGCGTATACAATTTTGTGCACACTATGGGTCTGACACAAGCGCAGAACGTTTAGTGTTCCGAGAATATTCACGTTCGCATCAAACAACGGATTCCTCTGTGATTCTCTTACATCAATCTGCGCAGCCAAATGAATGACAGCATCTGGTTTCTCCCGGCCAAACACATCATCGAGTGCCTCGTCCTGAATATCATATTTATGTAGAACTGCCGATGGATTCTTATAGAACGAGCCAGAAGCACCAGATAGATTATCTACAATCACGGTCTCAACGCCATGTCTTATGAGCCGATCAACAACATGCGACCCAATAAATCCAAGCCCTCCTGTTACTAATACTTTCAAATAAAAAAGCTCCTTTCGCCCTATTAGAGTGGTGTTTGTACCACACATGAGTCCCCTATCCCCGACGATTCGGTGACAACGACCATCATGGCTGACAGCGCAGTCACTTCTATTATTGGTGGTACAGCAGAAAGACCAGATGGGCTACGTAAACCTCTTCTGAATACATGACTTTATCGTCTCAATTACACGTTCCTGATTCTCCTCCGATAAAGAACTTCCAGAGGGTAGGCATATCCCGGTTGTGAACAATTGATCAGCCACGCTATATCCCTCTAAGTAAGGATAATAGAAGGTGCTTGCGAACAAAGGCTGCAAATGAAGTGGTTTCCATACACGTCTAGCTTCAATATTGTGATGTTCCAAGCAAGCCAAGAGTTGATTGGAAGAGACACCCACAATCTCTTCATCAATCGTTACAGCACTCAACCAACGAGTGCTTCGGCCATTCGGGGCTTCTGGCATGAAATGGAGTCCCGATATAGAACTCAAGTGGTCCATGTACGTCTGACTAATATGTCTACGTCGTTCGACTCGCTCCTCAAGAAGTTCTAATTGCCCCCGACCAATAGCTGCTAATAGGTTGCTGAGCCGATAGTTGTAACCCATCTCGGAGTGTTGATAGTGTGGTGCAACGTCACGGGCTTGCGTAGACCAGAACCGTGCCTGTTCTAACGCATCGATATCGTCCGACACCAGCATACCTCCACCTGAGGTCGTAATGATCTTATTGCCATTGAATGAATAGATGCCGAATCGTCCCCAGGTACCACTTGCCTTTCCATGATAAACAGCACCAAGCGATTCGGCAGCATCTTCAATCAACGTGATCCCATACCGATCGGCGATGTCGACAATAGGCTTCATGTCTGCGCTCTGTCCATACAAATTGACAACAATAGCTGCTTTGGGCAGGATTCCTTTCTCATTCAAATCTCGGCAAGCCCGCTGAAATGCTAGTGGACACATGTTCCATGTCACGGGCTCTGAGTCGACGAATACGGGCGTAGCACCCATATATAGAATAGGATTAGCGCTCGCAACGAATGTGAGCGTCGAACAAATCACGTAATCACCTTGCGAGACACCCGCAAGACGCAGTGCGAGATGAATCGCTGCCGTTCCAGAGCTTAACGCAAGTGCGCCCTTCGAACCTGTGTAGGTGGCCATCTCTCTCTCAAAAGCGTCGACATGCGGGCCAATTGGAGCGATCCATCCCGATTGGAATGCGTCCGTCACATAGGCCTGCTCACGACCGCTAATATGCGGAGGGGATAATAGGATCCGTTCCTGTATGCTAGGTTGAATAATACTCATGCGAAGCTCCCTTCTCTATCTAGATAATTAAGTCTAGATAGAATACATATCAACTTATTTAACAGCGTGATCCAAGGTGTTTTGTTCCAAAAAAGCTGGTTGTCTATACAGTGGAAAGTAATTTCCTTCTACGTGAATGTCATTGAGCGACAGAATCCGATCATACAGTTCGGGAAAGAATATACGCTTACCTAAACAAAAGTCTAGTGGTTCTAGGTGAGTACCGAACCTATGTTTGAATTGAAATAAGTTATCATTCCCCTTATAACCCCCACCAAGATGAAAACGTTCAAATCCATTCTCCATCCCCCATAAAGCTGCTGCGTGAATGAGCATTTTGGTCGGTGACCAATGTAGATATTCCCTATCCCACCCACACAGGTGATAATGCATCCAGGGTCGCTCATGGATCACAATGCAGGCCGCTACTGTTTTCTCCCCGTCCATGGCTTCGAACAGTTCTAAGTTTCCCGTAAGCAAATGGGATGTATCCCTGATAAATTTTTGCGTGAAATAATAGAAAGAATCCGCCTGTAAATCTTTTAACGTTCCATAATACAAAGTGCTAAAGGGCTCGATCCGAGCCCGCAGATCCGACTTGCGAATTGTAAATGGTGATGACTTTATTTTGCGAATGTTTCTTTGATGATTACTACAATAGTTCTTCATTAGCTCCGACTCCGAATCAACTCTCAAATCCATATAAGCTGTATTCCGAATGAAGTCCGTCTTTAACCCGCTTTGGTATTCGGTGGCATTACCTATTAACGGGTGAAAGCGTACAAACTCGGTCAGGATCCGCTTCTCTCTGCAGTATTCGGAGAAAGCTTCCCCGAATTGCCTGTACAACTCAGTTCGTTCAGCTCCCGGTGAAACATTAGATATCGGTCCACCGTATCCATAAGGCGTGCTGATATCGTACCATTCACCTTCCAATCCCAGTTTGATTATTGCGGGAAGGTGACTAATCGTTCGAAGCAAGTACGGATACATAATGAGCTGGTCCCCAAGCTTATATACAAACAGCTCCGCGCGTTGATGTTCTTCATCCTCGAACAACCGAAAATAAGCTGAGGAGAAATAGATATCCTTCTCGTACATCTGATTCAAATAGGAATCCCATTCATCCGATTGCGAGCTATGAAGCACGATAAAGCTACTCATACAACTCCTCCTGATTCTCTAATATTTTGATCATTCGAATACTTTCACTGCTTAAGATCAGACGAGGATCTATCTCAGGCAAGAATGCATCCGGCGAAAGTACAAGTAATTTCCGTGCTCTATCCAATTCGTTAAGCACATTGGTCAGATGATAGCATCCGTCCCACTCCCCACTTTGCGTTTGGATACGATAATACCGTTCACCTAGCCGTCCCACTATTGAAGTCTTTTGTTTCGTCCTAATCCTAAAAGAAGAAAACCCATACTTTATATGATGTGCTTCTGCCATTGGATAATCATCAATGATGTAGTCCAACCCGGGCGATTCATCACGCTGAGCTACAGCTGTATTAGCATCTTCCATAGCATTCAACGATTTGCCCAAGTCCCCCTCGTACCAGTAAGTACGCCCTTCCTCTGAAAAACCAAGCCGAAGATACCAAGCATGGGCTTGTTCATTCCATGAAAACACATCCAATGCCAACTTATTAACGCCTTCCAATCGAGCTAACTTCTCACCGTACGCCACGAGCTGACCGCCGATACCATACTTGCGATAAGCAGCATCTACGTTCAAATTGTTTAGAACAAACATCTGTTCCATTCTTCGCCACTCAGCGAATCCAATGAGAAGATCTCCTGAATAAGCACCGATCAGAAGTGTCGTAGAATGGCTCCCACACTTACAAGCCGCTTGTAGATAAGCAGCGTAACCCGAACAAGCAAAAATGGTCTGATTATATACCTGCTCAGGTAAATAGCACCGCAAGAGCCGGCATGCATGGTAAATATCATCTTCATGCAGCGGACTAAACCGCACATTCATGCCGATCCCTCCTTTTTATTCATCCTGTACTCATCTAAGGGAAGACTATGCTGTCCGGGATTTTCTACAATGTCATCTTGTCGAATTACCTTCAGCACTGTTTTGCATAAGATTAGAGTATCTAGTCGTAAACTTAACTTTTCGACATAAGTAACATCATAAGAAAGCCGCTCTTTCCAAGGTAAAAGGTTACGCCCAGACACCTGCGCTAGTCCCGTAATACCCGGTCTTTCAGTGAATCGCAACTTCTCCCGTTCCGAGTAATATGGGCTGTAACGCATGAGCAGAGGTCTCGGTCCAATCAGGCTCATTTCTCCCTTCACCACATTCACCAATTGCGGTAGCTCATCTAGACTCAGTCTCCGAATCTTCCCTCCGAACTTCACAAAACGGCGATCATCCGATAATAGTCGACCCTCCGTATCGTACAGTTCAGCCATGGATCGAAACTTGTAGATGTAGAATGGTTTCTCTCCTCTTCCTGGTCGCTTCTGCTTGAACAAGATTGGGCTTCCCAGCTTCATCCAAATCAACAACGACACCACAGCCATGACTGGACTAAACAGACATAACATTAAGGTCGCTCCTACTATATCGCAGCCTCGTTTCATATAGCGATACATGTAAGTACACCTCCTAACCTTCTCTTTTTGCTTAAAAAGAAGTGCCTTAATTATGAATTCACCTCCGCCTCATGACGGATCAATTCTTCCGTAATCATCCTGTCTCCCTTTTTCCTAGGAAATCTTGATCACATTTTTATCGCTCATATTCCTACATGAACTTCAGTTGGTATTCGTTCAAGCTCATGACTGCTTACCTGCAATTCTTCTTGAAATCCCGTATAACTTGGTATAAGTTGCTTTAATAGTTTTTTGATCTGTTGACTGCTCGGAACATATTCGTAACGCTTACACAAATTCTCCAGAACACCAAGCACCATATGCATTTCGGACCTAGAGACGCTTTGCGGACGGCTGATCATAATCCGATAGTTCTGGGTAACAATCAACCCTTCCTCTTCCGTCAACAGTTCCTCATATAGCTTTTCACCAGGACGAATGCCGGTGATCACAATGGAAATATCCTTCTCAGGTTCCAATCCCGACAAGCGAATTAAATCCCGTGCCAAATCATATATACGCACTGGTTTGCCCATGTCTAATACAAACACTTCGCCCCCTTCGGCTAGCACACTAGCCTGAATGACTAACTGTACCGCTTCGGGAATCGTCATGAAATAACGCACCATCTCCATATCCGTCACCGTCACAGGGCCACCATTTGCAATTTGTCTTTTGAATAGGGGGATAACGCTACCTCGACTGCCTAACACATTACCGAAACGAACAGCTGCGAACGCCGTCTTGCTGAACGAATTCTGATCATGAATGATCATTTCCGCCGCTCGCTTCGTAGCTCCCATCACACTGGTCGGATTAACCGCTTTGTCTGACGAGATAAGGATGAATCGCTTGACGCCGTATTTGTCACTCGCCTCCGCTACGTTCCTCGTTCCGATAACATTGTTTTTGACCGCCTCTACTGGATTCATCTCCATCAGTGGAACATGTTTGTGCGCGGCGGCGTGATATACGATCGTAGGTCGGAAACTTTGAAAGACACTTTCGATTCGCGACACATCCTGAATATCTGCAATGATTGGATGAATCACCTGTTGGGGGTATAGTTGGCGTAACTGTTGTTCAATGAGGTAAATACTGTTCTCTCCATGTCCTAACAGCAGCATTTCCTTCGGCCGATACACAGCCAACTGCCGGCACAACTCCGAACCGATTGATCCACCTGCACCCGTGATGAGAATAGTCTCACTTCCTAGATTCTCGCGAATCTCCTCTGTGTCGATCTCTACTGGCGCTCTCCCAAGCAAATCATTCACGGACACTTCACGAATCATATTAACTGCCATTTTTCCATCTAGAATATCTGTCATACTAGGCATCAGCTTGATCTGGGCTTTGGTAGATTTGCAGATCTCGATAATCTCCAGTACGGCGCTTTGAGGTGCGGTCGGAAGAGCAATAATAATATAGGAAATATCCAATTTCTTAACAGCTTCAGGAATATAACTTCGGTTACCAACAATCGGTAATCCCATCATTTCAAGCTTCTGTTTGGTCGGATCGTCATCAATGAAAGCGATCGGATTCATGAACTTAAATTTGGAATGCTTGATATCTTTGGTAACAAGGATCCCTGCCTTCCCCGCTCCTACGATAAGTAGATTCCCTTCGAATGAATCTTTCGCTCTCGGTATCACAACCCCATCATTTAGGAGACGGCTGACCATTCGTATCCCAGTAATACCGAGAAATACATATCCCGATGTTAAATAAATAGAAATTGGCAGACGGTAGGAAGGAACGAGTATATGCGCAGATACATTCACAATGATAACTCCAACGAATGTTAGGACGGTCACTTTAAGTAGCAACAATATCTCTCCCATACTGGTATATCGCCACATACTGTTATATGCTTTGAAACCGAAAGAACAGGAAATATGTACCGTAATGTATGTGATTATCGCTACTGGAAGCATGTTCATGTAAAGCTGGGGAATCTGAAAATCAAAGCGAAGTAAAAACACAAACAACACTGAAACCGCAACAATCCCCGCATCTAACAAGATCAAACGTACGAGCCTCATACTCCTCATCACTTCTTTCACCCTTATTAACCGAATGTTCACAATAGTCCCTGTACTTATATGTGTGAAATGCCCTATTCCCCAGACAGTGCCTGCCTATCTAAAGGAATCACCGTCCGCTTCGGATCGTTTAGTGCTTCTATATAAATCGAATTCATGTCATGGAGAACCGCAGGTAGCCCGTAACGCGTGATCCTAACCTTGTTCGCTTCCCCCATCGCAGCAGCTAAAGCCGGATCATCACGAAGTTGAAGAATTGCCTTTGCCGTTGCGGCCACATCGTCAACCGGAACCAAAATACCTGTTGATTCATGATCAATCAGATCGCGAAGTCCACGAATATGCGTGCCGATCACAGGTTTACCTGCTGCCATGGCCTCCATAATCGCCCGGGGTAGGCCCTCGCGATATGACACCAGCGCTACGGCATCACATGCTCTCAGCAGATCTGGTATATCTCGTCGATACCCAAGCATATGGACTCGATTCTGGATCCCCAGCCGATTGGCTAAATCTAGTAGTGCCTGCTGTGATGGACCCGTGCCCGCTAGTGCCAAATGGATGTTATCTGCCCGATCCGTTAACTGATACAGCGCTTCGATCAGTTGTTTCTGGTTCTTATTAGCGTTCAACTCAGCAACACACAGCAAGATAAACGCTGATTCTTCTTCGTCAATTTGAGGTAGACCAAATAATTGATAACGGCTCTCTGTTGTCTCTATTTTGGACGCTGAATGCTCCTCCTGTTCACCGTAGACTTTGAGATCAATCCCAACGCCATTCACATACGTCACTTTATTTCGCACTGGAAATTTGAGGGCACGCTCAAAATCTTCCTTATTAATTGTGATCAGCACATCTGTAAAACGCGCCATCCATCGCTCGAACGGGTAATAAAGCAACCAATTCAGGAGTGGTGCTCCTTTGAAGAAGTGGAAGCCGTGTGCTGTATACAATGTGCAAGGTACGCCTGCCCTACGTGCCGCAATTCGTCCGAGAATCGAAGCGACTGGTGTATGTACATGGACGAAGCGGAATCCTTCCTTACGGAAGCTTTTAGTTAAGATCCGTAGAGCCTTCCAATTCTGTACTTGTAACGGGCTACGTTGAATGGGCACATCGTGGCATACGATCCCCCTTCGTTCCAATTGTTGTCTTTCTTCCCCTGGCTGCGCGTAAGCATGCACTTCGCAGCCCTTTTGCTGCAATAAATCCATGTAAGGTAAATGAAAGTTGCCAAAATGCCCATAAATAGAAGCGACAAAAGCAACTTTTACGGGTACGCTGACTTCAGCCGGGATAATCTTGCTGTTGTTCTTGTTGTGCTTGTTGTTCTGGTTCTGATTGTTGTTGTCGTAGCTCTCGTCCGGTCGTTCGTTCAATCCCCTTGGTTCGATGGTGCAACTCTCCTTTCAATTTCTTGTCCGTTAATTGGATACACGCTGCATTCATAGCCATCATGAACCACCAATAGCGCTGGAATAATGCTTCGATGCCCATGGAAAGTCCAATCATTGCGGCATGAGACAGTAGTAATGCCAAAATAATCGGTCTATGAATGGGATCCGCTGCACGGTAAGAACGGATTCCGACGATGAAGAACCAGACCATAAATCCTCCATACACCATCAACCCTACTAAACCGAATTCCGTCATAAACCAAAGTGGTGTATTATGAATGATAATGCGTAGTTCATAGTTATATGTACCGAGACCAATCCCGAACAACGGGCTTTGTGAAATCCAATCCAACGCTTTGTTAATGATGTCGAGGCGGGACTGAATCTGCGAAGGTCGACTGGACATTGATCCGAGTACATCTAGATAAGCCGTACCTTTAAACAACAGCAATACTACAAAAGCTGTCATAAACCCCATACCGATCTTAATCAATCTCGAAGGATTACTTAGCATAAGCGTAAGTAACACAAGGATTAGACCGATCCACGACGAACGTGAGAAGGTCATCATAATACCACCTGCCAAGGTTACCGTAGCGACTATGCTTACCCATCCCCAAAGGAGCTTCACCCCACTACCACTCGTCATGATATGAATGGCGAACGCCGTCACAAGCAATCCCCCGTATGCATTCGGATCAATCAGCATACCGGACAAACGTCCATCTTGCACCATGAATGGGACCTTCACGCCGCTGAAGAAAGCGAACAGGGCCACGCCATTCAACCATAGTACACTCATCAGAAAGACCCGTAGCATCGTATATAGCCGCTCCCAACTGTCTACGGCCTGAATGAGCATGATATATGTCAGCAAAAGGAGGATAAATCCAACATCCTTTTGCAACAAGGCGTATTGAGTAATGAACCCATTGCGCCAGATGGATACGAATGAGGCTAGGACAAAGATAAGTAACATGCCCCAATGCCATGAGCTGAACTGCCTGCGGTCCAATTTAAGGTGTACACCAGCCGCGAACAAACCTAACAATAAGAAGAGATCCGACGGTGCGAGTCGGAATGCTCCTCCGATATCAAATTGTGCGGGAAGGCATATGATGTAACCCATAACCGCAAACTGAAATAATTTGCTCATCGTGTAGGGGTTGTGTAATGTATCTTTTTTATTAATTGTTCTCTCTACAACGGATGCAGACGCCATACAACCCCCTACTTTCCTATGGGAAACAGCTCTATGTAACCACTTCCCGTTGTACTTGTTTCTTTGCCTGACCGATCACATAAGATAGTACGATCACGCTGCCAACCATCTGTACGAATAATCCCAAGCTTGCTCCTATCGCAGCGCCTATCATCCCGAATTTGGGTACGAATACAAGACAGGCCAGCCCATTCGTTATCACTGTGCACAGAAACAATGGAATCTGCGCTTTGTACTTCCCGGTTGCAGTAATGGCATACCAAAGGTAGGACGAAACAAACACTAACAAGGTAGAGACGAGTAACCAACGAAATAACCCTATCTCTTGTGCCACATCAGGACTGTATACCAAGGTTAGAAGTTGCTGCCCAAACATCCAACCGATGACACATGCAATTGCACTTATCCCAACGCCCACCGCTATCATTCGACGGAGTAAAGAATTAAATTCCTGATGCATCCCACCAGCGTGCCAGCGTGCAAGACGTGGTGTGATGGCTTCTCCCAATGCCGTAACTACCACATTGCATGCCACGATCATGTAGGAGAGCGAAGCGTATATACCTAAGTCGTATTCCCCTTTAAAGTAAGAAATCGCGTATAGTGGAATATTCGTATTAAGCGACATCAGCGCCAACACAACACCAAGCGGCGAACTGACGATCAGCAACTGCCACAGACTACTCTTATTGAAAATTGGAATAAGGGTTGTAAGCGCTCTTGCTTTGCGAGCATCATATCCAATCGTTATAGCCAGCCATCCGATGATCATAACTATTAAAGCTAGATTGAGACTCTGTGTAGGGATGAATACGAATGTGAAGATAAGTATGGAAGACAATCCTTTAGCAGCTCTTGAGATCGAGATTTGATCCAGCCTCTCTTGCTTTTGAACGATACCTAATAAGATATCACTGACGGATTCAACGATCCTATACAAGCTGATGAAGAAAATAACAAGTACTGTGTTCCAGTCAAAACTACTTACGATGATAAAGCCTGCTGTAAATGTGAATGCAACTGCGGTCGTTACTAACCGAAGGCCGATAAAATCCCCAAAGACGTATTTCCCAGATGTGTCCACGATCAAGACTGATCGAAGATGCAGATGTGACAACATGAAGATGGGTGCAGTAACCGCAAGTCCAAGCGAATATTGCCCAACGATTTCCGGTGATCCGAATTTATTGAGTAGTATCACAATGATGAACTGAGCACCTGCGTAAGTGATGTTTCCGAATAAATAACGAAGAGAGGCAAATGACATGATACATCACACCATTCCCGAAGATGAAGCCCAATCGGCAAAATCCTCACTTCGGATCTTCTCACGCCTACTGCTTTTCCGCTGATTCAACACTGCTCCCAGTACATGAGCCCCTTGTTGCTCAAGCAACTGTTTGGCAGAACTCGTGTGCTTCAGCAACACTTTTCCAGATTTCACAACAAGCAGTACCCCCTCAGCCATCCTGGCCAAAGTCAGTGCATCCGAGAATGGGATTAGCACAGATGAAGAGTCGATGACGATTGTATCCCACCGCTCGCTCAGCTCCGCAAATAAATCCTTCATCCCCTCGGAGCCCAGTAATTCAGCCGGATCTGGTGAGATAGGCCCAGAAGTCAGCACAGAAAGTCCCCTTGAATATTTTATAGAATGAATGCAATCTTCCAGCCGAGTTTGATCAACCAGAATGCTGCTCAACCCAACCGAATTGGGAAGATCAAATGCCTTATGTACGGTTGGCGTACGCAGGTCCCCATCCATCAGTAACACAGACCTACCGGTCTCTGCCATCGATATAGCTAGGTTCATGGCCAATGTCGACTTCCCTTCCTCTGGAAGAGAGCTTGTGACTAATAACGACCGAATTTCTCCACCTACTCGGGTATAGCGAATATTGGATCGAATAGTTCGAAAAATAGATGCATTAGCTGATTTCGGTTGTTCCAGGCAATATAGCTTTGGCACTCTCTTCTTCATGTCTAATAACTCCTTCAACTGATTTAGCTTTCGTCCGTACCCGCCGTTTACGTAACTTCAATTTACCCACCGTACCTAGAAGAGGAAGTTGCAGATCAAGCTGAATGTCTTTGGCGCTGTTCACGGTCTTATCCATCAATTCCTTTAAAATAGAAATGGCGATCCCGGCAATCAGCGCTAGTCCAAATGCGACCACCAAATTGAATAGTGGCTTAGGCGATATAGCCTCGGTAGGAACCTTCGCCCGGTCGAGAAGTACAACATTCTCTACCCCCATAATGGATTGTATATTCCCGTTGAATGCCTCCCCGAAACCATTCGCGATATCCGTTGCCTGTTGTGCGTTCGAGTCCGTCACAATAACGGTTGTTAACAGTGACTCACTATTGGTTCTTGTCTTGACATGTTCGAGCAGTTTTTCCGGTGTCATCTTTAATTCGAGCCTTCTAACGACTTCTTCCGCTATCCTACTGCTTCGGATGATCTCCCCGTAAGTTGTTACCAGCTTTTGTCCTGCCATGATGTCATTAATTGCTTTCTCTTGCCTGTCCCCCTGAATAAGAATAGACGCTGTTGCCTCGTATTTCGGTTTCAACACATAATAGCTGACGAAACTGGCGAGTCCCATCGCAGTGATACATAACACAATGATAAACAACAACCTGCGTTTCACTAGTTTCAAAATGCTCCCTAGTTCGAACTCCATCGATTATTTCTCCTAACTAGTTAATGTATTTCTATCCTCTATAAAAATATGATTGTATATTCATATTCTCTTCCTCCCAACATATGTCCAAAGCATGATGAAAACTTTTTTAATATCAGGATTATACTAGAAAAAGGACAACTCTATCTCCCTTTTACCAAGATAGTAATCCCAAATAAACAAAAGACCGAGAACCAGATATTTCTGGCTCTCGATCTTTTGTTCTTATCTTAATCTCTACAACAAACTATTTAATTACAAACAATTTAATTTGTTGAAAACCGAATGTACTTACGCTTTTCTGGCTTCCAGGAATAAATATATCAATTCGATTACCCTTTATAGCAGAACCTGCGTCGGTTGCTGTAGCAATAAAGGCATCACTAGGAAGACCATTGAAATCATGTCCAGTAACCAATACTTTCGTTCCCATAGGAATAACATTAGGATCTACTGCGATCGTACCTAGTTTAAGTGGATTTCCGAAATAATCAACGGCTCCCCATTTACCATTTTCACTTGCAGCGGCTGAGTAAGCAGACGCTTTAACATTTAATGTTTTACTATAGTTAAAGGTCTTACCCCAAGCTTCTACTACCTTCTGATCTGATGATACGACTAGGTTAGAATCTGCCGATTTCGCAGGTGCAGCGGATGCTGTGTTCTTCACCGTCGGTATAGTTAATTTAATCCCAACATTAATATTGTTTGCTTTAACATTCGGATTGGCATTGATCAATTTATCAAGATTTACACCATATTGTTGAGATAGTTTGTAAAACGTGTCTCCGTCTTTGGTGATATGTACAGCATCAGCATGAATCGGTGTATTTTGAACGACCAATGCGACACCCATCGCCGCTACCATCATTTTCATTTTTCTGAATTTCATTGTGTTATGTTCCTCCTTGTTTTTAACGCCTGCGAAGTTAGCTGTCGGATTCGGATTGGGAGTCAACCCTACGCACACGAATTTATGCGATTCACCCCAAGGTGCGAAGAACGGCTACCAGTTGTTCTTGTACACGCCTATTACATCCCCCACACTTTCTCTTCGAAAGTTTTGGCTCAACAAATATATCACAATTTTGTAACCAGGAAATATGTAATAATTTACAATAGTGCTTTAACAACAGAAATTCGCGTTTTTTCGCACGAAAAAACAGGTGTAAAAATGACGAATATGTCATTTTTACGCCTGCTTATTCTCAACTTAATTTAGGAGTTTAGATCAAGTCTACCTTTACAATACTTTACTAAGAAATTCCTTGGTCCGCATGTTCTTAGGGTTACCAAATACCTCTTCAGGTGAACCTTGCTCCGAAATGCGACCTTCGTCTATGAACAGAATCCGATCCCCAACTTCACGTGCGAATCCCATTTCATGGGTCACAATAACCATTGTCATGCCTTCGAAAGCAAGTTTCTTCATAACTTCGAGAACCTCGCCTACCATTTCAGGATCTAGTGCCGAAGTTGGCTCATCAAACAACATGACGTGAGGTTGCATCGCCAGTGCGCGTGCAATCGCTATACGCTGTTTCTGTCCACCTGATAGTTGATTAGGGTATACATCCTTTTTGTCCGACAAGCCGACGGTTTGCAAAAGGTTCTCAGAAATGAGATCAGCTTCAGCTGCAGACTGCTTTTTAACCGTAAGTGGGGCTATCGTAATATTTTGGCCCACGGTTTTATGTGGAAAAAGGTTAAAGTTCTGGAACACCATTCCCATTTTTTCACGCGTTGCATTGATATCATGATTCGGAGCCGTAATAGACTCCCCTTCGAACAGAATCTCACCAGATGTCGGTTGCTCAAGTAGATTTAGACAACGAAGTAAGGTACTTTTACCAGAACCAGAAGGACCAATGACAACGACGACTTCACCTTTATTGACGAACAAATCGATCCCCTTGAGAATGTCTACTTTTCCATATGATTTATGAAGATCTTTAACGGTTATCACTAGCACTCAACTTCCTTTCAACGCGATTCAGAATCTTAGATAAAGTAAATGTCAGTACAAAATAAATGGCCGCAGCAATAATGAATGGGCTAAGACCTTGATACGTTATGTTCTTAACTACACCTGCTTGGTACATAATATCTACCATCCCAATAACCGAGATGATCGATGATTCTTTAATAATGGTAATGAATTCGTTACCGATCGCTGGAAGAACAGCTTTAAATGCTTGAGGCAAAATAATATGACGCATCGCCGTTCCACGTCGCATTCCAAGTGACCGAGCAGCTTCCATCTGTCCTCGATCCACACCTTGAATCCCTGCTCTAAATATCTCAGCTAGATAAGCAGAACTATTGATGGATAATGTGATAATACCGGACTGTAGCGGTGAAAAGTTAATCCCTAACGTTAAAGCTAGTCCGTAATGAATGATCATGAGCTGCACAAGCATAGGAGTACCACGCAATATCTCTACATATGCTGTTCCTAACCACTTCACAATTCGAATATTTGTCATCCGTAATAAAGAAATGAATAATCCAATAATGAAACCAAATAATACTCCTAGTGCGGATAATAAGAGGGTATATCCGATCCCTTTTGCATAGTAGCTACGATATTCCCAAGCCGTAGTAAAAATATTTCCTGAATCCTCTTTCAGATCCGCGTTACCTGCTGCTAATAGACTTGCTTCTTTAACCATTTCATCAATAGCACCTTCACTCTTCATGCGAGCAAGCGATTCATTAACGGCATTCAGAAGCTCAACATTCCCCTTCTTAATACCAATGGCTGCTTGGGACTCAGAATTATCTGGGACAGCTTCGGATAGAACCATCTCTGAGTCAAGATAACCTTGAGCTACCGTGTCTTCTACAATAACAGCATTAACACGTTTCGTCTGAAGCTGTAATATGATATCTGGGATTTTATCCAAAGAAGTCAGTTGTGCACCTGGAATGCTTTGGCCAATTCCTTCTTGAATGGAACCCTTTTGGACACTAATTTTCTCGTTCTCAAAATCCTTCATGGTTGGATATTTATCTTTATCTTCTGCTCTAACGATCATAACCTGTTGCGCTTTATAATAGTTATCAGAGAAATCGATGCTTCTACGACGTTCTTCTGTTGGTGTCATTCCTGAGATAACAAAGTCTACTCTACCGCTCTGTAGCGCAGATAGTAGGCTATCAAATGCCATATCCTCAATAACTAACTCGGCTCCCATATCTTCTGCAATCCGTTTAGCTATAGATATATCGAAACCAACAATTTGGTCTTGCCCATCTATTGTTTTGTGGAATTCATACGGTGCAAACTCAGCGCTTGTGCCCAGAACCAACTTTTTAGCTGTTCCCTCTTCGGCGCTAACCATTTGTGTCGTGTGAAAACCCGCTGTTATCAAGATGATAGTGCTTAGTAGAAAAACAATCATACGAGTTATTTTCTTCAACTTTCTTTCTCCCCTTACTTTTTTACACTTATAATATTTATACAGAACATGAACCATCATAAGTCAAAATGCATGATTATGCAATGACATTCCATTGGCAACCAAGGTTTTCCTAACATTTTGATACAAAATCATACAATTCTGATGCATAGACTCTACAAAAAAATTCATGTTATAATATAGAGCATTGTTAAATCTTCATACACACAGAGGAGTTGCCCTAATGAGTACTAAAAGCACGATTTCCAACACAATAGATCAATTTGCTTCGCGCTTCAAAGAAATTTCATTATATATCGGTGCAAATCCGGAACTCGGAAATGAAGAATTACTGGCCTCTGCTCGATTGAAAGAAGAACTTACCTATCACGGATTCACCGTTGAGGCTCCGATACTCGGTATTGAAACAGCATTCATCGGTACCTATTCATCTAATAAGCCTGGTCCTACCATAGCCTTGTTATGTGAATATGATGCACTACAAGGACTTGGACATGCTTGCGGTCATCATCTGATCTGTATGATGAGTCTAGGAGCTGCTGTTGGTCTTAAATCCGTGATTGATACTATTGGAGGAACCATTCGTGTATTTGGTACTCCAGCGGAAGAAACACGTGGTGCAAAAGTTCCAATGGCTGCTGCTGGGCTTTTTGACAATTGTGATGTGGCGTTGATGACTCATCCTTTTTATGCATTCGAGAAATCAGGACAATCTCTTGCTATGGATGCTATACAATTTGAATTTTATGGTAAGTCATCCCATGCTGCAGCGAGTCCACATGAAGGAGTAAATGCCCTTGATGCAGTCATTCAAACTTTTAATGGGGTTAACGCTTTCCGACAACAAGTGAAAAGCAGTGTACGTATACACGGGATTATTAATCATGGAGGACAAGCTGCTAACATCATTCCAGACTATGCTTCTGCTCAATTCTACGTTCGTGCAGCTACACGTAAAGAACTGAACATCTTAACAGATCGCGTGCAACAAATAGCACAGGGTGCGGCACTACAAACAGGCTGTCGTGTAAACATTTCAAATTATGAAACATCCTATGATGAAATGATTACAAACGAGCACCTGTCTGATACATTTACGTCCAACCTAGTAGCATTGGGAATTAACCAAGAGGACATCCAAACAGGTGATGATCACGGCTCCATGGATTTAGGTAATGTATCCTTATGCTGTCCATCTATTCATCCTTATATTAAGATTATTAATGAGAAACACATGCTTCATACGCCAGAATTCCGTGATCTTGCTATGGAAGATCTGGCATTAGATGGCATGATTCTAGCTGCGAAGGCATTAGCAGGAACAGCATATGACGTTATCACCCAGCCAGAGTTACTTGCACAGATTCAATCGGAGTTCCAACAAAGACAACAATAGTTAAATTTTTAGGGTAAACCGTAAATTGAAAATCTTTTGATGAGGTAGCCAACTTATCAAAAAAATACTATACACACAAAATAGCAGCTCAAGGCGTTTTATCCTTGAGCTGCTATTTGGCTTTGCTTGTTACAGCATTACCAGAACCTGAAGCACAACAGTAAAATACCGTTTCAAGCACATCCTTCATTCGCTTTGAATAAAAGCGATTGCTGGGGTCCGGAAATCTGGGCGTTTTTGTCCCGCCAACCACATCAATGGAGGTTTTATCTAGTAGACGAGAAAAATAAATACGCTGAGTGTATCCCTAAACAATAACCTTCGTGAGCATTTTGGGATGATAACTATATTGAATGTATAAAGAAATCCACTCCCGTGTGAATTGTTAATGGTACTTCCATTTAAACAAAAAGGACGATTTCATTTGTTGTTTTCGTTTGAAAAGTTAAAGAATGTGCTTAAATTAGCGCAGAGGACGGAACGATTTCGTAAAAGCGATAGCGGTCACCTACAAGCTTTCCAAAGGAAAGCTACTTCGAAAGCATATGCTGTCTCTAAATTTCAACCGCTGAGAGTTTCAATTCAGAAATTCGGAGACCACAGCGATTGGAGAAACGGTCCGTTCGCGGAGCGTTCTCGCAGAACACCTATTTTTTTGGGCACCCTCCTTTTCGCACATATTCCACATTTTCTTCATAACATATGACATTCGCCCGCCTATTTCCATCATCACTTGGTACAAAATAGCCTAAATTGGTTACTAATTCCAAAAGGTTGAGGAGGTGTTGTCATGTTGTTGGAAGCCTTGTATCATGTTGCACGAGATAAGTGGGCTTACGCTTATGATCCCTCAACGATCCATTTACGTGTTCGCACGAAGCGCAATGACGTTGATACCGTTGTCGCATTGACTGGGGATAAATACGATTGGGATCGAACTTATTTTGAGATTACTATGGAGAAATTGGCATCTGATGATATGTTTGACTATTGGGAGGCTGCTGTTCGCCCAAAATATAAACGATTATGTTATATATTTCGTGTAACCGATGGCATAGACACGGTATTCATGCTGGATAATGGTATTACGACAGAATGTCCTCAACCTGCGGGGTCCTATTATGAGTTTCCTTACATACACGAGATCGATGTGTTTAAAGTGCCTGAATGGGCTAAGGAAGCTGTATTTTATCAAATTATGCCGGAACGTTTCGCCAATGGTGACACTACGATTGATCCAGATAACTCGGAACCTTGGGGAGGCGAACCATCCTTCACAAATTTCTTCGGTGGCGATTTGCAGGGGGTTCTAGATCATCTAGATGACCTAGTGGAACTTGGAATTAATGCAATTTATTTTACCCCCCTCTTCCTTTCCCCATCTAACCATAAATATGACATTGTTGATTATAAGCTGGTCGATCCTCATTTCGGAGATAATGCGTTACTTAAAAAGGTCGTTGAAACATGTCACGCCCGAGGTATTAGAGTCATGCTTGATGCTGTGTTCAACCATTGCAGCGATCAATTTCCACCCTTTCAGGATGTACTCAAGCATGGGGATCAATCGAAATACACGAATTGGTTCCATGTCAACCAGTTCCCAGCTCATGTCCAAGATGATGGTATTGCCACATATGATACGTTTGGATTCTTTGGCCATATGCCTAAATTCAACACGGCTGATCCAGAAGTAAAGAAGTACTTACTGGATGTAGCCGAATACTGGATTAAAGAGATTAAGTTGGATGGTTGGCGCCTTGACGTTGCTAATGAAGTCGATAATCATTTCTGGAGAGACTTCCGCCACGTTGTAAAGAACGCTAATCCCGATTCCTATATTGTAGGTGAAGTATGGAGTGACTCCCTTACTTGGCTTGTTGGAGATATGTTCGATTCGGTCATGAATTACCCATTTGCAGATAAAGTATTACAGTTCTTCAATGGGGGTATGGATGGGATTACATTCGCTAATCGTGTAGGTTCAATCTTGATGCGCTACCCCCAGCAAACGAACGAAGTCGTATTTAATATGTTATGTAGCCATGATACAGGTCGACTCTTAAACCGTGTAGGAAATGACACACGCAAACTGAAACTTTCAGTCGTATTTTTATTTACATTCATGGGAACACCTTGTATATTTTATGGCGATGAAGTTGGATTAACGGGTGGAGACGATCCCGAGTGCCGACAATGTATGATATGGGACCCTGAGAAACAAGACCGTGAATTATTCCATTTTTACCAAGCCATGATCTCACTCCGCAAGCGAAACCATGCACTTCGACAAGGGCGATTTCGCTTTCTAAAAGCAGACCCCGAAGATGGGCGTATTATATACGAACGTGTTGATGAACAAATTCATTTCACCATCTGGATGAACAATACAGATAGCCCACAAATCTTATCCCATCCCATGGTTACAACCGATTGGAAAGATGCCATGTCAGAAGAGGATGTCGTTCCTGAGGAAGGTATCATGAATATTTCTCTTGACCCTTTCGGTTATCGGATCTTATATCGCAATTTATAATCATAAGGACACGTAAACAAAAACGGTAGATCAAGGATACATCAACCTTGACCTACCGTTTTTTAGTTTTATTTTTAAGATTCCAGCGTTGGTGTCTCAAACTTCCCTGTAATTCGTTCATATATATCCATATACTCCCGTGCAGAGACATTCCAGCTATAGTCACCATTGAACGCATTTTTGGTTATTTTCCGCCAGTGTTCAGGCTGATGATAGAAGGATACGGCTCGACGAATCGTATACATCATATCATGCGCATTAAATGCACCAAATGTAAATCCATTCCCTTCACCCGTAAATTCATTATACGCATAAACCGTGTCATTCAAGCCACCAGTCTCACGAACGATGGGAATACTACCGTATCGTAGAGCCAACAATTGACTGATCCCACAAGGTTCGAACCGGGAAGGCATGAGGAATAAGTCACTAGCTGCATAACATTTACGTGATAACTCTTCATTAAAAGTAATCTGAGACGATAATTTGTTTGGATAACGTCCCGCAGCCTCTCTGAACCATTGTTCATAAGAAGCGTCTCCTGTGCCCAATATGACTACTTGTACATCATCGTAATAAAGGAGTTCGTCTAATGTTCTAATGAGCAAATCAAGCCCTTTAGAGTCCACTAAACGGGTGACCATCGCGATGAGAGGTATTTTAGGCGCAACGGGTAAGTTCAGTTGTTTCTGTAATTCAATTTTATTATCTTTTTTCTTATCCAGATTCGTACGATACTTCGTATATATATAAGGATCGTTTGCTGGATTATAACTTTTAGTGTCAATACCATTGACGATTCCACTCAATTTGTCGCCTAAAGATGATAGCAGACCATCGAGTCCATATCCATAATATGAAGTCTGAATTTCTTTAGCATATGTAGGACTTACTGTCGTAACATGATCGGAGAAGGTAATGCCCGCCTTCATGAAGTTCACATTTCCAAAGTATTCTACGCCTAGGTAATAACGATTATCCAACTCCATGAGTTCGCCCATAATCTCATAAGGAAATACACCTTGATATAGAAGATTATGAATCGTGAATACGGTACGCATATTAGAATAAAAAGGATCATGACGATAATGTGCATCCAGTAACAATGGCATCATCGCTGTATGCCAATCATGGCAATGCAACACATCCGCTTGGAAATCCACTACATGCATCACTTCTAATACGGCACGATTGAAAAATGCAAACCGTTCACCGTCATCCATATATCCATAAACACCATCACGCCCGAAATAATACTCATTATCTACGAAATAGACAGGTATGCCATCGTGAATAATTCTTTCAATTCCACAATATTGGCGCCGCCAACCTACCTGCACATCCACTTCAGCAAGATGCGTCATGGCATCCCTATATTCTTTAGCGATTCCATGATACTTAGGTAGAATGACTCGCACGTCAACGCCACTGTTATGAAGTGCTTTCGGAAGAGCCCCAATCACATCAGCCAGTCCACCCGTTTTAATAAAAGGTACAGATTCTGCTGCAGCAAACAATACGTTCATGATCATTCTCCTTTACTCTATTCTTGATTTTCTAACTCTAGGTTCCTTTTTATACACCAACATACTGAGCGGCGGAATTCTGAGTACAATGCTTTGCTTCTGGTTATGCCAAGGGACTTTTTCGGTTCGCAAGTCCGACTCGATGGTTACACCTTCTCCACCATATTCGACCTGATCTGTATTGAATACACATTGGTAATTTCCTGTTCGCAACATGCCAATGCGATAATTCTCGTGTAAAATGGGTTGAAAATTAATGACAATAATGAGATCATCTGAAGGTTTCTTTCCTTTGCGTATATACGAAATCACACTCTGTGAATGATCATCTGCACTAATCCACTGGTATCCATCTAACACATGATCCAGTTCCCATAATGCTTTCTCATCTTTATAGAAATGATTCAATGCAGCCGTATAGGCTTGTGTCTGACGATGTTTATCATAAGACAGTAAGAGCCAGTCCAACTGTTCTTGATCTTTCCATTCAATAAATTGGCCGAATTCGCCACCCATGAATAATAGCTTTTTACCAGGATGAGTCATTTGATACCCGAGCAATAACCGAAGTCCGGCAAATTTCTCCTCATAACGACCTGGCATTTTATCTAACAGAGATTTCTTACCGTGAACTACCTCATCATGTGATAACGGAAGCGCGAAATTCTCTGAATAGGCATAACAAATGGGGAAAGTTAGTAAGTTATGTTTGTTCGGTCTCTCCGAGAAGGGCTTCTCAACATAATCTAAAGTGTCGTTCATCCAACCCATATTCCACTTATAATTGAACCCCAATCCATGATCTTCAATCGGAGCTGTGACACCAGGCCATGCACTAGATTCTTCAGCCATCATTAACGCATGCGGGTGATATTGAAATACCGTTGTATTCAGTTGCTTTAGAAATGCAATGGCCTCTAGATTCTCAAGCCCACCCTTTTCATTCCTCTGATACTGCTCCTCTCTCTTCTCAAAATCAAGACGAATCATGCTCGTTACAGCATCTACGCGAAGCCCATCAATGTGATACATATCTAACCAGAATAAGGCGTTTGAAATCAGGTATGAGACAACTTCAGGTTTACTATAATCAAAAGAGAGCGTTCCCCAGCCAGGTTTCTCCGCTTTATAAGGATCACTGTACTCATATAATGGAGCCCCATCAAACATTCGTAATCCATGGGCATCTTTAGCGAAATGTGCAGGTACCCAATCCATAATGACACCTAGTCCGGCTAGATGACATTCGTCTACCAGAAACATGAAGTCCTGTGGTGAACCAAAGCGACTTGTTACTGCAAAAAATCCCGTCCCCTGATACCCCCAAGATAAATCATAAGGATGTTCACTTAAGGGCATAAACTCAATATGTGTGTATCCCATTTCTTTCACATATGGAATGAGTATATCGGCCATTTCCCGGTAAGAATATAAGGTACCATCCTCTTTCTGTCTCCATGTTCCTAAATGAACTTCATAGATGTTAAGTGGTTTCTGGAACGGCTGTTTTAATTTCCTAATCCATGATGTATCTCTCCACTTATATCCATCTATCTCGGACACTACAGATGCTGTTGCTGGTCTTAACTCCGCTTGAAAGGCATATGGATCAGCTTTTAGAAAAGGATTACCGTCAGGGCCGGTAATATGATATTTGTATAAAGTTCCAAGCGGTATCCCTGGGAAAAACCGACTCCAAAGTCCGGTTTCGGGTATCTTATATAAAGAATGATTGAACCCATTCCACGCATTCTCATCCATGGCTAGTCCTACGTGGGATGCATGTGGAGCCCATACGGTAAAACGAACACCAGCTTGTCCCTCTTCTGTTGCCGGATGTGCACCAAGGAAGCGGTAGCTATGATGTGATGTTCCTTCATGGAATAAATAAATTTCGTCCGATGAGATCACTTCATCCAAATAATTTAGCAAAGTTTTCACCTTCTCCTTTATGTATAGTACATCCTTACATCCTTATCATTACCCTATTCTAATCATCTTGAAAATATAAATGATATTCTGAATCTAATTTTGTAATAATTTCATAAGTTTTTCAATATACTCGTTTCATGTGTGTATTAAGCAGGTTATATATGACGTATCACCAAATCACATTTTCATAAAAAGTGGTGTCACGTTAAAACGTAACAGTAAACTTCACACAGCTGTCAATGATTCATCATCATAATTTACTACAATAACTTAGATTTCAATTAGGGAGGGACGCAACATGAATAAAAAAGAATGTATTGCCATGCTACTTGCAGGCGGAGAAGGTCGCAGATTAGCGCCCTTAACTTCAGAAATGGCCAAACCAGCAGTTCCATTTGGTGGCGGCTACCGTATTATTGATTTTCCATTAAGTAATTGCGTTAATTCTGGTATTGATACTGTGGGTGTTCTCACCCAATATGAAGCACAATCATTACATGAACATATTGGTAATGGTGAACCTTGGGGTCTTCATAGCGATGGAGATGATGGTGTCTCTCTTTTACCTTCCTATAGTACGGGTAAAGAATATTTAGGCACAGCAGATGCTATATACAAGAACATCAAGTATATAGATCGTCAAAATCCTGAACATGTTCTTATTCTTTCTGGAGATCATATTTACCATATGGATTACAGTGAAATGTTGCAACAACATAAAGATAATAATGCTACGGCAACAATATCTGTTATGGAAGTACCATGGGAAGAAGCGAGTCGCTTCGGTATACTCAATGTTGATGCAGAATCACAAATTACAGATTTCACAGAAAAACCTGCACATCCTGAAAGTAATTTAGCTTCTATGGGGATTTATATCTTTAAATGGTCCTATCTAAAACAATTATTACTGGATGATGCAGCCAACTTAACTTCTTCACATGACTTTGGTAAAGATATCATTCCAACGATGCTAAATAATCAAGATGCCCTGTTTGCATTCAGATTCAAGGGTTATTGGAGAGATGTTGGTACGGTTGAAAGTCTGTGGGAAGCTCATATGGACTTATTAGATAACACCGTTGATTGGGAATTACATAAGTCTAATTGGCCTATGTTCAGCCGCCCATGGAGAACGAAATATAGTCAGCCACAAAAGATGAAAGTTGGTAACTCATCTAATTCTATCGTATCTGATACGTGCTCGGTAGACGGTAATACTGAGAAATCCGTTGTGTTTTGTGGTGCAGAAATCGGTAAATCCTCAGTTATTAAGAATAGTGTCATTATGCCTAACGTTAAAATCGGGCGTAATGTTATCATAGAACGTGCAATCATTGGTGAAGGAGCCGTAATCAAAGATGGTTCAGTTATCAAAGGATCTGTAAATCATGTCGTTGTTGTAGGACCACGTGAGATTGTATTCCGGAAACCTACCGTGCGTACTCAACCCGCTCGTATTCTTCAAGAAGTATATGAGAAATCAACACAGCTTCATGCACAAGGTTTATAAAGAGAGTAACAACTACATTGCCTATATTGTAATAAAGAGCGAATTCCAATTGGGATTCGCTCTTGTTGTGATTATCGCTATTCTACCTGAAAATGTAATTAAAGTACAGTTAATGTCATTCATTTTCCAATTCTTCCGAAAGAGGTAACATGACCGTAACCACGGTTCCCCTTCCTAATTCACTGTTAATTCCCATCGTACCTTGATGCAATTCTACCAATTGTTGTGTGATAGCAAGCCCTAGTCCTGTTCCACCATTTAGAGGATTTACTTGAAAGAATCGATCTCGCACCCTATTTAAGTGCTCTTCACTTATTCCTACTCCATCATCCTGAATCTCAATCTCGACCTGTTCAGGATAACAATTCAATACAATTCGAATATTACTGTTTTCGTTAGAGAATTTAATGGCGTTATCAACAAGGTTAAGGAATACTTGTTTAAGTCGATTAGCATCGCCATTTACAATTGGGTTCTCGTCTGATTCCAATACAAGTTTTATGTTCTTAGTTTCCGCTTTCGTCCACATGTTAAGCATTATTTCTTGTAAAAGCTCCTTAAGAACCACTCTAGCCATGACTAATCTCATTTCATTTTGTTGAAGTTTCGAGAAGTCCAGAATTTCTTCTACTAGACCGATTAGCCTTGCGGTCTCTTTTGTTATAATCTTTATACCGATCTTCGTCTCATCAAGGTCATATCCACCTGAAGTGATCGTTTCACTCCATCCCTTGATACTCGTTAGTGGTGTTCTAAGCTCATGTGAAATGGATGAAATGAAGTCATCTTTAATCTGATTACTTCTAATGATCTCTTGGGCCATATGGTTAAGTGTACTTGCCAATTCACCTAATTCATATTTATAATCTCCCTTAACTCTTGCCTTATATTTACCCTTAGCCATTTGAGCCGATACCGCTGTAATATTATTCAATGGTTTGACGATGGAATTCGCAAGAGCCAAACCTAATGCCAGAACTACAGCTAATACAGCTGCACCAATTGAGATGGAGATTAATGTCACATTAAATAATTTATCATTTAACGTTTTTAAAGAAGTTGTATATCGCAGAATATAAGAGTCTTCCCCACCGATTTGTATTAATTTCGATACTGCCATAACGTCCTCATTAGTGGATGGTTGTCTTCCTACCCATCTACCCACATTTCCAGCAATAGCTTGTGGGATATCACTCGTTGTAAGTGAAGTATCCGCTTGAAATTCTGTTGTATTAATGAGTACATTACCCTTGGTATCCAATATTTGCAGTTCGGTATTATCCAATTTAAAATTCAATAACATATCTGATAATACATTCGAATCCTCTTCTTCAATCAAACGGAAATAATCCTCAGCATTTGTCACATTAATCTTGATATGACTATACACAGTATCATAATAATAGGTTCTCATTGCTAATAAGAAAATCACTTCGACGAGAAGAATCGCCGTAAACACTACAATGAAATAGTGAAGGACGATCTGTCTGCGAATACCCTTCTTAATCATTGTACCTTACCCTTCCACTTATACCCATGCCCCCATACGGTTTGCAAAAATTCCGGCTCTGAAGGGTTTTCTTCGATTTTTTGACGTAATCGTCTGATATTCACATCTACGATCTTAGGGTCACCCATATACTCTCTACCCCACACATGATCTAGAAGAACATCCCGACTCAAAGGAGTAGTCTCCTTTTCTAAGAAAAATTGAATGAGCGAAAATTCTGTAGGCGTTAGTTCAATAGTCACACTATTCTTCTTAAATTGTTTGGTGATAAGATCTAATGAGAATGGTCCTGAGTGAAAACTAACCTTTGCTGAACTTTCCCGATGAACATTCACACGACGTAACAAAGATTGAATTCGCGCGATTAGCTCTGTGGGGCTAAACGGTTTACTAACATGATCATCCGCGCCTACAGACAGAGCATATACTTTATCCTGCTCCTGAACTTTCGCTGTTAAGAAAATAATTCCTATCCGTTCATTGCTCTCTCGTATCCGTCGGCACACTTCGAACCCATCGATACCAGGTACCATGACGTCTAAGAGTGCAATATCAATATCAGGTATCGTCGTGAATTTCTCAATAGCCTCATACCCATCCGCTGCCTCTACAACCTCAAATCCATTTCGCTTTAAGTTAACAACAATAAAACTACGAATAGACTCTTCATCTTCCAAAATCAGAACTTTACTCATCCTTATTTCCTTTCCTCTCGATCGGAGCAACGTCCGTCTCCACTTTTTTATTTTTATTAAGCTCAAGATTCACATCATTACTCTTATATGCAACTACTTTATCGCTCACTTTAACGAGCAATTGCCAGTCACTATGACCCTTATCCCATTCTGATTGCGTGAAGAATTGGATCTCTGCAATAGTTTTATCTGTATCTGACATGACAAAACGTAAATATTGATCTTTATTTGATTTCGTGTCAATGGTTACGATATTATGCCATTCTGGAGGAAAAAAGTTAAGAAGGAACCTGTTCTTATGATCATGGTATTGTTGTCTTACAAAGGTCATTCCATCCTCACCATCCCATTGATAGTAAGAAAAGAACCAAGGAATCTCATCAAAACTAAAGTGTTCCCAGCCTTTAGGTGTTTCCAATATCCCAATTTCATATATACCATCTGAATTCACATCTTCACTATAAATCTGAATATCCTTATAGGTCTGATCATCATTAAGGACTGGCGTTAATTTATTGTCCTCCATAACGATCATTTCCGAATACCAATACCCAGAACTTGATCCACTTGCAGCATCTAAGATAATACCTTTCTTATCTTTTGCTACATTTCCTGCGACAACATTGTAATAACTGTTCACGTTTTTATCTAAATCTAATGTATCCAACTCTTTGAAAGCTTCATTATACTGATAAGTTGTCATCCTAGCATATTCATTACGCTTTAACGAAACGACCGTAATATCATTTAATCCATCGCCATTCAAGTCATCGATCACATAATTGGTATACGATTCCTCTAACTCTTTTACAAGATGATCGCCATGATAAGTATAGATGACTAGCCCGCTCTGAAGCTTTTCCTCACCTCTAGAGAATCCAGCAATCATGTCGATACTTCCGTCATTCGTTACATCACTAAATCTTAATGATTCCAGTACTTTTCCTTCCCCATCAAAGGATATGGTCAGCACCCATTCGCCATTCTGATTCTCAAATATTGAACCGTGCAATTGTACTGCTTGATCCGGAGTTTCATAAAATACGATAACTTCCTTCTTCCCATCACTGTTGAGATCTGCAAAACGAATCAAACTCGTGTTATCGTTATCCCGAGCCCGAATTAACGCCGCTCCTTTAGGAAGCTGTGATGTTATAAATGCCCGAAGTGATTCATTCTCAGCAGAAATCTGCGGTGTCTTCATTAGAGATACCGGATCACTGATGATGCTACAACCTCCAAGAATAAACAATGCCAAGCAAGCAGCACATGCCCGGGTTAAGCATGATTTGTACACCTATATCACTCTTTTCTATAAGAGGTTGTTCAAAAAGTCATCTTTTGATCACGAAGTATACCAAGAAGCTTATTCGACATCGAATATTGAATTCAGCCGGTCCTAGCGTATGCTTTCGAAGTATGTTTCCTTCGGAAACATTTCAGGTGCTCACGTAGGTACTGCCTACGCTCCGCTCCTCTCTCCCTTACTTCATCCAATCTTCTGAATCGTTTTGAAAAAACGCAGCATCGTAAGCATATTCTTGGTACTGAAAATTTGACTTTTTGAACACTCACTATATATACCGCTCATAAATTTAGATCATATTCTTCTCGCGTTGGGTTAGACGTCGACCTTGAACATCGAACATGATTTCCCCTTTAGAGAGTCCTATAATTCGACTTCCGTATCTTTCAGCAAGTTCAAGTGGGAGCACCGTTAAGACAGTCACTCTCTCTTCCTTACACAATGTTCTAAGCTGCTCAAGTACACTTTCAACAGATTTAGGATCTAGACCTATAACCGGTTCATCTGCTAGAATCACCTGCGCACCATGAACTAGAGCTCGAGCGATAGCGATCCGTTGACGTTCTCCACCACTTAACTGACCTGCCTTGTAATGAGCTTTCTCAAGTAGCCCTAGATTCTCTATTACATCCATAGCACCCATGTAATCATCCGACCTCACCATGCCTGTAAGCATACGCCACCAAGGTGTTTGACCAGATTGTCCGACAAGGACATTCTTAAGTGCCGTCCTTTTGAGACTAAACTCAGGGTTCTGTTCCAAGTATGCCCATTCTCTTCTAATTTTCATTTTACCTTTTAAACCTAATTTAAATATGTCATCCCCATCTACCATAAATGTTCCTTCATCCCATTTGGAGTGAAGGGATAGGCAGCGTAATAATGAAGTTTTCCCGCTTCCGCTTGCCCCTACGATGGTAATCATCTCACCTTTATGAAATTGAATATTCACATTATGTAGAATGGGCTGTTTATCGATTCCAACAAATTTAGTTAAGTGTTCTACTTTGATCATGACTATAACTCTCCTCTAGGTCCTTTCCTATAGTGTATTGGAAAAGACGTTGAAATTCCATGCGAACAATTGTTCTATTCTCTTTGTTTCGACGGTGAATACCAGAATCCTGCTAATCCAAACAATAAATAAGAAAGGCCAAGCATGATAAACAACCCTTCTTCCCAGTGATAGAACATGAAGATTCCACTTAAACTAGGACCTACAATACTTCCTATATTAAATTGAAATGATGCCACGACATTGGCCGCTGGTAACAAATCACGTGGTAACACATCTGCCGCATAAGCAAGACCTAACGAGAAGAATGAACCGATCAATCCACCCGCCAACATCATCAATATGATGCATGCTATGAAATGATTACCGACAGACGGGATGAGTGAAAAAATAATGCCCCCCGCAATGCCACACCACATTAAACACTTCTTTCTTCCAAAACGATCACTTAATATACCTAGCGGAAGCTGTAGTAAAAGCCCACCAATTCCAATCGCGGGAAGTAAGGCAGATATTTGCCCTTTACTATAACCAATCTGTAAACCATATAGTGGGAAACTACTGTTCATACTTGCTTCCATATAACCATAAAGCAATGCAGGAATGAGCGCATACCAGGCGATCCGATAACTTCGACGAAAGCGATGTTTCTGATTCACTGTACCTGATACCTTCTCAGGACGTTCATTGGGAAGCTTCAACACTACGAAAATTAATACGACAACTAGACATAGACTTAAGACGATAAAAGGGACTTCTTTTCCAAAAGAGAGCAATTGAATTCCCAGTGGACCTAGACTGAATCCCAACCCATAAGACATTCCATAGATCGATAAGTTTCTGCCTCTATTCTTAGAAGGAGAGGACATAATCACCCACAATTGTGAGGCATAGTGTAATGCACTATCTCCAATTCCAATGATGAGACGAAGTACAAACCATAGTCTTATATCGGGGATCCAGGGAAACAAAAGTAAGGTAACCAGGACGAGAACAAGGCCTCCGACGATTAATTTTTTAAAGCCTAAGGCTCCTAGTGTTTTCTCTGCTACAAGTGTCATCGCAAATGAACCTATGTATAATGCTGCTGCATTTAAGCCGTTCATGAATTCCGACACACCCATCTGATCTAGAAAAATAGCCAGTACGGGAAGCAACATCCCTTGGGTAATTCCTGCCACTACGATTACAGCAATGAGTATGAGATAATGTGTACGTGTCACATTTTGATGCATATGATTAGTCGTGCTGGTATTTACTGACACCGTTATTTCCCCCTTAAACTAATCCACATTATAGTGGACAACCCCTATCTGAACAAGCCATAATAAAAGAAGCTTTAGAAATGACGGAAAGGTATGTGTAACATGAACTATAAAGTGAAAGTCGATGTTTCATCGATCTACGAACTTATGGCGAGTTTTATGGTGTATGTGTCAAAAAAATGGACTGACAATATGGATATGGGGCCAGAGTGGGTACAAAAGGTCGAGTGTCAGCTACCAAAGGATGTACGCTCTAAGTTTGCACCCGCATCATCATGGCCATTTAATGATTATGACGTGTTATATACATGGGCACTCTTCAGACAGACAGGAGATGACGTCGAACCTTTTCTTCACTATTTGATGGAATGTAGTGTGGATGATTTGTTCGAGATATCCTCACCTGCCATTCCAACGATGTCCTTGGATGATGTTAGTCGCATTCGGAATGACTACGTCCCTTTATTAAATCTGTGGTATATCCATTACTTCAAAGATGTTGAAGATGATATAAGACCACTAATTGAAGAAGATGCAATGGAAAAAAGAGCTCTTATAACCAAAATGGATCCTGAACATTTAATTGAATATGCCTCAGGCGGGTTAGTCGTGGAAGATATGCCCGATTTACATACGGTATTCCTATTCCCCACGGTTCATAATCGACCCATTAATACGTATTGCTTCTATACCAACATGTTACTCATTCAATATTCAGTAGATGTGCCTGAAGAACATGAAGATGAACCACCCATGTGTCTTTCGCGCATGACTCATGCTATATCTGATCAACATCGACTCCGTTTATTACGTTATGTCGCGGATCAACCCAAGTCTTTTACCGATATGCAACGAGATTTAAATCAAGCTGTAGAGACACTGAAGCATCACCTCATGATTCTTCGAGTAGCCGGATTTCTACGCATCCATCTCGGTGATCACAACAATGAGAAATTCAGTATTCGTCCCGATGGTGTGGCCGAACTTCAAATATTCTTAGAGTCGTATATACATCTATAGGAGTGATTCACATATGAAACCAAGACAACAAATTCTATTCGATCTGGATGATACACTTATTCATTGCAACAAATATTTTGGGCTCGTTCTAAGTGAATTTTATCAATTATTGCAAGATTGGTTCGTTGAATATGAACTTACAACTTCTGAAATTCGCGACAAACAAATCGAGATTGACATCGCTTCTGTCCACATCGTTGGATTTAAAAGTGGCAACTTCCCTACATCTCTTATTGAAACGTATCGTTTCTTTAGCCAAAAGTGCCATCGCATGACCCATCCACTAGAGGAAGAGCAACTTCTAAAGTTAGGACTTAGTGTTTATGATCTGGAAGTTGAGCCATACCCAGGCATGGTTGAGACACTTGAAACTTTGAAGAGTGATGGTCATCAGCTGTATCTCTATACAGGTGGAGAGACTGCCATTCAGCAACGTAAAATTGATCAAATGAAATTAAATATGTATTTCGATGAGCGAATTTACATTCGTGAACATAAAAACACACACAGCTTAGAAAAAATTCTACATGCTGGAGCGTTTGATCGTTCCTCAACTTGGATGATTGGTAATTCTCTAAGAACGGATGTCATTCCCGCACTAACCGCAGGGATCTGCAGCATTCATATCCAAATATCGAATGAATGGGAATACAATATTGTTGATCTTGAGAAATCCCCAGAGCATATACTATATACCGTTACATCGATTCATGAGGTTCCAGAAATGATTGAGCACAAAATACAGCAAGAGATACAACAACGGACCCTAAATTAATGGGATCCGTTGTTTTTTTTCTCACAATTAGTTCACCTTATTGTTCAATGGTTAAATCACCGGTGTCTAAATTTGCGATGATTAGACGAGCTTCCGTGGCTGTTCCATCTTCGAGTGTGAGTTTCAACTTACTGGTCTTCCCCTTATCAATTAAGGCTCTAACTTGTGCATCGGTTAATGCTCGTCCATAATTTTCTTTCCAGATGACAAATTTACAACCTTCTTTATAGTGGGAACAACCATATCCCTTACGACCCATGAATATCATCCCCCCACAACCAGGGCGTGGACACTTAGCAATGACTTGCGGTGACGATGATTCTTGTTTTTCCACTTTTTCTTTTTTCTTAGAAGCTGTTCTAGCCCCTCCAGCTGGCGCTGACGAACGTTTCTTCGCTCCAGGCTTCTGTGCTGAATCGTCACTCTCAAACGATGTCTTAGACGCTCTAGATTGGACACGAACCTTATCTACGATCATGGTTGCAAATTTCTTCACATTTCCCATGAATTGTTCATCCGATGCTGTACCTCGGGAGATTTCATTCAACCTACGCTCCCATTGACCCGTCATTTCAGGTGAGGTCAGAAGATCGATACCTGCTCCACGAATTAATTCGATAGCCGTTCTTCCTTTTTGCGTAATCTGAATTCTCTTCCCTTGCATATCGACATAACCCACACTTTTCAATCGCTCAATAGTTGCTGCGCGTGTTGCTGGGGTCCCAAGGCCTGAGTCTTTCATAGCATCACGTAACTCTTCATTCTCGATCTGTTTACCCGCACTTTCCATCGCTTTTAGGAGAGTACCTTCCGTATAATGTTTCGGAGGTTGAGTATCCTTCTCTTTTACAATCGTATCTGAACAAGTTACACCCTCACGCTCTTGAATCATGAAAGGTTCGTTAACTTCGGTCTCTTCTTCCTCTTCTTCATCCTTGTCTTTTCCCTTAGACTTCTTAACCTGTTCCTTCTTCTGATCTCCAGTAATAACCTTCCATCCTAAACTTAACAGCTCTTTTACGGTTGTTTTGAACACTTCACCTTCGACTTCAGTCATGACGGTATGTACTTTATATTCAGCCGGAGGATAGAAATGCGATAGAAATCTTCGAACGATCAAATCATATAGTTTCTGTTCATCTGGGCTAAGATTCGATGCCTTTCGATGAGTAGGAAGTATCGCATGGTGATCTTCTACTTTTGCTGGATTACAAATCGACTTATTTCCCGTATGAACTAGATTACGATTGGCTCCCGCTACCAGATCAGAATACGATGTCCCTTGTAAGACAGAGAGTGTTTTGTGCATTTCCGGAATATTCTGTTCCGTCACATAGTTTGAATTCGTCCGGGGATAAGAAATAACTTTGTGTTTCTCATAAAGTGCTTGTGCCGTATCTAATGTTTTCTTTGCAGAAAAAGAATATTTGGCGTTGGCCTCACGTTGCAGAAGCGTCAAATCATACAATTTGTAAGGATACTCTTTCGTTTCCTTCACTTCATATGATGCAATCTTACCTTGTTTACCCTTCACTTTGGTGGCTAAGGCTTCAACTTTGGCTTGATCGGTCATCCGTTCGCCCTGCCACATCCCTTTATACGTGTTCTCATGCTGCGCGAAATGGCCTTCAAGTTCAAAAAACTTTAACGAGTCAAAAGCTTCGATCTGCTTCTGTCGATCATAGATTAGCGCAAGAACAGGTGTCTGCACCCTACCTACGGATAAAAGAACATTGTGTTTCGTTGTGAAAGCACGTGAGCCGTTCATCCCAATTAACCAATCCGCTTCACTACGGGCTCTTGCAGCTTTGGTTAAATTCTCATACTCTGATCCTTCTTTCAGCTCCGCAAAACCTTTTCTTATCGTTTCAGGAGTTAGATCAGAAATCCATAATCGCTTCACGGGTTGACTCAGTTTCAAATGTCGTTGAATGAGTGAAAATATATGTTGACCTTCTCGTCCAGCATCGCATGAATTAACGAGAAGATTACTTCGCTTTGCTAATTCGTCAATGACCTTGAGTTGATCGATTGTTCTTTTATTAGGAACTAACTTAAATAAATCAGGAATAATTGGAAGATCATTAATATTCCATTTTTTATATTTATCATCATATGCATCAGGTTCAGCTAGACCAATTAAATGGCCGATAGCCCATGTAATAATATATTGATCACCTTCTAAGTAAGATCGGTGATTCTTCGCTTTGGGTTCTATAGCTGCAGCTATGTTTCGACCCATATCAGGTTTTTCTGCAATAATGAGTGTCTTCACTTACTTGTCACTCCTTAATTAATATATGTAATAATCTCAATGCAACGCATTCTATCGTATCATATTATAGTTATGTTAACTAATAAAAGTTGTTAAATAAAAATGCTATGAACATTGTCATATCCGAATATCCGAGTGCTTAAACAAACTTTTTTAGTATCCAGTGGTAATATCACCATAAGAATACTTTAAATTTCATATTTTCCTCCATTGTGTTAATGTCGTGAAAGTATAAATATTGACGAATAATGTCGATTAACGACCTGCGAATGATAGTATTAAAATTCCTCAAACTTCCCAAAAAAACACTATTTGAGTGACAACTTACAATTAATACGACTTTTATGTTGACAAAAAGCTAGAAATAGGAATAAAATTCAATAAGTGGTTACGCAAAATTTGTCGAATAATATATATTATTGTCGTCATAATTCGATGAATCAATAGGAGGAAAAATTATGTTAAAAGCAACGGGTATTGTAAGAAAAGTAGATGAACTAGGTCGTATTGTATTACCGATCGAATTACGTAGAACGCTAGGAATTGAGATTAAAGATGGTTTAGAAATTTTTGTTGATGGTGACCGTATCGTCCTCAAAAAATATGAACCTTCATGTATTTTCACAGGAAATGCAGAAGATCTGATCTATTTCAAAGGTAAAATGATTAGTAAAGCTGCAATGGAAGAAATGATTACTGTCTACAATCAATCATTCTCTAAACAATCATAATCGTAAAAACGAATTACATATATTCTATTAACGATATGAAAAAAAAGGGATTGCTCACTAATGTCAGTCTATTGACCTTAGTGATCATTCCCTTTTCTTCTATACCAAATCATCAAAACAGTAGGCTGAAGATTACTCCTTCAGCCTACTGTTTGTTATATATATCGATAAATGCTTAAGCTAGACTAGCACTGTTGAACCCATTAAGAATTTATCTACTTCACGAGCAGCTTCGCGTCCTTCGTTAATGGCCCATACCACTAAACTTTGACCACGGCGCATATCGCCTGCAGCAAACACTTTATCCACATTAGTTGTATATCTACCTTTATGTGCTTTCACATTCGAACGGCGATCCGTTTCCAGACCCAACTGCTGAATCATCGTCTGTTCAGGACCATCAAATCCGATTGCGATCAGAGCCATCTGTGCTTTAAAAATACGCTCTGTGCCAGGAATCGGTTGATAAATTTTGCATCCTGTTTCATCAACGATTCGTTGGATTTGAACCGTATGCAACTCTTGGAGTTGACCTGATTCATCCCCTACAAACTTTGTAGTCATGATCGAGAACTCACGTGGATCTTGACCATAAATAGCCTTCGCTTCCTCTTGTGCATAATCTAAAGTATATACATTTGGAAATTGTGGCCATGGATTACCCAATGGATCACGTTCTAGTGGCGCTTTTTCATGTGTACCAAACTGTGTAATGCTACTACATCCGTGACGTAAAGACGTTGCTACACAGTCAGAACCTGTATCCCCACCACCAATTACAATGACATCTTTATCTTTGGCAGATATATAATTTCCATCTTCCAGACCTGAATCTAGAAAGCTCTTAATCGTTCCGTTCAAATAAGTCATTGCATAATGTACACCTTTTAGATTAGAACCTTCAATATTGAACTCACGAGGTTTCGTAGCCCCTCCGCAAAGTACCACAGCATCATATTCGTCCACTAGTTGCTGCGCCGGTATGTTACCGCCAATCTCAGCATTCGTTACAAATTGGATACCTTCTGCTTCAAGAATATCTACGCGCCGTTGGACAACACCTTTATCAAGCTTCATCGCCGGAATACCATATGTCAACAATCCACCAATACGATCTGCACGTTCATAGACCGTCACGTTATGCCCTGCTTTATTAAGCTGAGCTGCTGCTGCAAGTCCTGCAGGACCTGAACCTACAAGCGCTACACGTTTACCTGTACGTCTCTCAGGCGGCTTAGGAACAACCCAGCCTTCCTCAAATCCTTTATCGATAATAGCTTGTTCAATCGTCTTGATCGTAACGGGTTGACCAATCAACCCAACAGTACAAGAACCTTCACAAGGTGCTGGGCAAACACGACCTGTAAATTCCGGGAAATTATTCGTCTTGTGAAGGCGATCTAACGCCTCTCTCCACAAGCCACGATAAATCAAATTATTCCATTCAGGAATAAGATTATTCACAGGACAACCTGACGTTCCACCTGCCATATCAACCCCTGTATGACAATAGGGTGTTCCGCAATCCATACAACGAGCACCCTGCGTCCGAAGCTCCTCTTCAGACATATGCTTATGAAACTCTTCCCAATCCTTAATCCGCTCCGTTGGATCACGATCGATAGGAAGCTGACGACTATATTCCATAAAACCTGTTGGCGTAGACATGACCCAATTCCCCCATCCGTTCTCTCTTTAAAGGCATAATTATTTATATAATTTTATAAATATGCTATCTCTTAAAAAACATTATATTTTAATTATATTAGCATTCTGATGACGTATTATTAATGGATTATCCGCCTAATTATTTGTACTATTTAACGCCAACATCACACAACATGGAAGCCATTAACATTTATTGCGGTCATAGATATAAAAGTCATAATCATAAAGATTCTTCTCATCTCTAATCCCTGGGATCTTCTCGGTAATGCTCCACTCCGACCAGTCCACATCTGAAAAAAAGGTATCTCCCGCGAAATCTTCTTCAATTCTTGTCACTAAAAGACGATCAGCGTAAGGAAGCCATTTCTCATAAATTTGTGCACCACCAATGATCATAAGCTCTTGATTATTTGCATAATCTAACGCTTCTTCTATACTATGAATAACTTGGGCTCCCTGTGCAGTATATTCTTTATCCCGAGTCATGATTATATTAAGGCGATCTTTTAAAGGTTTGCCACCAAAGGATTCCCACGTTTTCCGTCCCATAACAATCGTTTTCCCTAGTGTTTGTTGTTTAAAAAAAGCCATATCCCGCGGCAAATGCCATGGCATGCCGTTGTCTTTTCCTACAACACCATTTCTTCCCATAGCCCATATCATGGTAATGCTCATTTAGATCCTTCCCTTCTATATAGCTACTGGAGCCTTAATTCCAGGATGGTACTTATAATTGATAAACTCGAAATCTTCAAACTTGTAATCAAAGATAGACTCCGGTGTACGCTTTATTTCTAATGTTGGTAAATCAAACGGTTCACGTTGCAGTTGCTTCTGAACTTGATCCATATGATTTGAATAAATATGCACATCCCCACCAGACCAGACAAACTCTCCCACTTCTAACCCACATTGATGTGCTACCATATGTGTCAGCAAGGCATAGCTAGCAATATTGAATGGAAGGCCTAAGAACGTATCTACAGAGCGCATAGTAAGCATACAAGATAGCTTCCCACCGGCTACATAGAATTGAAATACAAAATGGCATGGCGGAAGTTTCATTTGATCTATTTCAGCCACGTTCCAAGCACTTACAATATGTCGACGTGAATCGGGATTATTCTTGATCGCTTCAATAACGTTCGCGATTTGATCAATTCGTTCGCCACTTGGAGATTCCCACGATCTCCACTGTGAACCATACACTGGGCCCAATTCTCCGTGTTCATCGGCCCATTCATCCCAGATCGACACACCATTTTCCTTCAAGTACTTTATATTGGTATCACCACTAAGGAACCATAACAACTCATGAATCACCGATTTCAGATGGATCCTTTTGGTTGTTAAGAGCGGAAATCCTTTGGATAGATCAAAACGTAATTGGCGACCAAATACAGACACCGTTCCTGTGCCTGTCCGATCTTCCTTAGGTGTACCGTTGTCTAGTATATCTTGTAGTAGTTCTAAATAATTCTTCACTGATTAGAGCACCTCACTGTAATTTATATCTGTTACATTCATTATTCTAATGATCTCAATTATTCTAAGTTTAACAGTAAGTATCAATAAAATAAATATATACACTTCAATAAATGAAAATATATAGAGTCTTGTAGATGTCCGCTACGGTGACGGATTGTCCTTCCAATCGCTGTCGCTTCTTCAGGACAATTCCGTCACCTTCGCTACTACGAAGGTTGTCATTACTTAATCTAAAGAAGCTATTCTTGATTTGAACTCTCCTTTAAAGCAGATATAGAAATTGCGCTATCAAATCTGATGAATGTAGTTGGCTGATAGGATAAATCTTATCGTCATAACACCACCGAGAATTAGCTACAAGAAATGTAGATTGTCTTTATGTTGTATTGTCGAAAAAGTTTGAAAAAATCATGCTCAAATTAGCGCAGTGAACGGAATTGTTCTGGAGAAGCGGAGCGGTCGCCTACAAGCTTTCCGTAGGAAAGCTACTTCGAAAGCATATGCTTGCCACCGAATTTTATCGCTAAAGCGATATATTCAAAAAAATTAATTTGGGGGCAACAGCGATCGGAAGAACAATCCGTTCGCGGAGCGTCCACCGCAAGATTTAGTTATCAAGAACAAAAAAGAAGCGCCCCCAACCATAATGGTCAGGAGCACTCCTATTTATGAACTTAATTATTTATTTTTTACGTGGAGCGATCATGTGAATTGGATTACCAAGACCAAGCTCAGCAGTTTCCATCACAATTTCACCAAGAGTTGGATGTGCATGAATAGTCAAAGCGATATCTTCAAGTGTAGCACCCATTTCAATTGCCAAACCAAGCTCAGCAATCAAGTTAGAAGCTTCAAGACCTGCGATATGGCATCCAAGTACAAGATCTGTACCTTCTTCTGAAATCAATTTCACGAATCCGTCTGGGCTATTTAGAGAAAGCGCACGTCCGTTACCGGCAAATGGGAATTTAGCTACAACCACTTTGTAACCTTTTTCCTTCGCTTCTTTCTCTGTATAACCTACACTTGCACATTCAGGATCTGTAAATGCTACAGCAGGGATACACTTGTAATCAACAACAGATGAGTGTCCTGCAATAGCTTCTGCAGCTACTTTACCTTCATATGAAGCTTTATGAGCAAGTGCTGGACCAGCGACGATGTCACCAATCGCGAAGATGTGTGGGAAGTTTGTACGACCTTGATGGTCAACTTTCACCAAACCACGATCTGTCATTTCAATACCAACAAGATCAAGACCAAGTTCACCATCTGTATTAGGACGACGTCCAACAGTAACTAGAAGATATTCAGCAGTTACTTCTTTGGATTCTCCACCTACAGAATATTTCACTGTAACGTCTTTATCTGTTTGCGTAGCACTTTCTGCTTTTGCATTTGTAATGATTTCAATACCTGTTTTTTCCATACTCTTCACAACAAGTTTAGTCATATCTGGATCGAAACCGTTAAGAACGGATTCTAATCCTTCCACGATAGTAATCTTCGTACCGAATTTAGAGAACATTTGGCCTAGTTCAGCACCAATGTATCCACCACCGATTACGATCATACTCTTAGGAATCTCTGGAAGACTCAATGCTTCTGTTGAAGACATGATACGTCCGCCGAAAGGAAATGGCTTAAGTTCGATTGGACGAGATCCTGTTGCAATAATACAGTTCTTGAAACGGTAACGTGGGGATTCGTGATCATTAAAGACACGAGCTTCGTTTTCATTGATGAACATACACTCACCATTGAATACTTCCACTTTGTTACCTTTAAGTAATCCAGCTACACCGCCAGTCAATTTCTTGACAACGCTGTTTTTGAATTCTTGTGTTTTACCGAAATCAACTTTCACGTTCTCAGCAGTAACACCAAATGCAGCGCCATGTTGAGCAGACTCATATTGATGAGCTGCTGCAATCAAAGCTTTGGAAGGAATACATCCACGGTTAAGACATACACCGCCGACTTCTTCCTTATCCACGATTAATACTTTTTGACCTAGTTGTGCTGCACGAATTGCAGCGACATATCCACCAGGACCTGCACCAATGACCAATGTATCGATATCTAATGAAGCGTCTCCTACTACCATATAATTAAACCTCCATAACTAGCGACTCAGGATTAGCGAGAAGCTGTTTAATGTAGTTCATGAAATGTTGTGCAGTAGCGCCATCGATAATACGGTGGTCAAAGCTCAAGGACAATGCCATAACTTTTGCTGCCACAATTTCACCATTCTTCACGACTGGTTTATCCGAGATACGACCTACACCCAAGATAGCAACTTCAGGGAAGTTAATGATTGGAGTGAAGAACATACCGCCAGCAGAACCAATGTTGGAGATAGAAATCGAGCTACCCTTCATTTCGTTCGCACTCAATTTACCATCACGTCCACGAACTGCAAGGTCAGTAATGGATTCAGCAATCATCCAGATGCTCTTACGATCAGCTTCTTTGATTACTGGAACGATCAAACCGTTAGGAGTATCTGTTGCAATACCGATATTGTAGTATTTCTTGTATACAATTTCATTGTTTTCTTCATCAATCATCGCGTTAAGAGCTGGGAATTGGCGACTAGCCGCAACCAATGCTTTGACGATAAATGGAAGGTAAGTAACTTTGATTCCTTTTTTCTCAGCCATTGGCTTAATACGAGTACGGAATTCAACCAATGCAGTTACGTCAACTTCGTCCATGATTGTAACATGTGGAGCTGTGTAAGCCGATTTAACCATTGCGTTAGAAATTGCTTTACGAATACCTTTGAACGGTACGCGTTCTTCTTCAAGGTTTGCATTAGCTGCAACAGTAGCTGTTGAAGCAGCTTTTGTTGTAGTAGCTGGCGCTGCTTTTTCAGTTGCACTAGCTGCTGGTGCTGAAGTTGCTTGACCACCATTCTTGAATGATTCAACATCTTCTTTCATCACTTTACCATTCTTACCTGATCCAGTAACGTTAGCGATATCAACACCTTGCTCACGAGCGAATTTACGCACACTTGGTGTAGCTAGAACGTCTTTGTTAGGAGCAGCTGGTGTTGATGAATTCGTTTTTGTGTTTGCACTACCTTTTGCTGCATCTGCTTCTTGTGCAGCCTGCGCTCCAGCGCCTTCTTGCTGAGGAACTTCACCTTCAGCAGCAATGATAGCTACAACTTCACCAACGCGACATACCTGACCGTCTTTAGTAAGTACTTCAAGTACTGTACCGTTAACTGGACAAGGAACCTCAACTACGGCTTTATCATTCTGAACTTCCATTACGATATCATCATCAGTGACTTTGTCACCCACTTTGATATGCATTTTGATGATTTCACCTTCATGTAAGCCTTCGCCTAGTTCTGGGAAACGATATTCAAAATTAGAAGTAGCATTAGCATTAGCTGCTGGTGCAGATTGAGTCGCAGCTGGTGCAGATTCTGCTGCTGCAGGTGCTTCTTGCTCAGGCACTTCACCTTCTGCATCAATGATAGCTACAACTTCACCGATATGACATACTTGTCCGTCTTTGGTAAGCACCTCTAGTACTGTACCGTTAACTGGGCAAGGAACTTCAATAACTGCCTTGTCATTTTGTACTTCCATTACGATGTCATCATCAGTGACTTTGTCACCAACTTTGATATGCATTTTGATGATTTCACCTTCGTGTAATCCTTCACCTAACTCTGGGAATCGATATTCAAATTTAGCCAATATTCTTACCTCCTACGATTTGTGACTGAGAAAACTACTTAAAATTCCAAAACTTTGTTAACTGCTGTAATGATACGAGCCGGAGTTGGAAGCCAAGTGTCTTCGATCTGTGCAAATGGGTAAATTGTGTCAGGACCTGCTACACGTAGAACTGGAGCTTCCAAGTGAAGAATAGCCTTCTCATTAATTTGTGCGATAACTTCAGCTGCGATACCTGCACTTTTTTGTGCTTCTTGAACGACAATGGCACGATTTGTTTTCTTAATTGAAGTTACAATTGTATCTATGTCAAGTGGGTTTAGTGTACGTAGGTCAATGATTTCAGCTTTAATACCGCTCTTCTCCAACTCATCAGCTGCTTTAGTAGCAGTATGCACAGTCATTCCGTAAGAAATGATTGTCACGTCGGATCCTTCACGAACGATGTTTGCTTTACCAAGTTCAACGGTATATTCACCTTCTGGTACTTCAGCACGGAATGCATGATATAGATTCAAATGCTCCATGAAGAATACAGGATCATTATCGCGAATAGCAGCGATTAGAAGTCCTTTTGCATCATAAGGGTTAGATGGAACTACTACTTTGATACCTGGAGTTTGAGTAATCAAACCTTCCAAAGAATCTGTGTGTAGTTCAGCCGCTTTAACACCACCACCAAATGGTGTACGGAAAACGATTGGTGAATTGTAACGTCCACCTGAACGGTAACGCATACGAGCAGCTTGAATCAACATTTGATCCATAGCTTCAAAAATAAATCCAACGAATTGAATTTCAGCAATTGGACGGAATCCTTGAATACCAAGTCCAACAGCCATACCACCGATAGCTGATTCAGCCAACGGAGTATCGAACACGCGCTCTTCACCAAAAGCCTTCTGCAAACCTTCTGTCACACGGAAAACTCCACCAACATTCCCTACATCTTCCCCGAAGATCAATACGTTAGGATCACGTTCAAGTTCAACACGCATCGCATCACGAATTGCTTCTTTCATATTCATTTGTGCCATTACTTCATATCCTCCTTAAACATTCACAGTCAAATAGGTTAGTAAAAAAAACTTACATTTAGAAAATTTCTATTCGAAATAGAAATTTTCTATTCGAAATCAGCCTTCTGCTCTTCAAGATGCTGAGGAGTGTGTTCGAACATGCTATCGATTAAGCCAGAAACAGTCATTTTTTCCGTTTGTTCTGCCTTTTTAATTTGTTCATTAACTTTTGCTTTAGCTTCTTCTCTTACGCGAGCAGTATCTTCTTCAGTCCAAAGACCCTTTTTCTCTAGATACTTAGCAACACGTGCGATCGGATCTTTTTCGCTCCACTGTGCTTCTTCTTCTTTTGTACGATATTTACTAGCATCATCGGACAAGGAATGTGGGCGGAAACGATATGTAACAGCTTCGATCAATGTAGCTCCTTCGCCATTACGACCACGTTCTGCTGCTTCACGAACAGCACTAATTACTGCAAAAATATCCATACCATCAACTTTAATGCCTCTGATACCTGCAGCTACTGCTTTGTGTGCAATAGAAAGAGCTGCTGTTTGCTTAGCAAAAGGAGTTGTGATTGCATAGCCGTTGTTCTGAACAAAGAAAATAACAGGAAGTTTATATACGCCTGCATAGTTCAGACCTTCATAGAAGTCACCTTCAGATGAACCACCGTCACCTGTATAAGTGATTGCTACATGTTTTTGTTTTTTCAATTTAAAGCCCATTGCAATACCCATTGCGTGTAGAATTTGCGCACCAATAATAATCTGTGGCATCAATACGTTAACACCTTCTGGAATTTGACCTCCATGTTGGTGACCACGTGAATAAAGGAATGCTTGGTAAAGTGGAAGTCCGTGCCATACTAGCTGCGGAATGTCACGATATCCAGGACATACAAAATCTTCTTTATCAAGTGCGAATTCACTACCTACCATTGTCGCTTCTTGACCAGATACAGGAGCATAAAAACCAAGACGGCCTTGACGTCCTAAATTAACAGCACGGTCATCCCAAGTACGGGTAAATACCATACGGTACATAATTTCTTTCAATTCATCATCAGTAAGTTTCGGCATCATACTTTTATTAATGATTTCACCATCTGGGGAAAGAACGGATAGTGCCTCTACTTCCTCTGTATACACTTCATAAGGAACCTTGCTCATTATCTTCACCTCAACAAAATAATTTGATTATCATGTGCACCTGTTATAATATTATTATACACCTGTAACATACAATTCGTCAAAGGAAAATAGCATCTAATTTCAATTCTTTTGATTTTTGTATGTATAACAGTCGATAATAATTGGTATAACAGATAATACATTGAAACAACAAGCCATGAAATTAATCACACCGTTCACATCATATCTTAACGTTTTACCGTTTGCAAAAAACCATTTCAAGAAAAGGTGACATTCATGACAGATGCTCGATTTTTAAAACGAACCATACTAAAAGAAGAAATTCACAGTAAATACCTTGATGAGAAGCGTAACCTCCGCATTTATTTACCTCCAGGATATAATGAAATACTTACTTATCCTGTGGTGTATTGCCAAGATGGAGAAGAGTTCTTCAACTTTGGCAGAATTGCGACAATTGCAAACCGCCTCATTCTAGATGAAGGTGCTGAACCTTTTATTATAGTAGGAGTTGAAGTCGATACAACCGTACGTACGGAAGAGTACGCACCTTTTGGCAGCAGATTCAAGGCATATGTGAGTTGCTTTGCTGAAGAGATTATTCCCTTCATCCAGCATAAATATCCCGTTCGCACCGATCCAGCCGAAACTTTAATTGCAGGTGACTCCTTAGGAGGAAGCGTTTCTCTTCATATTGCTATTCAATATCCCCATCTGTTCACCCGTGTACTTAGCCTGTCCGGCGCTTACTATGAAGCTTCCCAAGAACTTATTGCAGCTGAACAAGACTTGTCTTGGTTAGACATCTTCATGATTGTTGGACTTCAAGAGAATGATTACCAAACCGACACAGGTACTTATAATTTTGTTCAACTCAATAGAGACACGAAGAATTTGTTACAAGAACGCGGCGCACAAGTCCACTATGAAGAAAAAGATGGTCATCACCTTTGGGGTTTCTGGCAAAAAGAACTCCCCGATGCCCTTATGTATTTCTTTGAAGAATAGCCATTAATAATATAGGTGAACCTACTCGTTATTTATGAGGATAGGATTCACCTTTATTTATCCATTATCATGAATGCGCTTACACTGTTTTTCACAAGCATAAACGGCATCGCCGTCCTTTAGCGGCGATGAAACGTTTAGCGGTGAAATAAAATCCTATTTATAAGCAGAAATGAAATACTTATAAAGTCTTATATTTTTAAAAAGAGCACGACTCTCATGCTCACTATAAATATTAGAATTAGATATTCTTTTCTTGTACGATTCTCTCCAGCAATACTTCACAGCCAGCATCCATCAAATCATATACCTCTTCAAAGTTTCCTGTGAAGTATGGATCGGGCACTTCACGCAATATCGCATCAGGTAATAAATCCATAAATGGAATAATGGACGCCTCTTCTCCACCCACAAGTTTTCGAAGGTTTGTTAAATTAGATTGATCCATACATATCAGATAGTCAAATGCTGTAAAATCTTGGCTTGTTACCTGTCGAGCAGTCATACCTTCATAGCTAATTGTATGAGTATCTAGCAATTTTCTAGTTCCTTCATGTGGCGGATGACCGATATGCCAATCCCCTGTTCCTGCAGAATCAACACTAATCACTTTCTCTAAACCCTTATTTTTAATTTTGTCCCGTAATACGGCCTCAGCCATGGGAGATCTACAAATGTTACCGAGACAAACAAACAATACTTTAACCATCGTACTTCATCCTTTCCGCGCTCACTCGTTACATTTTTAGTAAATTACTACTTAAGTCTTGTTGTAGGAGAATTTACAGAACGTCTTCTTGGTAATTTCCACTTATAAAAGACAGATAACAATCTGAATAATACGATAGCAACGAATACGGATAATAATTCCCACGTATCATGAAGCCAATTCAGACCCATAATTACCCCAATAATTAACGCCCACACAGCATAAATCTCATCTCGGAGGACAAGTGGTTTACGACCCGCAAGAATATCTCGGATAATACCACCCCCAGTTCCAGTTAATACTGCAGCCACAATTACAGCACTTAGGGGTTGCTTCATATCCATTGCATAGAATGCGCCTTGAATCGCAAAGGCTGACAAACCAATAGCATCATATATAACATCTGATCTCTTCCAATGCTTGACCCACTTTTGAGGTAGGACAAAAGCAAACAAGACAGAAATAAGGGCAAGACTCATTAATAGCCCTTGGCTCCACAACGCGGTTACAGGGAAACCAATCAACACATTACGTACGATTCCTCCACCAAAAGCGGTGACAAGACCTAATACGATCACACCTAAGATATCGTACTCTTCTTCCATTGCTACAAATGCTCCTGACATTGCAAAAGCAATTGTGCCGATAATACTGAACACATCAAAAATATCCATATCCACTTTTCAATGCAACCTCTTTCCTAACATGATGCTGACACTATTGTAAACAAGACTTGATGAATTGTGCAACCCTGAATTCTCATTTATAATTGTCACTAGATACAGTAATATTAATTGAACCAAAATAATTCCCGTCTTAAATCCTATTGATTCAATCTATAATCAACATTTATGGGACCTTAAAGTTCATTTTATCTATTTCAATTGATCACGGAGGAATAATACATATGACATATAAACGCGTAATCATTTTTTCAGGTGGAAGTCTCTATCCAGAGTTTTTACAAGAGATTCAAAAAGATGACTTCATTATAGGAGCCGATAAAGGAGCTCTATTCTTAATAGAGAATAATATACATCCTCACATGTCTGTAGGAGACTTCGATTCAATCACCGCAGGTGAGAAAGAAATCGTGTCTGCATCTAGTGGTCAGATCATGGCATGTGATGCTATTGATAAGAATCTCACAGATAGTGAACTAGCTTTTGAGATTGCTCTTGAGCAACGCCCTACTCACATTTTACTTGTGGGTGGAACAGGTACTCGGCTCGACCATACGTTAGCCAACATCCAGATGCTAAATAGAGCATTACAACATCATACTTCTTTCGCTATACTCGACAAAAATAATTATATTACAATGACCGGGTCTACTATTGAAGTCAGAGATATGGGCTACACCTATGTGTCACTCTTGCCGATGACAGCAGAAGTTACTGGCATTACTATTGAAGGATTTCAATATCCTCTCGTCAATGCAACATTGAAATTAGGACAATCTCTAGGCGTTAGTAATCGCTTAGCTGAGGAGATCGGTTCTGTTTCTATTGAAAGTGGATTATTACTAGTTATTCAAAGTAAAGATTAATTTACTACAGTTTTGTAATAATTAACTGGTCACAAACTAAGCCAAGAAACCCTGATGATACAGGTTTCTTGGCTTTTTATTTTTGAAATAAATGTAATATTTAATATTTTGTAACTTTTAATTGAATTTTAATAAAGCTTGTCTAACTACTGGTATATCTGTATTTTCTGAGTCATGCCCATAATTTAGGTTGTTACAGAACTGTTATACTTGGTTTCGAGCCCAGACAGATATCAAAAATAAAATGAAATATTCGGAGGTATGACAACATGACTAAACACACATTGACCCATAGATTAGCTATAATTGGGATATGCTCATCTTTAGCCCTAACTGCTGCCATTACTATATCAAATCCTGTTGCAGAAGCCGCTACGGCTACAGCTACAGCAACCACGACATCAAAGGCAAATAAAATCATCAACTACGGAAAAACCTTTTTAGGAACTCCTTATAAATTTGGTGCTGCAACGACTACAACTAAGAACTTTGACTGTTCTTCTCTAATGAAAAGAATTTATGCCAAATACGGCGTTAGCTTGCCTCGTACGTCTGTTGATCAATCCAAAAAGGGTGTAGCGGTGTCTAAAGCTAACCTTAAAAAAGGTGATCTATTATTCTTCTCTACTGGAAGTAGAGCAAACGGTAAGAATGTAACTCACGTTGGTATGTACATTGGAAATGGTAAAATGCTTCATACTTATGGCGCGCCAGGTGTTATGATCACAGATATTAATAAAGCACACTGGAAGAAGACTTATTTGAAGGCGCGACGCGTCCTTTAATACATCAGAACTTTAGATATCATATATAAATTCATACAACATTCAGATGAACTGACAGTTAAATAACTGTCAGTTTTTTTAATATGTGGGTCCTTTTAATATATAACCCACTCCACGTGAGGTTTGAATCATTTTGTCATGATGACCTTTATCTAACTTAACTCTTAAATGTCGTACATATACATCAACAACATTCGTTCCTAATGAATAATCATACTTCCATACTTGTTTTAAAATCTCCTCTCTACTGCATACTTCGTTGACGTGCCGGGCAAGAAATACTAACAAATCATATTCTTTTGGTGTCAGGTAAATCTCCTCAGAATTACGTGTAACTCTACGACTTTTCAGATCAATCGTTAATTCACCAATTGCAAGGGGTAGACTCATCACTAAACCATTCATAGATGTAAGTTGAAACAGATTCTGAATCCGAACTAACAATATGTCAATTTGAACCGGTTTAACGATATAATCATTTCCTCCTGCGTTGAAACCTTCCACTATATCTTCTGTATTTAATCGATGGGACAGAATTATACTTACAAAATGCCTTTTTCTCTCCTGCAGCCTTCTAATCAAAGTATAATCCATCACTTCATCCATGGATTGATCGATAATTAGCATATCTATATCGTGGATATCTGCATATTCCTTAGCTTCCGTATTGTTAACAACTTTTATCACTTCGTACGTCGCTTCTATTAACGCTTCAATAATGGGATCCGCAGATCCACTATCGTACTCCACATATAAAATGATCTCATTCACAGCTTCCACCAATTTCTCTATAATCTAATCGTGACCTTTATCTATACCATAGCTTGCTCCAAGACAAAAAATCCATTCCTCTTAAGAGGAATGGATAGCAAGAAAATAAATTAATGATCCGAGGATGCAAATTATCCAAAGTATCGGTGATACAGTGTTCTAGCTTCCGCGATGTCCTTGGTACCATGGATCAATGCTCTCCCATCAGGAAAAACAACTAATCGATGTTGTCCTATACGATAGGATACCAGGAAGGGGTTGCTCTCTACTGTACCTTCTTGAAGTTTCGAAAGCCGAGAGGCTACCTGTTCAAGATTTATATGTTGGTGTTGGCTCGGACGAATTTGTACAGTGTCACGTCCACAAAGAACATCCACCTTCTCTAAGTTGGATGCTGATAAGTATGGATATGTGGCATGACTTCCACAAGAAAGACAATCCTCTTTCTTAGCAGAATCCACTCCAATGGATACATACTCATTTCGCCACAAATCAAAGGAAAGTAACTTACGACGTAATGCTTCTGGATGACCGCTAAGAAGTTTCAACGCTTCTGTTGTCTGATTAGCAGTTACCATCTGTACGGCTTGAGGAATAATGCCAGATGTATCACACGTGTCTCCACCTAGGGGCACGGCACCTAACAGACAATTGAGACAAGGTGTTTCTCCCGGGATAATGGTATAAGTAATGCCATAACTCCCCACACATCCACCGTAAACCCATGGAATATTATGCTTCTGAGAAATATCATTAATCAACAATCGTGTATCGAAGTTATCTGTGCCATCCATGATCAGATCTACTCCGGTGATCAAGGCTTCCAGTTCTTCCACCCGTACGTCCATCACATGAACATCAATTGTCACGAAAGAATTGATATCCTCTAATCGTCGCTTAGCAGCTACAGCTTTAGGAAGACGTTGTGAAGCATCTTGCTCACTAAACAACTGCTGTCGTTGTAGGTTGCTCCACTCCACATAATCCCGGTCAGCTAACGTAATATGCCCTACCCCTGCTCGTACTAATGTCTCAGCAATAGAAGTCCCTAAGGCACCGCAACCTACGATCAGAACATGGCTTTGTCCAAGTTTCTTCTGACCTTCCGTACCTAAAGGTGTGAATCGTTCTTGTCGTGAATAGCGTTGCAAGGCATCTGATGGTATTTCCTGTAGGATCTCATCATTGGACATGTTATTCACCCTTTCAGTACTATACAGTTTTGATCTTGGATGCCCATTCTTCTACGTTCCATTCTTTTGTGATCCAGTCTTCATAGAATTCTGGTTCATGGCAGACTAGAACTACCGTCCCTTTAAATTCCTTAAGAGCCTTCTGTAATTCAGCTTTAGCAATGATATCTAAATGGTTCGTAGGTTCATCAAATAGAATCCAGTTCGTTTCACGCATCATTAGCTTACATATACGAACTTTTGCTTGCTCTCCACCACTCAACATACTTAAAGGGCGTGTAATATGATCATTCTTAAGACCCACTCGTGCTAAATGTGATCGCACTTCACTTTGCGTAAGGTCAGAAAATTCATTCCATACGTCTTCAAGAGGCGTGATTTTACCAGCCATTGCTTCCTGCTCGAAGTATGCTGGTTGTAAATACTCACCTAGGTACGTTCTACCACTTATCGTAGGTAACTTACCGAGAATTGTTTTGAGCAATGTAGATTTACCTACACCATTGCACCCAACGATTGCAATCTTATCACCACGTTCAATCACCATACTCATCTTCGGAAGTAGTGCGTGATCATAACCAATCTCGAAATCAATCCCTTCGAACACGGTCTTAGAACTTGCTCTAGCATCTTTGAATTTGAAGGTTGGCTTAGATGCTTCTTCTGGTTTCTCAATTCGTTCCATGCGATCCAGTTGTTTCTCACGGCTCTTCGCTTGTTTGGATGAAGAAGCACGTGCTTTATTTCGAGCGATGAAATCTTCCTGCTTCTTAATCAACTCTTGCTGTCTCTCGTAAGCATCGACATGCTGATTCTTCGTCATATCAGCCATTTCAAGGAACTTCTCATAATTCGCAGTATATCTTGTTAATTTAGAGAATTCCAAATGATAAATGACATTTACGATTTGATTCATGAAATCCGTGTCATGTGAGATCAACATAAAAGCATGTGGATAGTTCTTCAAATACTGTGTCAACCATTCAATATGCTCAACATCCAAGTAGTTGGTAGGCTCATCCAGTAGTAGTACGTTCGGTTTCTCAAGTAATAACTTAGCAAGCAATACCTTCGTCCGCTGCCCACCACTTAATGATGCTACATCCCGATCTAAACCGATAGCAGTAAGACCTAGACCTTGGCTCATTTCTTCAACTTTAACATCAAGCAAATAGAAATCCCCGATATCTAACTGCTCTTGAATATCACCCATTTGCTCTAAGAGAACTTCTAATTCTTCAGGTGTTGCTTCGCCCATCTTGTTAGTAATCTCATTCATTTCCTGCTCAAGTACCAAAAGTGGCAAGAAAGCATCTTTGAGAACATCACGAATCGTTTTTCCTGGTGTTAACTTCGTATGTTGATCCAAATATCCAAAACGAACGCGTGGCGTCCATTCTACTTTCCCTTCATCCTTAAGCAATTTACCCGTAAGAATATTCATCAATGTGGATTTACCAACCCCGTTGGCACCAACAAAACCTACACGTTCCCCTTCTAACAATCGAAAAGAAACATCTTTAAACAATGTACGCCCTCCAAAATTATGGGAAAGACCTTCTACAGTTAATAAACTCATCTCTATTTTCTAACTCCTATCTATTATGAAAATCAATTAATCACGATTAAAAATTACTGTCAAGATTATATTGTAACATAAATAGGAGGTGGGCTACAGCATAAATGTATCCCATATTTGTCGGACCTTACGGAATGATGGTATTATAACAAGCCTTTTCAATATATCCAGCTAGTGCTGCGTCTTTAGCATGATTATATATTTCGTCTGATTGAATTGGAAATGTACACGAACCACGGTAGTAATATTTAATCCCTGTGCTCGGTTCTATTCCTGCATGAATATCCGGAACTTTTACTAATCTACCACCGCCTAATGCATAGTTATTATAAAATTGATCACCTACGGGGATTCCTTGAACGAACGCCATCATCCCAATATCGTTGACGGTATTATTCCATTCTTCTTGTGAGATTGTTGGCAAAGTAAATAAATAGGATATCCCATTTCTTGTTGCGATGTCATTATGTCGCTGAATATACACACTAAGATCATCTTGGATTGTATTCACAATCGCTGTTCTTCTTACTTGTTCAAACAGTTGATTATCCTGAAGTAATGGAATCGTGGTACTGTTCTTTATTTCTTCTTGCCGACCTTGTAACCACTTTCCACTATTGGAATCAAAGGCTTCAACTACTTGATCTAAAGTAAAATGAATACTGTTTCCGTTCCTATCACTATACGAATAAGGTTTCTTCGTAGTCCACATCGGTTTTTGAATAGTAGTTCCTGCACCGTCCTTGTATTCACCCATCGTATAGATGTAATAACCATCATAATCCATCACAACAATGGCAGGTATGTACCACTGTAGAACAGACTGAGCTATTGGATCATCCTCTATGTCCATGTTAATATACATTGTCCGTAAAAAGATGTTTAGAGCTAGCTCTTTATCCGCACGAAACAACTTTGATGAAGTATACCCTGACTCAAGTTCCTGCTGTTCATTCATACTGAGTACTCTTCCACCATCCTGAACAGCCGTTCGTAGAGCCGCGGTATATTTCATTTCTAATATTTGAACTTCTTTTTGATCTTCTACATGTAGTCCATTAATCATGAAGATAGGAAATAAAATACATACAAAGATAATCGATAAATCAGTAATCTTCATTAAGGACCATTCCTCCATAAGGGAAGGCGATTGCAGCACGTTCTCCTGAAAGAGACCCACTGCCATAGAGCAAATCAGACATCACATTCGCTGGAGTATGATTTGAATTGGTGATTGTTACTTTAAAGAAATCACCAACCATCATTTTATATTTCCGAGACTCACTATCTAGTGGTAAAGAGTTATCTGGAAATAGAACATCCGTCAAAGCGGAGTCATAAAAGCCTTCGTACACCACATTAAATGTATCTTGAAATGTATTGGGATCTGCTGCATCCGTATATTCCGGGTGATACTTCTTATGTAAATGTTCCATATGGATGACGTACTCGTTCCCTGTAACATATACATCTCGAATAAACTCATTGTACATGGTAGGTGTTACATATCCCTTCGATCTAACAGCATCCGCAAATTGAGTGACAGCATTCGTGACAATCATCTGGGAAAGATCATCTTGGCGTCTTGCCGCTTCTAGGGTTGGATAAATATATAAGAGCAATAATGCCAAAATAACAGCTACGAATTTAGACACAGCATTGCTCATTAGGGAGTCCCCTTTGGCGCCTTCGTAAATATAAGGGATTGTATATTACCGTTAGCATCTCGTATATATTTCACCAAGTAATTCGATTGCAGGTCAATAACAGCCTGATCTCGAGCAGTCATTACTGGACCATTGAAGGTTGTACTGTCAATTTCAATACGTTGTCCTAATGGTAAGCTTCCCTTAAGGCTATATAACACCTGAGAACCACTATATATTTCTGCTCCCAAGGAACGATAAGTCTCATCTATTGTTCTATCTTGTCCTCTTGTGACCTTACTTACAGCCTGCAAAGCATGATCCATTTGGTTGGACATACTAACAGACAACCAACAAGCACCCACAAATATGAACAAGGATGTGCTTAAATAGATCATACTCTGAGCATTTCCAGACATTCAGGCTGCCTCCTCCATTAATATTGACTAAATATAAGACCCCGAACGACATTCGAACTATCTTTTACAATACTAGCTCTAAATTTACCGCTGGGATTCACATACTCTGCATTTGCTTCATCAATAGTATCGTTAATGTTTCCTTGTCGAGATCCGGGGTTAATCACCGAACCATATTCGCTATTTGTATTTGCCACGGTCATATTAAGTGCATTACCATACCATGCACCGCCCGTAGTTAGGTTTTTACCTGTTTCAATCTTAACTCCAAATTGATCTTTATCCTTAAATTTACGTAGTGCGTTTGTCACCTGTGATCCACTAATGGTAGTTCCATCATATACAGTGAAAGATGCTTGAGATAATTCCGTTTGAATGTCCGAGAAATTATTTTGTGCTGTTTTGGTTGCCTCTTGTGCTGAAATAAACAAAATGACTACAATCGTTATTAATGCAATCGTTAGAAATATACCTGCGGCTACTTTTAATGCTGTTGAAGCGTTATTCATGAACTCCATCTCCTTAAATGTGTTGTATTTGTTCGTAATACATGTTCATTTGCATAAAACTCATACCAATCAGCGGAATAACAAGATACAGAAATATCAAGGCATACATGGGTGCAAAACCGATTATTCTTCCCCATCCTGCTTTCGTATCAATTATTTTCTCGTATTCTTGTTTACGCTGCTCGAAATAGAATGACATTTCACTCTCCAGATCATCAAACGCTTGAGCAATTGGGATTTTCTCTACGGCTAAGAGAAGCTTGTCTACAATACGTTGAAACTCTGCAAATAAAATGTCTTCCTTCAGTACATACAACGCCTTCTCTGCACCATGATCATAATGGAGAATACATCTTTGCAACGGGATTTTGAAGATCATAGAGAACCTTTCCATCCATTCCAACATCCCTTCCACGGACATGCGATCCATATCACGTAACATCGATAGAACGGTATGGAATTGATAGACTTCATGCTTCATATCCATCGTTCGTACTTTCTTTTGAAAATAAAGTAACCATAGCGGGAACTGGTACCCTATAATGCCTAGTAACACAGCCAATAAACATTCCCACCATTTCAGATATTCGGAATTATACTGTTGTAACTTGTCCAATATCCGTTGAACGTTGGTCACCAGATCCTCACTACTCGTTGCTTTATCCGCCTGTCCCTCCACTATTAACGCCACTTGATCATAGTTTGCTATAGCAGACATACCAACCTGCTCCATCACTTGCCGATCCTTAGTCGCTAATTGGTTACCCTCGTACTCCTGTTCTACTGACAACTGACCAAAGAACGCATTTGTGGAGACAGGATCTTCTAAAATATGTTCTCTTTCAGAATAGTGTAGGAACAACACTGTGGTTAAAGTAATCAAAAAGCTAAGAACAAAAAACATCATTCGGCGAATATAGAACCATTCCACCTTTAAATGGCTGTTCGTATCTTTAAGTAGCTTGATAACGGTATAGTAGGGTCTAGTTTGTGGTTTAGGCCCTATCAGAACAGCCATCCATCTGATCCAGCCGAAGGAATTTATGATTTGTTCCCATGATTTATGTTCTTTCCCAGCCCGGTATACAGTCTCATCGTTATGTTGTAACTTCTGAAGAATCATATACGCTAGAATAATGATGACAAATATCGAAATCTTAGTAATGTATCCTAGCTTACTCATGTAGAATTGATCCATGGCTGGAAAACTATTTCGTGCCCAACGTTCAATAGGCTTTGTAAAGAAAATAGGAGCCAGCGCAATTACATTAAGACCTTTCAATAAATAATCAAGTTTGTCTCTTCTCAGAATTTCGAGATGAATCTCCTTACTGAGACTGCTAAGTCCTTGAAGATAAATGGACCCGTGCTCTTTCACCTTGTCTCCAAATTCCATAATCATGTAAGAGATCCCCGCAAACGCCTTAATAAAACGATTGGGTGCCGCTTCGTAATATTTCTCAAGCTCCTCGTTTGGATTCTTAGAAGTAAGTGCTTCATAAATTTTACGAGTATGTAAGGCTACCTCATAACCAGCAGTTTCTGCAGCTTCATACAACGCTTCTTCTACCATGCCATGTTGATGATAGCGATGACGAACATCAGAGAAGAGGTCCACCATCTGTGATAAAAATCTTCGTTCTAAGGCGTTAACATACATATCTACAATAAAACTGTTCATCACGATTGCCGCAATAATGACTGACAAAAGAAAACTTAAACTCTGATTAATAGTTAACAACATGATTACTGAACAGCCAATACTTCCAAGTACAGCGTAAGTCATCTTCATGCATTCATGACGTAAATGAAACTCATCGTAGGCATGGACGCCAGATAGCCTTTTTCGCATTCGTCTTATATAGCTTGATAAGAGCGGAAGCTTCATTCCTCTTGTATAAGATAATTGTAAGAAGGAATGATACCTCTCCTTGAACTTGAATTTATGAGTAAGTTCGTTACCATAAAGGACCGTTTGTTCGGCATTCTGTTCTCTACTCTTCATCCAAGCTAGAAAACCATATGTCATACAGAACATGACCAAGGTTATAATCAGGATTGTTGTTAATACAAAGTTAGCCGACATCACATTCACCCCAGTAATTCTTAGTGAATCTCTCGAAGGACATGGCATCTTCAGGGCTCATTTGCTCAACCATCTCATGGTAATTATGTTCAGAGATCGGATGCACGGCTACATATCCTCCATCACGATATTCAATGACATTACGTGAAGTAAAAGCGGTCCTATCTCCTACTCTTCGGTAGTACTCATTACTTAATTTCATGAACTGACCTACCATTTGTTTCATTGACCCATCACTCTCTGCCCAAGGCGGAAATGGTGGTTCTTCTCGAGGAATACATTCTGTAATTCGTTCAATATATCGATTACCATATGGATCCCGCTTCATATGAATATCGAAATTAATAACATGCACAACTTGCTGTTCTGCTATGGCTTCATTGTGAAACACCCCGCTTTTGAGAAGTGAGTTACGCAACGAATGAATCAAATCTCTAAACGTTTTGGCATGATGCGTAAATACGGTGAACAAACTTGCTACTTGCGACATTTGGATCATCCACGAAGCGACTTCATCACTTGCCACTTCACCAAGAATATTGACGGTTCCATCTGTTTTCTTCTGTAGATCCAGACCTGCTTGTCCCGATATATGCTCTGTCTCTCGAAAGCTTAATATGTTACGCCTACTATAAATTTTACGTAGATGGAGTTCAAATGCCATTTCCTGTACCCGTAGCGTATATGAAGCATAAATATATTGAACCATGGCCATTAACAGCGTTGTTTTACCTGAACCTTGGGCGCCAGTTACAGCTGTAATTCGACTACCTTTCATCAAATAAGATACAATTCCGATCGGCAGCTCTGCATTCTCTCCAACAATAAGTTGTTCTAAGGTTGCGTTGGGAACATCAAACTTCCGTACAAAGAAAGCCCATGATTCCGAGAATGGTGGTCTTACGACAACGACACGTGAGCCATCCTTCATTTCGTTAACTTTGTAACTTACCGCCTCTGACAATTGTCCAGGATAGTTGTATTTGTAAATGTTCTGACATACACGCTTCAACTCAAGCTCTGATCCAAAAGAAAGAAAGGCCATATGAATAGACTTTCCTTTATAAAATACCCACACACTTTCAATAGCTTTAGTCGGCATTTCACTTCGATCACTCATCTGGGATGTATACCAATCCAACTCAGAATCATAGTCCGTAACTCCATTAACGCCGCCACTTATGCCATCAATCCGCTGATCACGTAACTCATCTACTACGGAGAACCCCTTATATTCCTGATAGATACGTTGTGCAACGATGTCTACCTTCTCCTCGAATGACAACAACCGATACTCCGTGGAAAAAATACGAGAAATATCTTCTGCAACAATCGCATAGACAGGTTCATCTCCATAGTGAGGAAGGATCCTAGGTTCATCCAATTTATAACGCTTAAATAATTGAGATAATGCATCTTGATGAAATTGTTGTCCATATAAATAAAGAATGATTTCGAATTGATCTTGTGAACTTAATAAATGAATCTGCTCAAACGGAATAGCACCGTCAATATTGGTCTCGCTTAATCCGTAGCTCTTGATTAATAAATCACTCATAAATTGTTTTACATACTGCTTGTCATACAAGTCACCTGAGATACATCCCTTAAGTGCTTTCCGGAGTTCACTACGTTTGTTCAATCTACGTCTATATTCTTCTTCGTGAAGACCTAGATCTGACAACTGACTGTGCGTTAATTCATGTAGAGTCGCCTTAACAAATTCCGTCATTGATTCAATACTATAATGTTCATGGCCAGATGTAATTTGCGGCATGGGTCTACGAAGTTCTAGAAATTTAATATAAAGAAACAATGTAGCAAATAGTGTGATCAGACCTATTATAATGGCGTTTATAGTCGTTCCGAAGAGCATTTAAGCGCCCCTCTCCATCATTTTGATAGAAGAACTTAGGTTAAGCTGGTCCATAATATCCTTTGCCAAAGACCGAATACTCTCATAAAAAGGTGCCGCAGATTGATGACTATTCATATGTCGACTTCTATGTATAAACGGCAATACGGCCTGCATATTCCATGCATCTAGAAAGTCAGTCGAATAAGGAATCCCATGAATGGAACCTTTGAACTTAAATCTTCTCTTCATATTCTGTAATGTACAGTGAGAGTCACGGTCATATCTACCCACCACGATGATATATGGCTTATTATGAAGAGCTTCGGGCAGCTTTCCTCCTGAGAAAAAAGCTTCAAGTGCTTTAATGTTCTGTGTTAGACTGACGACGATTAGATCTGCATTATTAAGAAGCGCTCCATCTCCTTTGTTATCTAGATCTTCATTTCCACATCCAGCATCCATGAGTACTAGATCATAATATTCGTTAGCACATGAGAGGATCGACGGTAACAATGAAGGTCTATATCCCGGAAGTGTACCTTCCTTCTTTGCATTTCCAGTAACAAAGTCGAATCTTTCAGGCATTAACGGTATCGTGTAATCGCGGATATTCTCTTTATTTAGACGTCGGTTCAGACATAACCGTTCCAAAGCATCCATGCCACAATCATTAAATGAAACAAACGATTGATCTAATGCAACTTGGCCTGACTGAAATGCTCCCTCCACTCTCTCACCTACTGCTCCACCATGTCCGAGCAACATACGAACTCGATATTCCAACCCAATCATAGATGCGACAGAAATGGTATGTGCGGTGCTTCCACTTCCTCCTTGTAAAGGACTCCAAAATGCAACTGTGCTCATGCTTTTCTCCTTTCTGCTTTGTGTAGCGCACGCTTAATTTGTTTATGTTCAATCTCAGTAAGCTGTTCTACTAATGTACACAACATCCGTTTGTATCGCCTAGATAGTGGTTTGAGCCGCAGTTGACGTAAATGCTCATTCTCGATCCTTAACGCAACATCCAGCTCATCCCAAGGAATAATCGTAGACTCATTCACCCAGGTTACAGGCCATTTATCCACGGAACTATCCATAAAGGAACGATCTAATAAACAATCCACTGTTCGTAAATATATGAGTTGAAATGGGAGCCCTTTGAGCTCTGGGTGTTGGTGTATCCAATCGTTCATCCATTCTGCTCCTCTATGCAATGACCAAACCCCATACTCCATCGTCCATATCCTTGCATCTGCTCCTAACCAAATATTCACTGAACAGAACGATTCAATTTCAATGTCGTAGATAACATAATCATATTTATCTATTCCTTCTCCTTCATTTTGTAAATGCCTCTCCAGATCCATATGTGAAGTAAACCCGCATGCTACATCAAAATTAATAAACTCAGTAATAGCCAACGGACAATCCAATTGTCCAATATATAATGGATATTTATGTGTCAATGTAGCATCTACTAATAGAACTCTCTTATTGGTAGATGCTAGAATCATGCTCAGATAGAGTAGCAAATCACTTTTATCATGAATACCGGCAAACATCCAAGTCTTCAATCGTGTGTGTCTCCTTTCTCTTCATTACGGTGAAGGGTTATCTTGCGCATCTGAGAATATTTCTTCTGCGGGGGAATTCTGTGCTAAAATATCATTTTTCATTTCATTATCCGTGTTGGTAATAGTTGTGTTCTCCTCATTCATTTCTAATGATGTTGGTACTTCGGAAGAGTTAGAGGCATAATTATTCATTGTTTCTATAGTGCCTGTTCCAGTAACCAATGACATTCGTTCTAGATCGGCTTCTAAAGATAATCGAATGGATTCTGATAAATGCAGCTCTGCTTTGTTCACGATGTTGGGATCCTTAGCTATTAGTTTCTGAACTTCTTTATTTATAGGGTAAGTTGGGATAGCCTCATCTTGCATTTGTGGTTCAACATACGTTAAAGCATATAATGTAGCCTTATGCAGGTAGGCATCCACCATGGCGCTTGAGAACGTTAAGATTTCTTGTTCATTAAGTCTGATCCACATCGTTGGACTTAACAAATTATCAATTTTTTTCTTCGACAGAACGATGTAGTCTTGGCCTGTTGGAAATTGAATACGTACATCTACCACCTCGTCAATCTTAAGGTTCGTAGGAAGGTTAATAACGTTAATCTCTCTATTTCTCAAATCGGGAGAGGTCACTGCACCTTCAAAGAACATCGCCTTGGTCAAGGGTGTTCCTTTTCGGAGTTCAATTTTACTACTAGATCCTACAATGTCCTCATTGTTCGCAATTAAGTTCTCTGGAGAGGCCATGGGTGGTAATTTCACTGAGACCAGATCCTTCTGTTGTATCATCTGTCCTGCTGCAATATCACTTGAAGTTACATATCCACTAACCATGGATTGTTCCTGTTTATCTTGTTCATCCTTCATGACCTGAACCTTTTGTTCATACTCTAATCTCAAGTTTAATTGCTGCTTATTGGTGTCTCTGATGTTGTATATCACGTACCCTGCAAACATAATTCCCACAATAGCAGCCCCTGCAAGTCCAGAATAGATCAGGTTCTTACTACGCTGCCGGATCTTAGACATCGTCTTTCTCCCTTCTAGAAGTCATTCTCAATGCTATCCTAATCCGAATCGAAACCTTTTTCGTTTCACTAAGCCAGGTACAATGCCTTGAAATAGTTGATCCATCACTTTTTCCGTCTGATCACATCGATCAAAAGGATCCACATGTACAGGTAAGCTGTAGACTTTAGTAGTATTCATCTGTTTACGAAGACGTTGCACGGCATCCGGAGCTGCAAGAGGTAAACAATATACCCATTTGTTCTGAGGATATCTCCCAAGACTGTGTATGACATCATTCATATCCTGCATGCGCCATTCCGAACCCCAACCAACAAGAATTGGAACATCAGCCCTCAGAAACTCTTCCAATCGGTCGTTATCACGGTATGAACCCAAATCCATAACTACAAAACTGTAACTCCCCCCAAGTAATGCGATCACATTAGCTCTTGCAGTCTGTCGGTAATAATCTACATCCTCTACCGAGAATCGTCGCTCTTGTTGCTTCGTAACACTCGTTCTCCCTTCGATCACCTCCTGAATTCTAGTAAATGAAGAAGCGTTCATATTCATTTCAACGATGGCAACCTTGCTAAAAGTTCTAGCTAAATAATGTGCGATACAAATAGCTGTGTGTGTAGTACCAGCACCTGAACCGACGCCCATAACAGCAATCACTCGAGTTCCTATTTGTTCTGTAACTCTAGTCTGAGAAGAATGACTTACAGGTTGGTTATTTCTCATCCATACCTTGCTTACATCCTGTGCTGATTGATATCGATCATCTGGTGATTGTTGTAAGCATTTACGTATTACAGATATCATCTCTTTTGGGAAATCACTACGAACCTTAGATTCTATCCCATCCGTCCATTCGCTGGCCGTTCCTCCTGTGACTAGATATAAGAGTAAGGCCCCTAAGCCATATAAGTCCGATCGCGCATCACTCTGACCACTACCATATTGCTCGGGAGCTGCAAACCCGACTGTCCCAAGTTTCACCGTATCTTGATCCTTCTCTTGGTTGTAGTTACGTGCGATTCCAAAGTCTATTAATCGGACTTCTAGTTGGGATGTCAGCATGATATTGGATGGCTTAAGATCGCGAAAAATGATAGGAGGATCATGTTTATGTAGATAATCAAGTACATCTAGTACTTGTTCTGCAAGGGTAATGATAAAATCGCAACTTACTTTTCTATTATGACTACTGAAATACTTCTCCAATGTAACTCCTTGGATATAATCCATGACTAAATAGGCATGATCTCCTCCATGGGGTGGAAAAAAGTCTACAATCCGTGGAAGTCTTGGATGACTTAGTGTAATTAGAAGCTCCGCTTCATCCTCGATGTTGATTAGTTGCTGTGGAAAAGAAAAACACTCTTTTACAGCCCACTGTTTACCTAACAACTTCAGATCATCGGCCAAATAAACATGACTCATTCCTCCAGAACCTATCACATGATGGATCATGTATCTTCCACCAATGATATGCCCCTTTTGAAGGAAAGACCGTTGATTCATTATTTCACCTCCATGTAGCAACAAAAAAAAGGAAAGTATCCAGAAAAGTGAAGAAGCGGATTGAACCGACATTCTTCGAACTCTTCGGGATACTTTCCCTAATATTGTTCTTTGGTTAATTTTGGAATTATCATAAATCATTACAAAGACACTTGTAAAGGTTTATTTTTGAAAAGTACGAGTAAATCGGATAAAAGTCATCAAATCAACGAATTCAACGCATTAATATTTAATCATATGAAGCGTTATCTCGTCCCGATTATGGAAGAGCTGCTTAGCATATTGTAATTGCATCTGATCTTCTTCAAATGATGCGATCACATCCTTGATCAATGCCATCGGCTTCTTATGCATAAGCTTAACTGTAACTATAGCTGTACCTCCAGGGGACAAACTATACAATAAATCTTTGACCAGTTTAACCATTTGCTTAGGACTCCAGCTCATATCGCATACAATTAGATCAAATTGATTATCACGGAATTTAACTACTGAAGCATTCTTACGCATAATTTTTAATTGAGAGTTATTCACTAATGAATCATGCATCTTCGCTGGATCAACCGCAGTCACATGAATTCCACGTTCAAGTAAGAACGATGTCCATCCCCCCGGTGCAGCACCTATATCAAGAGCATGGCGAAAAGCAGTGAAATCAATACCGAAGGATTTCTCCGCCTCTAGTAACTTAAATTTAGCTCGAGAAATCTGACCTTCTTCCCGTTGGAAACGAACAGCACCACCATTCCAATCCGAAAGATTATCCTTAGGCAGAGATATGCCCGCATAAATATGGTCGGATGATACAAACACAGACAGAATCCATTTCGCATCTTGAACCGTGAATTCCGCGTGTAGGTCTGCCAAATCTACAAGTAGTTGTTCTCTAAGTGCACCCGCACTTTGTTCACTTAGGCTCTTTTCGGATTTACGTACTTGAAGTGAAACACTCGCTCCCTGTAGTACATCTTGACGCAGTAGAACTTCCTTCAACTCAGATAATCCTTCATTCAATTGATCAGCCGCAATCTCAAAATCTACAGGTTGAATGTGTCGAACAAAGATAGGTGCTTGTTGCGCAATCATATTCGCCACTTCGTCCCATGAATATGCCACGCTTACCAAAAACACCTCACCGGAGATGAGAACCGTACTTTTGACACTTCCGAACAAGCGTCGCAATTCCTCTTGGGCAAATGGCGCGAACCCATGATTTGCGGTACAAATAAACTGTGATTGTCGTTGTTCTTGTTGCTCTTGTTGTTGTTGTTCTTCTTCACTAATATTTACTTTAATATCATCCAATTCGGATTAACCTCCAGAAGTTACCTTGATCCAGGGACGTCCACCGTCCCATTCCAGTTCCACTGGAATCTCATAGGTACGCATAATCATTTCTTTATTTAGAACTTGTTCTTTAGGTCCCGCTCCAGCCAGCTTACCATCTTTAATGAGTGCAACATGGGTAAAGAGTGGAACAATTTCTTCTACATGATGGGTAACATAAACAACTGTTATATCTCTCTTGCGCAAACGATCTACTTCAACTAACATTTTTTCCCGTTCAAATAGATCTAGACCTGCACAAGGCTCGTCCATAATAAGAAGTTTAGGATTTGCCATTAAACAACGAGCCAGTAATACCTTTTTACGTTCACCTTGAGATAATGTACCTAATGAATGCTCTGACAATCGCGCCATGTTCATCTCTTCTAATAAACGATATGCATTCTCTTTTACCTCTTGCGGAATGACTTCATAGAAGCGCAAGTATGCATACGCACCTGTTGCTACAACTTCCCACACCGTATCTGTCGCGGTAAATCGATCTAATAGTGAAGGACTGATATACCCAATGCTTTTGCGTATTTCTCGAATATCGCATTGTCCATATACATTCCCCATTACTTCAACTCGACCCCTACTTGGAAATAAATAACCCGTCATCATTTCCAGAAGAGTTGTCTTCCCAGAACCATTTCGACCTAAGATCGCCCAGTTCTCGCCACTCTTAATCTCAAGCGATACATCATCCAGTATAATATCATTCTCTCTTTGAAGAGTAATATGTTGCATGGATATCATTACATCACACTCCTAATAGCTTCTAACAACTCCTCCACAGATCCCATACGATAGCGAATACTAGGTGGGTGTTTACGATTCGCGTCCATTAGCAAGAGAGCAGGTACACTTCGAATTTGATACTCCTGAGCGATCTGAGGCATCATGTTAACATCCGCCGCCGATAGTATATCCTCAGGAAGTAAGTGCTCCGTAATCTCTAACATCCGTCGAGCAACCTTGCATGTTCCACATAGTGGTGTATACAGAAACACAGCTATCGGTCTACCCTTCTCATTCATTTGGGTACGTAACTCTTGTTCATTAAGAGTCAACATGTAGATCAGAATCCTTTGCAATACGGAGTAATACCTTATCACTCATCGGTCCATTGTGGAGAATCATCCCCGCAGGTTTATGCTCATATAACATCTGATACATCTCCTGTTTCCCTGACAGACTAGAAGTATGGAGATACACTTCGCGTGGATACAAACCTTCTCGAATGAGCGCAGCCACTACATCTCCACCACACATGTTACTATCGAAGCCAAGCTCGTAATCTAGAGATAAAATATCTACTTCACATTCACGAAGCATCATTAAACATTCTTCTCCATTGCGTGCTAAGGAGAATCCTTTAGGACAGCGACGATAGTCATCTAAATACAAATGAATCACAGTCATCATCCTTTTCAATAGTTTCACAAATCCTCATTTAAAGTAACTACTCACATCGATGTCCAACGGAGGACTTTGGCAATATCCTCTTTGTGTGTACCATCTTCACCGACTTCAGTCTCCATCACGATCGCTACATGATCCATGCCATGGAAGGATAATAGCTCTTGCAAAGCCGGCTCTCCAATATAACCCTCTCCTACACGCGCATGTCGATCTTGACCAGAACCGTAAGGAAAACGTGAATCATTGAGATGAACGGCAACGAGGTTTTTCCAATAATCCAATGTTACACCTTTATCGAATAACAATTGACTAACCGAAGTATCCCATAATCCTGCTGTAAATGCATGACATGTATCGAAGCAGAAGCTAATTTTCTCAGGATATTGGGACAAACTTCGAATATTAACCATTTCTTCAAGCGTAGTTCCCATCATATGCCCATGTCCCGCTTGATTCTCAATTAATATCTTTGCCTTTCCTTCCCAAGAGGTGAGTACCTTATTAAGACATTGTAATATATTTTTATACCCTTGTAATGGCTCAATCCCTTTATAATGACCAAAATGAACCACGACCCCGAGTGAACCGCAGGCTTCAGCGATGTTCAAATCATTCTGTATAGAACTCACAGTAAGATTAAACAACGCAGGATCATCACGCTCATCAATGGCTAAATTAACGGGATAAGGAGTGTGCGCAATACTAACGATATCCGCTTCTTCACAAATTAACTTACACCTTGCAGCGTCTCTAGCATCGAATTCCTTAATATGCAAACTCCGCGGATTCTTAGGAAAATATTGAAAAGATCGAGCCCCCATATCCATCGCTCGACGCGCCGCTTTAGCATAGCCACCTCGAATACTGATATGACTTCCAATCTTCATGTTATTGTTCATGCTGACAAGTAGGGCAATAGAATGTTTTGCGTCCATTCAACTCTACTTTAACTACGAGTCCTGCACATGTACCACAAGGTTCACCTTCACGATCATGTACTTTGAATTCTGATTTATAACTCCCCGTGTGGGTGTCATCTTTCATCACTGGCATGTCAATATAACCACCAGCTTCGACTGCTTTACTTAGAACAGATTTCATACTTGTATATAATCGGTCTATCGCTTCTGGCCCCAAATCCTGCACTTTTACCGATGGCAACAATCCTGCATCATAAGCAATCTCATCCGAATAACGATTCCCTATTCCAGCAATAATATTTTGGTTCACGAGAAGTGTCTTTAATGAACCGCGACGACCTTTGACAATGCTCGCGAATCGATTGCTGTCCATTCTACGATCCGTCACTTCTGGACCCAATTGACCCAGTACTTGTTCTACTTCTTTCGCAGATAATAAATGCACATAACCTAGACGTAGGCCGATGAAATATAATGTAACCTCTCCAAATGAAATTTCCACTTGTGTATTGCGTTGAGGGAGATCCTCGTTCGTGCCCATATATAAGAGTCCACCAAGCATAAGATGGACTAACAATCTACGACCATTATTTAAATGGAAATTCAGATATTTACCCCGACGCTCTACAAAAATAACTCTTGTGTTCAACAATTCGGAGATAAACATATCTCCTTCCATATTAATCGACTTCTCCCTATTCACTTTTACATTCGTGATGGGTATGTTTAATATTTGGTCAGAAATTAGTTTGCGATAGTTTTCCATTTCCGGCATTTCTGGCATGTGGACTTCGACCCTTTCATGTGTGAGAATAACGATTTGAATTCAAATTATTGAAATACTTATCATTTAAGAAGTCAGGAGTTTTATAAGCTCATGCAAATCTTTACAAATGGTATCCGGTTCTACTCCTGTAGTCTGTATATGCTGCTGTAAGTTATTATCCGTCGTAATTCCTGTAAGAACAAGAATCGTTTCGCAACCAGCAGCTGCACCTGCAGCAATATCGGTACGCATATTATCACCAATCACTATGACTTCAGATGGTTTCATCCCTAGTATATCCGTTGCATAAGTCATTAAGTGACTGGATGGTTTACCAATGACAATGGGCTTCACACCACTCCCAGCTTCAATTGAAGCCGAGATTGTGCCCGCACCTGGGATTTGCCCATGATCTGAAGGAAGAAGTAAGTCAGGATTCGTTAGAATGTATTGTGCGCCTTCACTAATCCAACGGATCGCTGCAGCTAAAGATTGGTATGTAAAATTCCGATCAATACCTTGAACCACATATTGTGGTGACACCTCAACTTCTTGCAAACCTGCTTCAGCTAGTGCTTGACGTAGGCCATCTTCCCCCAGAATTGCTACCCTTGCCCCAGGTGATTCTTCAGCAATATACTTTGCGGCAGCCTGTGATGAAGTACAAACATCTTCAGGAACAGCTTGTATGCCCATCCCATTTAATAGAGCTGCTACATCTTGTGCGGTTCTCGATGAGTTATTGGTTACGAACAGATACGGGATATCCAAGGATTTTAACGTATTAATAAGTGTATCTGCTCCTGAAATCATATGTTCCCCATGATATAACGTGCCATCAAGATCAATTAATAGGCCTTTAGATGTTTTCATATGATAGAAGCATCCTTTCAATGGAGAGTACACATCAGCTACCCTCCATTTAATTAATGGTATTAGTATTTAATCTCATTTCTCAAAAACATATTACCTGTATCTTTCTATTCCCACAGTGGGAAATGTATCATTAGGAAATAAACACAGAAAATTAACTTAGCATTACTTTATGACAATCGAAGGTTTAAAGAGCACATTTAGCATCACTTCTACTCAACATTCGTCACATAGTATCGAAGGATCACCGGATTTTCTATGAATACCATGGAATCCTGTGTCTAAACCTGCGCTTTCCCGGAAAATAATTCAAGAGTTTCTCCAGAGTTATACAACTCAATTATCTCATTGAATCCGTTCAATTGGAAGAATGTGAAATTCTTCTGCTAATATTGTGTTTCGAAAAATGGATTGCGCTTCTTCAAGAAGCCCACCTAGCTGCTCCATATCTTTATATCGTGAACTAAAATGAGTCAGTACGAGACATTTAGCTTTGGCCTTCATAGCAGCAGTAGCCGCTTGAACAGCTGTGCTATGATGGTATTCGTAAGCCGTATTTACCATCTCATGAAGGAACGTGGCTTCGTGCACAAGCATATCCGCATCTTGTGCTAGAGTGATAACGGTAGAACATGGTCGAGTATCACCAAGAATGGTAACCACTCTTCCCTTCTTCGGTAGTCCTAATACTTCTTCAGGTAGTAGAACAGAGCCATTCTCAAGTTCAATACTCTCTCCGTTCTTGATCTTCCCATACACAGGACCCGGTTTGATTCCGAGCGATTCTAGAAGTGCAAGGTTAAGCGTTCCTATACGTTCCTTCTCCGTCACACGGTATCCATAGCTATCAATGCGATGCTCCAATAGTTCGGATTCAACCACAAATCCCTGATCTTCAAAAATAACGCCGCCCTCATGCTCCACGACATCTAAATCATAATCCAATCGAGATTGGCTCAACTTCAATGTGGTGTCTAAAAATTCTTTAATGCCCTTCGGTCCGTATACCGTTAATAATGACGTTCCGCCTTGATTATTTCGACTCGCAAGTAACCCTGGAAGACCAAATAAATGGTCTCCGTGTAAATGCGTTATAAATATTTTCTCTAACTTACTTAACTTCAATGGTGATTTTAGAATTTGGTGTTGTGTAGCCTCACCGCAATCAAATAACCAGAAGCTTCGTCTTTCTTCATATAAACGCAATGCAATGGAGGTTACATTGCGTTGAAGCGTAGGAACACCTGCATTCGTACCTAGAAACATTAAATCCATATGTCTAAATCAGCTCCCTTTAACAACCTGCATAAGGTCCTCCGAAAATATCGGAGGACCTTATACAGACATGTCCTGATGGTATTTACTTCATAGATTACACTTTTTATAATTTTTCAACGTTGAAATATTGAGCTTGTGGATGACTAAATACCATTGCTGATACAGAAGCTTCCGGCTCCATCATGAAACCTTCTGTTAACTCAATACCAACATCTTCTGGTTGTAGTAGCTTAAATAACGGTCCTTGATCTTCAAGATCAGGACAAGCCGGATATCCAAAGGATACCCTAATTCCTTGATAACGAGCCCCATGTCTTTTTTTCATTGTCATGTCTGCTGGATCAGGGAATCCCCATGAATCACGCATCATATGATGAATACGTTCAGCAAGTCCTTCAGCAGTTTCTAGAGCTACTGCCTGCAACACATGTGAACGAAGATAGTCCCCTTTATCTTTCCATTCAGTTGATAATTGTTGAACACCATGTCCTGCAGTAACAATAAGGAATCCAACATAATCCATAGTACCACTTTCTACAGATTTCAAGAAATCTGCTAAACATAGATACGGTTCTACCTTCTGTCGAGGGAACGTAAATGTGTGTAACACTTTCGCATGATCTTGTGGATCATAGATAATGATATTATTCCCTTGTGATTGTGCCGGGAAGAACTGATATATGGCATGTGCCTGAATAATGGCATTCTGTCTTGCCTCATCCAGAATAGTATCAACTGTTTCCTTTAGTTCTACAGCCTTCACATTTCCTTCAGCCAATAATGTTTCAACTGATCCCCGTAAGCCTAGATGGTGCCCCAAGAGCATCTGCATATTCACATAAGGGATAATGTGATCTATCGGATAATTACGTAGAACGTGACGATCCGTATCCGGTGGAATAATGACAGGGTTATCTGTTGCAATATTAGACTTCATTGCTCGTGTCAATTCCGGTAATGGAAGTGTAGCAACACTAGCAGATTGGATCGCCTCTTGCTCAGCCTTCGATTCTGCCAACAAAATTTCGCGTTGTACTGGATCCATGATCTTATTCGCTGTATCTAGTCCATCCATAGCATCTTTTGAATAGAGTACCATCCCATTATACTCAGGATTAATTCGTGTTTTGGTGAACTTACGTGTAAGGGCAGCTCCACCTACCATGATCGGAACATCAATCCCAGCGTTCTTCAAATCCTGAGCTGTAATCACCATCTGTTGTGCAGATTTCACAAGTAACCCAGATAAACCGATAATATCAGCCTTCTCTTCACGATAAGCTTCAATAATCTTTTCCGGTGGTACTTTTATACCCAAATTAATGATCTGATAACCATTATTGGAGAGAATGATCTCAACTAAGTTCTTACCAATATCATGCACGTCACCTTTTACAGTGGCTAATATAATCTTCCCTTTAACACTACTCTCATTCTTTTCCATGAAATCTTCAAGGTAGGTAACGGATGCTTTCATGACTTCGGCACTTTGTAATACTTCAGCTACAATCAACTCGTTATTGTTAAAAAGTCGACCCACTTCCGCCATTCCATCCATCAGAGGACCATTAATAACTTCAAGTGCAGAGTATTTCTTGAGTGCTTCACTCAGATCTGGAATAAGTCCTTCCTTCGTACCTTCCACAACATAAGAGGCAAGACGCTCTTCTAAGGAAAGATTCGAAATCGCCTCTTTTTTCACAACTTTCTTTTCTCGAAAAGCAGCTACAAAATCAGCCAACGTCTGGTCACTTGTTCGGAAAATCAGATCTTCAGCAAGACGACGATCTTCTTGAGATATGGATGCATATCTCTCTAGTTTCTCTGTGTTCACGATAGCATAATCGAGCCCAGCCTTAGTACATTCATACAGGTATACTGAGTTCAATACTTCACGGCCTGCATCTGGTAACCCGAAAGAGATATTACTAAGTCCTAGTATCGTTTTTGTCTCAGGATACTTTTCCTTAATTAACTTAATACCTTCGATGGTTTCAACAGCAGAACCAATATATTGCGGATCACCTGAACCTACAGGGAACATGTTAGGATCAAATATAATGTCTTCTGGTTTCAGGCCATACTTATTCACAAGAAGATCGTAGGAACGGCTTGCTACTTCAAGTTTAGCTTCCCGTGTTACCGCTTGCCCACGCTCATCGATTAAGATACAGACCACTGCTGCTCCATATGAATGAATAAGTGGAACTATTTTCTCAAACTTTGATTCACCATCTTCAAGGTTAATGGAGTTAATTATCGCTTTCCCTTGAGAATACTGAAGACCTAGTTCGATAATATGATCATACGTAGAATCGATCATGAGTGGCGCTTTGACTTTCTTAGCAACCATAGGAAGAAACTGATTCACAGCAAATTCCTCATCAATATCTGTATCCTGTAAGTTAATATCTATAATCTGAGCTCCGCCTTTAACCTGCGAACGTGCTATTTCGGAAGCCTCGTCAAATTTCTCTTCCTTAATCAATCGTTTGAATTTCCGCGATCCTGAAATATTCGTCCGCTCACCGATCATGATAGGACGATTATCTGGCTCTATAAAGACAGCATCAACCCCTGAGACTGCTGGTGGATGTTCACCATATACACGCCGCGGTTCATACTTCGAGAGGGTCTCTGCCATCGCTCGTATATGATCTGGAGTCGTTCCACAACAACCTCCTGCTATGTTCAACCATCCATTCTCAGCGAAAGCCGCGAGCTTAAGTGAGAGTGACTCAGGTGACTCGTGATAATTCCCGTCCTCATCTGGTAGACCTGCATTTGGATAACAACTAACAGCTGTTTTGGCCATTGCAGCAAGTGAGCGAATATGATCACGCATGAACTCAGGTCCTGTAGCACAATTGAGTCCAATCGAAATCGGATTAAGATGTTCTAATGATATATAAAAAGATTCAATATTCTGTCCAGCCAATGTGGTACCCATCGGTTCGATCGTACCCGATATCATAATAGGAAGTGTCACACCTGTATGTTCAAAAGCCTGACGAATACCGATACTTCCAGCTTTTACATTCAGCGTATCTTGACTCGTCTCTAATAGAAGCAAGTCCACGCCACCTTCGATTAGTGCAATGGCTTGTTCTTCATAAGATTCGATTAGTTCTTTAAATGTAACCCCGCCTGTGACGGACAACGTCTTCGTCGTAGGTCCCATAGCCCCAACAACATAACGTGGTTTACTTTCCGTACTATATTTATCTGCAGCACGACGTGCGAGTTCCGCCGCCTTCAAGTTGATCTCCCGAGCCTTTTCCGGTATATCATAATCAGCGAGTACAACGGATGTTGCACCAAATGTATTCGTCTCGATCATATCTGCACCTGCATCCAGGTACTTTTCATGAATTCCTTCAATGACATCTGGACGTGTAAGAACTAACATCTCATTACAACCATCCAACGCTTCTCCACCGAAATCTTGTGGTGAGAGATCCTCTTGTTGGATCATCGTCCCCATAGCGCCATCCATTATGAATATTCGTTCTTTTAAAGATTCTTCTAGGCTCTGTCTATTCAACTTTATCCCCCCTGCAAAACGTTAAATATTAGTTTAACAGAATACCTAACAATAGAAAAGGTAACTTTAGTCGGATTACACTAGATAGGAGAAGGTTTTCTATAAATCAATGATCGACAAAGAAAACAACCTATACTATAATACATATTAAACCAAGTGGGAAAGAAGGGTTATAAATGGCTGAAATCGTTATTAGAAACACGAACGAACGTATCACTGGAGCGGATAATGTACGTGCTTTTTTAAATAATCAGGAAGTTATTTATGAAAGTTGGGATCCAGCTAAGTTACCCGCCGAATTACATAATAATTTTCTACTAACAGATGACCAGAAAGAAACCATTCTACAAACTTATGATGCAGAGATTCAAGACTTAGCTACTCGTCGAGGATATAAAATTTGGGATGTCATTACACTTTCAGATTCAACTCCGAATCTCACTGAGCTTCTCACTAAATTCGAAGAAGTACATACACATTCAGAAGATGAGATTCGTGCCATCGTATCAGGAAAAGGTATCTTTGTAATCAAAGGTGCTGGAGATCTTGGATATTTCGATGTTGAATTATCCCCAGGGGATGTCATCTCTGTACCTGAGAACACCAATCATTTCTTTACATTAATGGATAACCGTCAGATTATAGCCGTACGTCTCTTTATTGAAGAGAATGGCTGGGTGTCCTCACCAGTAAATGATCCTGATTTTATAAAGAACTAATCCCTATATTTCTAATACAACAAAGACAACCCAGTCTTCCACTTAAGGAGGGCAGCGGTTGTCTTTTTTTCTAAATAACTATGTAGTTGTACTTAATTCGTAACTGTAATGACTTTCTTCGGCATCGTATGCATAGCCCCAACCGTCACATGAGACGTGATGCTATATGTATCAGCTTGTACAAAACTTGTCTCAACCGTATACTTCCCTTCCCCTACATGATTTGCTGGTATTTCAACAGGTTTCCCGTTGGTAGCCGTAGGCACAATCTCAATGATGACTTTATCTGCATCCGTTACTTTCTTATTATCCTGGGTCACTACAGCCTCAATCACAACTTTCTCATTCACTTTAACTTGATTAGGTTGAATGTTTAGTTCTACGTTCACGAGAGAAAATGATCCATTGCTCTCCATATCCATCCCCGCATGATTGGTATTATGATTACTGCATCCAACAACTACTAATAGAAGTAGCATAAATAAACCCAGCCCCGCTAATGTTCTTCTCATGTTTTCCCCTACCTTTCTTGTTACAGCCGCAGATAAATATTAATTTGAACATACACTATAAGTCACATAACAGTATTATAAAGCCCAAACTAGTTTAGAACGAGTGATTTATTCACAATATTGTGACATTTGTCATACGTAATAACCTTTCTTATATTCAAAAAAAGCCCCTTCTTCTGTCTAAACAGAGAATAGGCTAATTAAGATCTTTTAAGAGAATTGAGTGATAATCTGATGCAGTTGAGATAAATGGTCAATTTCGAAATTCGGAGTGATTTCAGGATCAGAAATTTTTCCAGTTCGATTAATCCATACCGTCTGAATCCCAGCAGCTAGACCCCCACGAATATCAGTCGTTAATTTATCCCCAACCATAAGGACTTGATCCTTACTAACACCTAAAATAGAGAGTGCATGATTAAAGATAGATACATCCGGTTTACCTTGTCCGAAATTTCCTGAGATGATGATCTCATCGAAATAAGGAGTAAGTTCTGGAACGCCGTCTAACTTCTCCTGTTGTAATGCTGGACATCCATTTGTTAATAAGAGCAATTTCACTTTTCCGCGTAATTCATCTAGCACTTTAAACGTTTCCTCATATACATGTGGCCGGGAACGTCGTTCCGCTGCGAACTGATCAGATAGTTCTTTTGCTAAACTCTCATCATCGATACCAAGTTTCAACAGACCAAGTCTCCAAGATTCTTTCCGATACAGAGGAACTAACTTTTCTAATTGACGAAATTCAGTCTGTTCTCCACCCGTAAAGTTCCCCCACAGACCTTCAAAAGGATTTATACCAATCTTGGTTGTAAAAGAATATGTCTCATACGACTCATATAGTGTTCGCGCTTCGCTTCTAACAGCTTCTTCTAATTGGATAGGATCGACTCCAGTAGCTTCAGCAGCTTTGTTACATGTAGCTTCAAAAGATTCCATCACACTGCGTTCATCCCATAACAAGGTATCATCTAAATCGAATATAACAGCATTTATCGACATCTCTCTACTTCTCTCCCTTGCCTATTACTTTTCGAAAGGTATATTGTTGACCTTTGCAAATTGTTCCAAACGTTCTCCCATAGCATTAACATCATAGCGGTTAAGGAGACGTGTAAATACCCAGTTCCCACCTTTACCCTTTTGTTCAATCACTACCGAACCTTTGGCAACTTTAATCTTAGTAATATCAGATGCCGGTACACTTCGAACTCTGTTTAATTTAGGTGTTTGTAGATTATCTTTATTGACAAGTAAATATGGACGTTTCAGATACAAAATGACACCTAACGCGATATAAGCAACCACTACAAACCAATTCATTAAAGCGTTAGTCTGTTGTTGTTCTTGCTCGGGAAGTGTGCTCGAAGCCCATGTAAGAAGTCCATATAATACGGCTAACATAATTAATACGAATGGAAAAATAATTTTACGTCCTTTAAAGCGATCTCCACTTACTACGGATCCAGTCGTTGATATACTCGATTGTCCTTGTTTCTTACGTTTCATATTAAGCTCTTTCTTATTCTTCTCTACCATTCTCTCCCACGAACGAGCCATGCGTTAGTCCCCCTTATAATGTAGCTTTACTTATTACCTTTTTGTTCAGAACTTGATGGTTCATCAACAATTTCAATAGAATCCAATTGTTGTCGGAAATTTCTCCGAATGTTCTGAAGATAGTTCTCGCGAAGACTCGCACGTTCTTGCAATTCATCCTCTGTTAACCCAACTGTTTTGTGCTTTTGGGCAAGTTCATTAATACGTTGTACCAAGTTGTCTATATCCATAAACCTTCCTCCAATCATGACTAACAGTACTAACTTTGCCATGATAAAAAGAGCTTGTCAAGGATTCCTCCTTACCAAGCTCTATTGTAAGTAATAATTCAGTATTGTGGTAACGACAGTATCTCTCCAGCCCTTATTACACCGTTAGATAATCCGTTTAAATGTCTTATTTCTTTAATATATACTCGGGTATCCATATTAGAAGGTTTCTCATTCAGAGCAATCTCCCAAAGAGTATCTCCTGGTTGAATAATTAGACGCTTCTCTTCCCGCAGTTCACTCGTGGAATTAGCAAATACACTTACCATACCTGTACAGCCTACTATAAATAATAGCATTAAACAAATTATCTTCTTCATCAATTGTTGTGAGATCAAACCCTTTACTCTATCACTCCATGTGTATGTATGTGTTTGCACTTGTGATTCACTATTCACCTTATAAATACTCTCGTAAGTACTGTATCTTAACATATTAACATCATCCCCCAAACATTTGTTCTTGTCTTTGAAATAACTATAACACGAACACTTGTTTTGTTCAAGACATTTTAGAACAGATGTTCCCTATTATTTAGAACCTACGTTTGTGCGAACGGAAGTTCTATGTTATAATTTCCCGAAAGTCACTTTAATGAGGTGGGTACAATATGTCGAAGATATCTAGCCGACAACAAGCTATATTAGAATTCATACGTAACGAAGTACGTACTAAGGGATATCCGCCATCCGTGCGGGAAATCGGTGAAGCAGTAGGACTTGCTTCCAGTTCAACGGTTCATGGTCATCTAGACCGTCTAGAGAAGAAAGGCCTCATTCGAAGAGACCCAACGAAACCAAGAGCGATTGAAATTTTAGGACAAGACGACTCTGAGAATTCACATATGTTCACCCAGAGTGTATCTCGTGTTCCTATTGTCGGTAAGGTAACTGCTGGTGTACCTATTACTGCGACAGAGAATATCGAAGATTATTTCCCTCTACCCCAACATTTTGTGGGTGATGAGAAGGTATTTATGTTATCTGTTATGGGAGATAGTATGATTGAAGCAGGCATCCATGATGGAGACTTTGTAATCGTTCGTCAACAACAGACGGCTGATAACGGAGATATCGTTGTTGCGATGACAGAGGAAGATGAAGCTACGGTCAAGACCTTTTATAAAGAAAAGGATCATATCAGACTCCAACCCGAGAATCCAACTTACGAGGCTTTACGTTTAAATCATGTCACGATCCTCGGTAAGGTCGTTGGACTCTTCCGCGACATTCATTAAGCTATTATTATAATCATTTCATAATGACGTTTGAAAAGGATACGGTTGCTACCTTGCTGCTGTGTCCTTTTCTATGTAAATGTCGGGAAAAAAATCAGGAGGTATCAACATATGAGTGTTGTTGTTAAGATCGAGGTGGAACCCATATGAAAGCTAAGAAGCCAGCCGTCAAGATAGAGTCTCCCAAGATTCCGTTGGATTTACCAGACAACTCAGCTTTAGCAGCGGATATTCACAATGGAGAATGCATTGAACGAGGTAGATATCAAGATTGCCTCATGGACAATATTGAGTTGGATCGTGTTACTTTTGATGAAGTTCTCTTCACCAATGTAAATTTTTCGAATTCTAATTTTTCTAATCTGGAGCTTACCGATGTGATATTCGATAAATGTGATCTTTCTAATGCTGATTTCAGCAACTCAAGCATCCACAGAACAGAATTTCGAAACTGTAAGATGATCGGATTAAATTTATCGGAGACCACACTTCGAAATGTTGTTTTTCATACCTGTATGGGGGAACTTGCAAATTTCAGGTTTGCGAATATGAAACAAGTTAACATTGATGAATGCTCATTCTCTAGCACGGACTATTGTTACTCTACTTTTAGCAATGTGAATTTTGTGAAATCAGATATCGATCAATCTCAATTCTCGGGTGCAAAACACGGAGGAATTGACTTCAGTACCTGTGAGTTCAATTCATTAAGTATTAACCTGGATGATTTGAAGGGTTGTACCATCTCAAGAAACCAAGCTTATGTATTTGCAGGATTGCTGGAACTTGTAATTAAAGATTGAGATTTAAAGATTGAAAATAATGATATAAATATAGTCAATTCCCCGTAATTATATGTACACTACATTAAATCCTTTACAAGCCATCATGTTATAACGAAGTGCGTCCTTACTTTAAGAACGTACTTCCCTCTACTTGGAGTATCATATGGTTTCCCATAATTCTTATTGGTTTTATCACTACTTGCTTAGTCTACTCTAAAAAATATATACGTCTGCGTGGCGACATTCCCTCCCTATCTAGCAACTAAAAACCGAACCTGAAAAATCTAAAAGTTTGTGGGCATTTTGTGGGCAATCAAAGACGATAGCTCCAAAATGAGTAAATACCCACAAAAAGAAAAACCCCCAACGCTTAGAGCGTCAAGGGTTTAGAATACCTAGTACAACGTCATATATTGATCGCGTTCCCATTGGTGAACTTGTGTTCTAAACATATCCCACTCAATTTCTTTAAGCTCATAGAAATAAGCTAGAGCATGATCACCAAGAGCTGAAGTGATAACTTCGCTACGAATAAGTTCATTCAATGCTTCCTTCAAATCTGAAGGTAGACTTGGAATACCCTCTTCAATGCGTTCTTCTTCCGACATCACATAGATGTTACGGTCGATAGGCGCTGGTAATTTAAGTTCACGTTTGATTCCATCAAGACCCGCTTTGAGCATAACTGCAAGTGCGAGGTATGGATTAGCAGCAGGATCCGGATTACGTACTTCCACACGTGTGCTTAGTCCGCGTGATGCAGGAATACGAATCATTGGGCTACGGTTACTACCAGACCAAGCTACATAACAAGGAGCTTCATAACCAGGTACTAGACGTTTATAAGAGTTGACTGTTGGATTAGTGATCGCTGCAAAAGCACGAGCATGCTTCAGAACACCAGCCATATAGTGGCGAGCTGTTTTGCTCAATCCTAATTCATCACTTTCATCATAGAACGCATTCTCATTACCATTAAAGAGAGATTGGTGACAGTGCATACCTGAACCATTCACTCCATATAGAGGCTTAGGCATAAAGGTTGCATGAAGTCCATGCTCACGAGCAATGGTTTTAACAACCAATTTGAACGTTTGTATTTGGTCAGCCGCTTTGATAGCATCTTCATATTTAAAGTCAATCTCATGTTGACCTGGAGCTACTTCGTGATGAGAAGCTTCAACTTCAAATCCCATTTCTTCAAGTGTTAGAACAATCTCACGACGACAGTTCTCACCAAGATCCATAGGGGCAAGGTCAAAGTATCCACCTTGGTCATTCAATTCAGTCGTTGGATTACCATTCGCATCTGTTTTGAATAAGAAGAATTCAGGTTCTGGACCAACCATCATGGATGTATAGCCCATTTCTTCAGCTTCCTTCAAATTGCGTTTCAAAATACCACGTGGATCTCCAGCAAATGGTGTTCCGTCTGGCATGTAAATATCACAAATCAAACGCGCGATACGATCTTCTGCTACCCATGGAAATACAACCCATGTGTCAAGATCAGGATACAAATACATGTCTGATTCTTCGATACGTACATAACCTTCAATAGAAGAACCGTCAAACATCATTTTGTTATCTACGGCTTTCTTCAATTGGCTCACAGGGATTTCTACGTTCTTAATCGTTCCTAGCAAATCGGTAAATTGTAAGCGAACGAACCGTACATTCTCTTCTTTTGCCATGTTTAGGATATCTTCTTTTGAATAACTCACAGAACCTCTCCCTTTCTCTTCTGGAAATACTTACTTACTTAATTTATTTATTAAAAAACCGAGACAATTCTCCTTGAATTAAAGACACTTGCCCCGGTCTTTTACCAGCTACAAGTTGCTGTTTCAGTAAACGGTGAAGCTGTGAATCCGATAATTCCCTACGTTTAACTTCAGTATCTGGTGTAATGACTGTTGCTTCTTCAGATTCCTTCGTCACAGGGTTCATGACCTGCTTAATACCAGCAATATTAACACCCTTCTCAATAAGGGCCTTAATCTCAAGCAATCTTTCCACATCGTTAAAAGAAAACAATCGTTGATTCCCAGCCGTACGTGCAGGAACAATCAAATGATGTTGTTCATAATAACGAATCTGCCTTGCCGATAGATCTGTTAACTTCATTACGATACCAATCGGGAATAAAGCCATATTTCTACGAATTTCATCACCCATGACTCATCAACCTTCCAATGATCTAATATCTATCATTGTACAATTCATGATATGTTGTGTCAAGGGTATGTTAGATAAACTCACAATAATTTTCTATCTATCATGGTTTGAATCGCCTTAAGGACACCGTACTTAACATGCGAATAGGTTAACCCACCCTGCATATAACCTATGTACGGATCTCGTATGGGCGCATCCGCTGATAATTCAAGACTACCTCCTTGAATAAAGGTACCTGCTGCCATGATGACTGGATGTTCATATCCCGGCATGTCCCATGGTTCAGGAACGACATGACTATCCACTGCTGATGCTTGTTGAATCCCTTGTACAAAGGCAATTAGATGCTCTGGTCCTGTGAAGGATATGGCTTGAATAAGGTCCGTGCGCTTCTCATACCAAGCAGGCTTCGTAATAAATCCAACTTTTTCAAACATAGCAGATGCAAAAATACTACCTTTAACAGCTTGTCCTACAAGCGTAGGAGCAAGGAATAGTCCCTGGTAGATTCCTCTAGTTGTTCCTAACATTGCACCTACTTCTCCACCGATTCCGGGTGCTGTCAGACGAAAAGATGCTAATTCAACGTAGTCTTTCTTCCCACAGATATAACCACCTGTCTCTGCGATGCCACCTCCAGGATTCTTTATTAAAGAACCTGCCATAAGATCAGCACCTACATTGGTAGGTTCGATCACTTCAGTAAATTCACCGTAGCAGTTATCTACGAATACGATAACCTCTGGTTTAATCGCTTTTACACGTCGAATCATTTCACCAATCTGTTCCACTGTGAATGATGATCGCCAATCATAACCTCTCGAACGTTGTATTCCTATGACTTTGGTCGCTGATGTAATCCCGTTCTCAACAGCCTCCCAATCCACATTTCCATCCTCTAGTAGGGCTGCTTCTCGATAAGTAATCCCGAAATCTAATAGTGAACCAGAGCCATCGCCAACGGAACCTATCACCTTATGAAGCGTATCATAGGGACGACCCGTAATATAAAATAATTCATCTCCAGGGCGCAACACTCCAAAAAGGGCCGTAGATATGGTATGTGTCCCTGAGGCAAAATGAGGTCTAACAAGAGCTGCTTCAGCACCAAACACGTCTGCATATACTAAATCAAGCACTTCACGGCCTCGATCATTGTAGGCGTAGCCTGTAGACCCAGCAAAGTGAAAATCACTCACATGATGATTCTGAAATGCATCAATAACTTTCCATTGATTCTGATCTACGATGTTATCTACCGCTTGAATCTGATCTTTGATCTGAAGTTCTACCGATTTCATGTCATTCTCTAGTTGTTCTGTAAATCTTGCCATTTCTGTTCCATTCTCCCTTGCTTGTAGTCATCAAACCAACACGGATTGCATGTAGTATGCAATCCGTGAATTTTAAAGGTGTATTATGACTCAATGTATTCTTGAAGCATATAACCATTCTTCTCATAATCATCTTTATGAAGCAGTACCTCATAAAGTGTATCACTACCATCAAACTCTTGATTAACAATTTCACCAACACGATACAACAACGCTACAATATCTCCACGACTTGCAGGAATCCGGAAGGTAATGGTGTCCCCCGTTAACGTGGTCTGGATTGCATCTCGTATCAACGCCAGATCCTCTTCATCAAAGGCACTGATCGTCAAATGCCCTTCAACTGTATTAAGCATTTCTAGTTGCTCTGGTGTACAACGATCCTTTTTGTTAAAGAGTACGATTTGTGGTTTATCCGATGCACCTAATTCCTCAAGGATCGACTGAACCACCGCCATTTGATCTTCTCTCATTTCTGATGAAGCATCCACCACATGAAGAATGAGATTTGCTTCATTTACTTCCTCCAACGTAGCACGGAAAGCAGCAATAAGATCATGAGGTAGATTTTGAATAAATCCAACAGTATCCGTGATCACTACTTCTTTACCCGTGGGAAGCTCTAATATGCGAGAAGTTGGATCTAGTGTTGCGAATAATTGATCCTGAATATATACGTCTGCATCTGTAAGTTCTTTTAGTAATGTCGATTTACCCGCATTCGTATATCCCACAAGTGCCACTTGAAAGACACCGCTCTTCTGTCTGCGTTCGCGATACAATGTTCGGTGACGGGTGATCTCTTCCAACTGATCCTTTAAATCGTTAACACGATTCCGAATATGACGTCTATCCATCTCTAGCTTACTTTCACCCGGACCCCGGGTCCCAATCCCCCCACCCAGACGGGAAAGGTTCGTGCTTTGTCCAGAGAGTCGTGGTAGCAAATAAGTTAACTGCGCCAGTTCTACCTGAATAATTCCTTCACGCGTTTTAGCTCTTTGGGCAAAAATATCAAGGATTAACTGCGTTCTGTCAATAATCTTTACATCTAGACTTTCCTCTAAGTGACGAACCTGAGCTCCAGATAGCTCATGATCAAAAATGGCCGTATTGGCATCAACAGCTTCCATAGCCATTCGCAATTCTTCCACTTTACCTTTTCCAATGAAAAATCTAGGATCTGGTTTCTGCAGATTCTGACTAAGCGTATCCATAACTTCTACCCCAGCTGTTTCAGCCAACTGCACTAATTCATGAAGAGAGTATTCTGGATTAATCCCCTTTTTCTTAACCGAATCCGTAACTAGACTAACTAGTACCGCGCGGTCAGGAATATCTGTTTCTGTATCAAACGTGATGTTATTTGCCATGAATTAAATTACCCCTTTATCTGCTTTCAATATAAATGAACGGATGGGTTGAACTCCATTTGAGTCAAATGCTCGAGGTAGACTTAGAATCGAACTTGAAATCTTCTGTACGCAGAGTCATGAGTTCTTGTTTGCCCGGATTACTATTTGAATATTGGTTCAGCAGGCGTACAGCATGATTACGTATCGATTTCTCGATCATATTCCGCACATATCTTGCATTGCTAAATGCATGTAAACTCTCGTTCTTTTCATGTGTAATATGTTGTCTTAATTTAAGTATCGCCTGTGGCATTAGAATATACTCTCGATCTTTAGCCATCAATTCCGAAATTTGAATCAATTGATCAATCGAGTAATCCGAGAAATCAACCTGAATGGGGAAACGGGAAGGAAGTCCAGGGTTCGTCTGTAAGAAGTAGTCCATCTCCTCGCAATAACCAGCAAGTATCAGAATGAATTGATTCTTATGATCCTCCATCGCTTTCACCAATGTATCGATAGCCTCTTTACCGAAATCTTTCTCCCCACCACGAGCTAGACTATAAGCTTCATCAATGAAAAGAATGCCTCCTAATGCCTTCTTAACAAGATCTCTCGTTTTTTGGGCCGTATGCCCAATATACTCTCCTACCAGATCGGCGCGTTCAACTTCGATCAAATGACCCTTACTAAGGACACCCATTTTTTGAAAAAGTTTGGCGATGATTCTCGCAACAGTTGTCTTTCCTGTTCCAGGATTACCTTTAAAAATCATGTGATACACATGACCTCCACTTGCAAGTCCTGCATCAGAACGCATTAAAGCAACTTGAAGAAGTGCATAAATCTCAAAGACTAACTCTTTAATATTATCCAATCCTATAAGTTGTTCCAACTCTCGTTGAATTTCCTGATACATGCCTTGCTCAGGAATACCCTTTGGGACTTTCAAAGGCTCTCTTTCTGGGGCAACATTGCTCTGTATAGGTGATTCTTGGCTACGTAATACAACATTGATTTGTCTAGACGGCCTACCCTCAGGCTGGCTGTTTGAGGCCATGACACGTCCGCTCATGCACCCATCACCTCATTATCTACCGGGATGATATCTCTATTCAATGTATTCAAACTTACGTAGGGTTATTAACAGATTCGAATGATTTCCATCCAAGCCTTAGAATCAATTCATCTAGCTTCCATTTAGAATATGCCAGAACCTCTCTACTCTTATGAAAAGACATCCGAAGAACTTTCGATTCGGTCGTTGATAATAGAGGATGATCATACCCTAAATATTCTGCTATTTCGAGAGAACGCATTCCGTGATATGTATGTGTTATGATGACAGCTGATTTCCAATCACGTTGCTCCATAATGTGTTGGCTAAATTGAAGGTTCTCCAAAGTACTTGTGGCTTTGTTCTCCACAATGATGAATTCATCCGATACACCATGGTCTAAGAGGTATTGGCGCATCCCTTCAGCCTCAGTGAAATTGAAATCAGGCTGATCCAATCCCCCGCTTACAATAAAATGATCGAATTTACCCTCATGATATTGCTGTAGTCCATAATCCAATCTCTCACGAAGACTTGGGCTTGGGGAATCACCCCACATGGAAGAACCAAGAATGATGCCGACATCTACTGACTCTCTCATATCGGAATTTTGTACATGATTAATCTTCCATAATACATAACCTAACCAACTAAGAATGAGGAGACATACGATTAAAATGAAGACTAGAATTCTCTTAAATGCACGGTGCCGTTTCGGGCTTTTACGAATTAAAGATGTGTTATAAATAAGAATCATGAGTTCCTCCTGAATTCACCGTTCTCAAACAATTGTTTACGGTGTTCCAATGACATCAGGAAATAAGGGAAATGGTGCGAGTCAATTTCATGTAGTAAATGTTGTGCCGTTGACATAGCTAATTGATAGTCATCTTCATTTATATCGTTCCGATTCAATGCATCTTCCAGTTCGTCTTCATCAAGAAGAAATACTTCACCGTTTCGAAGAACAACAACATCTAAATACAAATCATCAAACCAAGGCACCCCTTGGTCCGTTACTCCCTGTATTTTGCATGTATCAATATACCATTGAATGATTTCTTGCCGCTCATCAAACATCGCAGTCACAATATAATGACTATTCTTAGGATAATATTGCAACCAAGAATACCCTTTGTCTGCAATTTTGTACGTATGGCTGCCATAAGTCTTCCATAGCGGTTCCTTTAGGTTATAAATCGTATATAACGTTATATACCCAGTAAACCTCTCGGACTCAACATAACGGCAGGTAAAGCGTCGACGTGAAATTCTGCGCCAGTTCGCACGATCTCCAAATTTACGTTTCATGGAAATTACCCTCTCCAATATGTTAGCTACAGCTTAACACATTTGTGAATCACACTCAAAAATAAGTGCTCTCTAGCACAATTCCAACTACCTATTTCTTGATTATACAACACAGACCAATATAACTTACATTGTTTTAGATGAATGATTCAAATAAAACTTATATTTCCTTATCTTTTAAAAAAGACAACAAGAAAGCCCCCAGGTGGGAGCTTTCTTGTTGTCTTTATGGGGTTTATGGAGTTGTGGTGCCCGCAGGATCTACAACACCTAGTGTGTCTGTAGAGGTTGATGCAGGATCTAGAGGTGGCGTCACACCCGAATCGACGCCATCTGGTGGTGTTCCTGGATCCACTGGGGTGATATCGGATGGTGGCGTCACGCCACCCGTATCTGGGTTATTCTCACCCGGATTCGTGCCACCCTCTGTACCACCGTTGCCATTGCCGTTATTCCCATTTTCATTGTTACCATTGCCATTGCCGTTATTCCCGTTTTCATTGTTACCATTTCCGTTGTTACCATTCCCGTTGTTACCATTCCCGTTATTCCCATTCTGGTTACCATTACCATTACCGTTACCATTACCGTTACCATTACCGTTATTCATGTCTGGAGGTACGACCTCAGGCTCTGGTATAACTTCAGGTTCTAACGGTTCCGTAAATATTTGAAACAAATTAGATTTGTCTGATTCTACTCCCGTATCTGGTTTATACACCGTTACGTAATATTCGTACGTAAATCCTTCTAACACATCCACATCTTCTGTGTTATCTGGTGATGCATTATCCTGAATTAAGCTGTATTGACTTTCAGAGGATTCCTTACGATACACACGATACTCAATATTATTATCATCTACTCCATTCCAAGTAAGAGATACAATTTGTGTATTTAGATCATAAGAACCACTTAACCCTGTTGCGACAGATGCTACTTCTGGTTCAGGCGTTGGTTCAGGTTTTTTCGTATTTTTAGGAGCAGGGAAACTCTTCTCTTCAAAACCTTGTACAGCCTGTTCCATGACTTTCCCCCAGAAAGATGCTGCTAGGGAACTACTCTTCTTAAGCAAATGTTTAGCATCTGGTTTATCATAACCCATCCATACGGCTGCAGTTAATTCTGGTGTGTAACCCACAAACCATACATCACGGTTCGAACTGTTACCTTTGATACCGCTCTGAGTCGTACCTGTTTTACCTGCAACAGGTCTACTTATAGCTGCCTTTTTCCCGGTACCACTCTCAACAACATTCCTCATCATATCCGTCATCTGATAAGAAGTCTCTTCGCTCATTACTTCTTTGCCATTCTTCTTATGCTCATATTTAACTTCATCATCACTATTCTTAATCTGTTTAATGGCATAGGCTTCATTCAATGTCCCGCCATTTGCGAATGCGCTGTATGCTTGAGCCATCTCTAGCGTATTCGTACCAGAACTAAGACCACCTAGCGCTAATGATAAGTTTTTATCTTCAGGCTTAAGAGGTATGCCCATTTTCTGTGCGAATTTAAATCCAGTACTTACACCAATTTCATTCAGCAGCCATACCGCCGGAATATTCTCTGACTTTTGAATGGCATCTGGCATACTAATGGTATCGGAATATCCATGTAGGTTACCTGGACAGTAATCTGAGAAACATTGCTTCTGATTATTAAGAAGCGAATCTTGTGTAAATTGTCCTGACTCTAACGCTGGAGCATAAGAAACAATAGGTTTAAAAGCTGAACCTGGCTGTCTCCGGCTGCTTGTAACCCGACTATATCCCTTACGTTCATAGTCTCTACCACCCAATAGGGCCACAATAGCTCCTGAGTCATTGTTCATGATCACCATAGAAGCTTGTACCTGCGTGTCATCTACACTTTTCTCGAAGTTGTCATCATCAGCGAATTCTTTTTCAAGCACTTTCTGTGCATCAGCATCCATCGTTGTATAAATCTTATATCCGCCGACGTTTAGATCATCTTGAGACAAGCCCGTAACTTCCTCAGCCTCACTCATGACATAATCCATAAATGCAAGGTACTGTTGTTTCTTCGCAGGTGGTGTATAGTCATACACCACCTTTTTAGCTTCTTCTCTCTCTGCACTTGTAATGTAACCTTGTTCTTCCATCAATTGAAGAACCACAGACCGACGTTGCATGGAGAGCTCCGGATTGCGAAGAGGGTTATATTTGCTTGGTCCTTTTGGCATCGCCGCTAATGTGGCCATCTGCCAAATCTTTAAATCATTCAGATCACTTTTTCCAAAGTAATACTCAGAAGCAGCCTTGATCCCATAAATTTGGCCACCAAAGTTAATGCGATTGAGATACATCGTTATGATCTCGTCTTTTGTCTGGTTACGCTCGAGTGCCATGGCAATCGATACTTCCGTTGCTTTCCGGAAAAACGTCTTGTCACGGGTTAAGAATATATTCTTAGCAAGCTGTTGCGTAAGGGTACTTCCACCCTCTACTTTTGCTCTAGCGATAATGTCCTTAACCGCTGCACGTCCAATGGATAAAATATCCACTCCACTATGCTCGTAGAAACGCTTGTCTTCTGTCGCCACGAACGCATCTATTAGCAACTGTGGAATTTGATCGAAATCAACTGGGTCACTTTTTTGAATGGATAGTTCCCCCATTAATTTCCCATTTCTGTCATACACTTTGGAATTTTCATTGACAACCATTTTATCTTTATTTTCATTATAAAGTTTTTCACCATTGACAGTAATATACAAGTATCCTGCTAGAGCACAAAAGATTGCAATTGCTGCTGTAAAAAACAACGTCCAAAACACTCGTTTTTTTGTTAGTCGTTTCTTCTTTTTCTTTTTGGGCTGTTCTCTATTTCTATTATTTGCACTATTCGCATTATTTGCGTTAGCCCTCGTAGGCCGATCGTTCGCCATATCATTGCCCTCCCTAACCCCTTGATTCTAGTATCGGAATGAAAAGAACAACCCATAATAGGTTGCTCATTGTCTTTTTCCTATTCTTTTAAACGAAGAAACATTATAAAAGGTTTCATTTTTTTGTTTTATGCCTCAGTTGAAGGTTCCTGCATAAGAGATACATTACGCTGTGGAGTAATCGTTGAGATTGCATGCTTAAATAGCATTTGTTGGCGACCTTCACTATCCACTACAACCGTAAAGTTATCGAATGCTTTGATTGTTCCTCTGATCTGAAAACCGTTCACCAAGAAAATGGTAACAGAGATGTTTTCTTTACGTAATTGATTTAAAAAAGTATCCTGGATATTAATGGATTTGTTCATTAGCCGTACCCCCAATGATTCAATTAGATTGTTTAGATATATATTCAATATCTGAAAGAAACTTTCCTGCTATTATATCACGAATCCGTGCGAAATTCTCAGAGAAATTTGCTACGTCCGTAACATCAACCCATGAAATGTCCTTCATATGGCGGAACCAGGATAATTGTCGCTTAGCAAACCTACGTGTATCCCGTTTCAATAACGTTATTGTTTCTTCCCATGTTAACTCTTCTTGCAAGTAGGCTATGATCTCTTTGTAACCTAAACCTTGCATCGAGATTAAACCTGGTCCGTAACCCCTTTGAATTAATGATTTCACTTCTTCTACTAATCCTTGTTCAATCATTTCATCAATACGAGCTTCAATACGTTTATATAGCATTTGCCTATCCATTGTCAAACCTAATATACATAAATCATAGGGAGATTCTTTCTTTTGGGCAGCCATTTGATCCGAAAGAGTCCTATTCGTGAGATGATATATTTCCAAAGCTCGGACGATTCTTCGCTGATCATTTGCATGTAATCTCTCAGCACTAATCGGGTCTACAAGCTTTAATCGATCGTGTAAAGCCTCTGCGCCAAAGCTCTCTGCGTAAGCGAATTGTTCATTTCGAAATTCTTCATCTGCGCCTACATCGGTAAATTGAAAATCATAACAGACGGATTCAATATACAGCCCGGTCCCTCCAACAATAAAAGGAATCTTCCCTCTTGCGTGAATCTCTTCAATGAGTCGTCGACTCTGCTCTTGAAATTCGGCGACAGAATACGGATCATCTGGATCATGAATGTCTATCAGATGATGTGGGATACCTTCCATTTCATCTTTCGAGATTTTGGCAGTACCAATATCCATTTGGCGGTATACCTGCATAGAATCACCTGAAATAATTTCACAGCCATAATGTTTTGCAATTTCAATACTCATCTTTGTCTTTCCGACGGCGGTAGGACCTAATAACACGAGTAGAGAAGGTTTAGTCTCTATTGTCAAGGAATATCACTCCATACGTGATTTTTGAATTGTTTCGCTCTATCATCTGGAAGCCAAGTCGTGCAAATTCAGGACTACCCCACTTCTCTTTTAACACAACCGACTTTCTAGCCACGCGTATCGCTTCTTGTATACTATCTAAGCTAAGTGCATCACTATTGGCGAATTCTCTTAACGGATTAATCGCTGCAGATGCCATTAAAGGTTCCCGAAACATCGGATCAAAGTATACAACATCTACACTCTTATCCGGCATGTCTCTTAATACATCTAGATGATGTCCCTGCTTCACTTCGATTCGTCGCATCGCTTGGTTCACTTCCTCAAGATCTGTGACGTAATGTCCCAAACCTTCTTTCAACAGGGCTGCCAAGTCACCCGAACTCTCCAATGACATCACTTTACCTTCAGGGCCGGCTTTTACAGCAAAAACAAGAGAGTCACTTCCCAGACCAGCCGTGCAATCTAACACTGTGTCTCCTACTTGCATCCCTGTTGCATCTAACATAGGATCATTGTCGCCTTTAATCACACGTTTTACTCTCACATAACCCATACTTGGGTGATATTCGATCGGCGGATGTCCAGGTCTGACTAACCTAGCGCCACCATCCAGCACAATGAGTGCTACTGTATCTCCTGATGATTGAACTAGCTTCTTTACAGATGATCTCTGGCGCGGTACATAACGGAATCCTGTATCTAGAGCTAATGCCTTAGCACGCTCCACCAATCTTTCTGTAGCCTCGCTTCTTCCTGTTGTAATAATCATGTTTTTCTCCTGTCATATGTGAATACAAGTTTTCATTATTCCATTACACTACATCACACGCTTAAATAATTTTTCTAAATCGTACGTGGAGAATGATATCACAATCGGACGTCCGTGAGGACATGTATAGGGTTGTTTACAAGCAGCTAAACGCTCTAATAACGTATCAGATTCTAATGTCGTCAAACTCTGATTCGCCTTAATAGAGGCTTTGCATGAACATAGAATGGATGATTTCTCTCTTAATTTAGCCAGATCGATCACGCGTTCACTTAATACCCATTCTGCCATTTCCTCAACTAGAGCCTCTTCTTCTCCCTTAGGAAACCAATAAGGAAGGGATCGAACACGAAAGGTCTGTCCACCGAAATGTTCTAAATATACCCCGACTTGTTCGAACCAAGTAAGTTTATGTTTCAATTGTTCCGATTCCGAAGGCGTAAATTCTAAGGTAATGGGTAATAACAGCTCTTGAGAAGCATCATTTGGTCGTCCAAATTGCTCATAATAAAATTCATAATTAATTCGCTCATGAGCTGCATGCTGGTCGATTAAATATAGTCCCTCTTCATTCTGAGCGATCAAATATGTACCATGATGTTGCCCAATAAGTGTCAACTCTGGAAATAGTGGAATATCCGGTGATCCATTCTTAGGTGTCGCATATACCTCTGGATTAAAAGGCACATGTTGTCCCGTTTGAGGTCGATTTCCCGTAATCCCATTCACTCTATACTCTTGGTTACTACGTTCTCTCAGCGGCGTGTTTGCACTCGACGAACGAACATCATGGGTAGCTTCACTATTCCTTACCCCTTCATTCTGACCTGTTGAATTTGTTGCGTATGGGGTGGATAAAGAAGGTCTGCTCGATTGACTTTCCATCATATCAGATTGAACGGATTTATTCGACACATCCGATGTTCCATTCTCTTGATTCTTGGTGAATCGGAATTGTTCTTGTATAAAAGATGAACTTCCTTTGTTTCCTAAAGGATGCTTCACAGGTTGTGGGATGAGGACTTGTTGACGCAATACCGCATGAATCGATTGTTCAACAAATGGATATAATTCAGACTCTTTACTAAAGCGTACCTCAAGCTTCGCTGGATGAACATTGACATCCACAATCGAAGGATGCATCGTTAACGAAAGTATCGCAAGTGGATACCGATTAATAGGCAGTAAGGTATGATAGGCTCTCAGTATGGCATGATTCAGACCATTATTCCGAATATAACGACCATTCACAAAGGTTGATATTGCATTACGATTCGATCTTGTCCATTCTGGCATACTCACAAATCCTTGCATGCCGTAATCCATATCTTCAGCTTGTATCGGGAGCATTGCCTTCGCAGCTTGCGTCCCATAAATGGCAGCAATAACCTGAAGGAGATCTCCATTTCCTACGGTCTGCAATAACGTATTATCATTGTGTCTTAACGTGATTCCAATGCTCGGATGAGATAAAGCAATTCGATACATATAATCTGAAATATGACCTAGCTCAGTCTGGATGGTTTTCATATATTTCAGCCTTGCTGGTGTGTTGTAGAATAATTCTTTCACCAAAAAATCAGTTCCCCGAGGAGACGCGGAATCATCATTGGAGATTAAGTTTCCACCTTCAATGATAAGCTTTCGTCCCAATCCATCTTCTTGGTTAGAAGTGGTAAGTGTCACCTTGGATACCGCTGCAATACTTGGTAATGCTTCACCCCGAAAGCCTAGACTTGTAATATGAAAAAGATCGCGACCATTAGTAATTTTACTTGTAGCGTGACGATAAAAGGCAGACTCACAGTCTTCCGGTTCAATCCCTGAACCATTATCTGTTACTCGAATACTCTGAAGTCCACCTTCTTCGATCGTAACCTCAATCTTTGTACTCCCTGCATCAATCGCGTTTTCTACAAGTTCCTTAACAACGGAGGCAGGACGCTCCACAACCTCACCTGCGGCAATCTGGTTGGCTATGTGCTCATCCAATATGTGGATTTTGGCCATGGATTTTCCCTCTCTCTTTTCGGTTTCTACACCATTGTTAGTTTTGAAAAAATATATATATAATGACCGACCGCTACGGTAACGGATTGTTCTTACGATCGCTGTTGCGGTCATATTTCTTGATTATATACCGCCTTTAGCGGTTGAAATCTGACCGCAAAGGCGAACGCTATCGCTTCTCCAGAACAATTCCGTCCCCTCCGCTACGTTTGTGCATGAAACAATGTAACACTCCGATTTCACTCAATACTTATATTATTAAAATCACAAATCACTTCAACACCTTAATTCCTTAATCCCTTAATTACCTAGCACCTTAATTTCCCTTATATTTAGATCCCCTTCGCCTTCACACTAAGCTCGTGGAGTAATTGCATGGCTTGTAAGGGGGTCATGTTCATAAGATCGAGATTCTTCACAGAATCTATAATCTGAGTGACGTTACGGTTCATTGGAGCTATGGATTCTTTTTTGTGAGGTTTGACTTCCTCTTCATCAAAGATGGATAGCTGTACAACGTCACCGCCTTCTCTGATCTCGTCATCTACAACTATAGAAGTTGCATGTTTCTCCATTGCTGGCACGGCATATGCCTTAGTCGATGCTTCATTCGTTGACGTTAACGTTAATGCTTGTGCTGCCTCTGGTACTACTGCATCTTCAGTCGCTGGTATTCCTTTAACATTTGCTCCTTCTGTAGCAACGGCCACTTCTGAAGTGACAAGCGCTTGCTCCAAACTTTCAAGAAGTCCATTCGCACGGTCAATAATAGAATCAGGTAGTCCTGCTAAGCGAGCGCAATAGACACCATAGCTACTGCCAGCCGGGCCTGGAATCAACTTGCGTAGGAAATGAACTTTATCTCCGCTCTCTTGCACGGCCATGGAGTAATTACGTAATCCCTTCAAGCTTCCTTCGATATGAGACAATTCATGAAAGTGGGTGGATACTAACGCTTTACAACCAATTTCGTCATGTACATATTCGATAACGGCTTGTGCAATGGCCATTCCCTCGCTTGTAGATGTTCCTCGACCAAGCTCGTCTATAATGATGAGACTCCGAGGGGTTGCTTTCTCTGTCATCACTTGAATATCTGCCATTTCTACCATAAAGGTACTTTGACCACCAATCAGGTCATCAGCTGCGCCAATTCTCGTAAATATACGGTCTACCATCGGAATCTCTGCCCGACTCGCAGGGACGAAACAACCGATCTGCGCCATAATGGAAATCAAGGCTACCTGACGCATATACGTACTCTTACCCGCCATATTAGGACCTGTGATTAGTAAAATATTCGCTGAATCCTGTGACAGATTCGTAGCATTTGAGATAAATGCAGAATCCTTCATCACAGCCTCAACGACCGGATGTCGTCCACCCTCAATAATGAGGTCATAATTCTCTGTTAGTATAGGCTTCACGAAGCCATGTTCAGCACTTGTCGCTGCAAGAGATTGGTACACATCCAATTCAGCAACTTTCTCTGCCAGAGACTGCAGACGTGGAATTTGCTTATTAAGTTTCTCTCTTAACTCTGTAAAAAGAGAATATTCCAGATCCACCATCTTCTCCTGCGCTTCTAGAATGAGACTCTCTTTCTCTTTCAGTTCAGGTGTAATATATCGCTCTGCATTGGCAAGCGTTTGTTTCCGTTCATATCTACCTTCGGGTAAGGATCCAATATGAGATTTGGTTAATTCAATATAATATCCAAATACTTTATTGAAGCCAATCTTAAGAGACTTAATGCCAGTTGCCGCACGTTCTCTAGCTTCAAGCTCAGCAATCCACTTCTTCCCATTGATGCTAGCTTCCCGAAGCTCGTCCAAATGTTCATGATATCCAGGTTTGATTAATCCCCCATCACGGACGGATAATGGCGGTTCATCTTTAATCGCTTGATTAATTTCATCAAAAAGATCTTCACAGGCATCTATCTCTCTGGCAATTTTACCAAGCGTTAGGGATGGCGTTGCTGCACATAATTGTTTGAGAGACGGGATCTGGCCTAAAGACAATTTAAGTGCATTCAAATCACGACCATTCGCGTTACCAAAAGCTATTCTACCCACTAGTCTCTCTAGATCGTAGATTTCCCGAAGCGATTGTCGTAAATCTTCGCGTAATATGAGCTGGTTATATAGGAGTTCAACGGCTTCGAGCCGTTCCTCAATTCGACTCCGATGTAACAGTGGCTTATCTATTCTACGTCTTAATAAGCGAGCACCCATCGATGTCTCTGTTTTATCTAGAAGCCATAACAAAGAACCCTTCTTAGATCTTTCGCGGACCGTCTCCACTAATTCTAGATTACGCCGCGTAAAGGGATCTAATATCATGAAATGACCTGGTTCATAGGAAGAAATTTGTGTTAACTGGCCCAAGGAACGTCTCTGTGTCTCACTAAGATATGAGATTAGCACTGAGACACATAACGCTCTCTCCTGATCCAATCGAGCCCATGAAGCTTCACCGAATTGACTCCGGACCATCTTCTCATCTTTCTTATCCCACGACGTATAGACAACAGGCCGGTTTCCTTGAAGCTGTAAGGATCGAATGCTATCTAACATCCCTTGATCACCTATGATCTCAGAAGGTTCATATATATTAATCTCATCACGAAGCCATTCCAAAGAAGATGGAACCGAGGTGACATACAACTCCCCTGTAGAAAGATCACAAGCAGATAGGCTCATCATCCCGCTTGATGTTGTAACACATACTAAATAATTATTTGATTTATCCGAGATGTTCTTACTATCCATAATCGTTCCCGGTGTCACAACACGTACAATATCACGACGCACCATCCCTTTGGTGGTTGCCGCATCTTCAAGTTGCTCACAAATAGCAACCTTATATCCCTTTTCTATTAGACGCTGAATATAGCCCTCAGCAGCATGGTAAGGCACACCACACATCGGTATGCGTTCTTCCCCTCCACCTCCGCGCCCTGTCAGCGTGATCTCAAGCTCGCGAGATGCCAGAATCGCATCTTCAAAAAACATTTCATAAAAATCTCCCAGTCGGAAAAACAAAAAAGCATCTTGTGCTTGTTCTTTCACTTTCAAATATTGTTCAATCATCGGCGTATATTGGGCCATGAGTTACCTCCATAAATCTTCTTATACTAAGATTTATTATAGCACAGGAATATTCCATAGCGGACGGATATCCCGTGATTCATCCCATATCTTGCCGTTGGAAATATGAACCATTAAGGGATCGATATATTTGGCATACGCTGTATAATCACGAAGAGCTGTTAAATCTCTGAACAATGGCTCTACACAATCTCGGATCACATTCCTATTTCCTTCATAATAAGCTCTATGGATATTCTCTTGATGCAAAGGTCTCAGAGTTAATTGTTTATAATGAAGCATAATCAAATAAGCTAGGTATACAACACCCTTCGCTACGAGTGGAGATACTAAGAAACTGGGAAGTGTTCGATACTCAAACCCCCCATGCGGTTGCCTTCTGAAATCCCCTAGATAACCATACCGAGGCCGTCTAGATAAGCTTGTATGATCTTCAAGCAACATAACAGGAAGCGCCAAATAATTATCCAAAGCCTCCAAAAGGGACGTTGTGAGCACAATCCCACTGAAATGTAAGTGTCCACCTAATGGCAGACCAGGTATTGGCATTCCCCCAGCCATCCATATTAATGATCGATCTCGAATTAACTTCTTTGCGGAACCCATCGTGTGCATAAGCTCAATCAGTAAGCCTCGTGGTTCTAGACGTGGTCCAGGACGTAATTCCGCCACAGGGTAGCTAGTTACCCCTTCCATATGAACCGCATCACACCCCACCTCACCAACTCGTTCTAGAAATTCAGAAGCTGGAACAACTTCCATGGATGATGAATTGACAAGTAGAAATTCTGGATCCATACCCATCATTAACTGAATCCCATTCTTTTCTTCTTCACGTAAAACCTTATGTACATTTGCTCGTTGTTGTTTATATAATGCAGCCAACTTAGGTTCACGTAATTTCGATAATGGTGTAATCTGTTCTAACACATATTGGCGATCACCATAGGTTGAGATGATAGCTTCACCTGAATCTATACCTAACGTATATAAGCTTCGTACAGCCACCTTCGTTAATCTTTTCATTAAAGGATGATGTTCAATGTCCATTTCCGTTCTCCCAGAACCCTGCATTACACCTATTCTACTAGCACCAATTCCTAACTTACTGACTTCAATTCCACGTAAATTACATACTTGCACAGCATACCTGCTACGATAGATAGATGTGTGTTCACGTCCTGATCTACCTTCCATAAGCTGAGCTGAGACCCCAGAACGGATAAGTCGAGCTTGTGCCGCTGGGAGTGACATCGATTTATAGAGAGACTCTTCTTGATCCACTTACGTAATTCCCCCTTCACTCAAGTAGAAACGGTTAAGACGTCCTTTGGTTCAAGGAAGGCATTTGTTTCAGCAGAAATATAAGGATTTAAATAAAAACAAAAAAGGAGGGCATCCGCCCTCTACACAGACGCCCTCGAATCATATAATACGTTATACCATTTAAATCTTACCCTTGTTATTACAGGTCATCATCCAGTAAATCAGGGTCAAGGTCTTCATAATCTCCAGTATCCTCGCTGAATTCAAATTCCTTATCGTCATAATCTTCATGTCCGATCAGGACGAATACTTTGGTCTCAGCAATGAGTTCCACAGTGAATTCCCTTTCGACACGGATAATGACGCTTCCCCCACCCGAAGATACACTTGCTTCAACACAACTAGGTTCCTGCGTTGCCTCCGCAGATACCTCCACTGTTGAAGCACGGTGTCTTGGGTCTAGATACGACAGCGAGACAAATTCTACATACGGTACAGTTTCTTTGGCTACATCTGTCTGGGAATTTTTGTCGTAAGAATACCAAATGTTGATATCGTAAGTACCAATAACTTCAATTCCGTCTCCGGCCGCTACCGCTTCATATTGATGGTTTATAATCCATGCACCCAAGATACTGGTTGGATTATGAGGCGGAGTTACGGTATGTGTTACGGTAGAGAACTTACGACCTTTGCCGCAGATCGCTTTCGTTATGATCTCTCTACTTTGATGTTTACGACTTAATGACATCTTTGAACCTCCTCCATACAATCATTCACTACTAAGTGTATGCAGGAGGTAGGCAAAAGTTGATTAGCCCAGTGCAAATATTTTTTGAGAGAATCAACGAGATACTATTCTTCTTGACAAAGAGTGAGCCATATTAAGTATAGTCAGTACTGTAATTGGGCTACATACACCCTTTATTAAAGATATACTTAACCTGATCTACGTTAATTCCATCGCTTCACTACAATGAACTATGTAAATACTATTTTATTACATGATCTTACTTCAAGACATATTCAACCCGCATTTTATTAGGGACAGGAGATTTATTCTTCTTCGCGATCTTCAAATACAATGATAATTCTCGGCATAATTGTAAAATAGAAGACCTAATCTCAAACTCATCTCTAGTGGTTGGGAGATCCATTTCTTTGAAATCTTGTTCCAACTCATGGAGTAAGACTTCTGTACGTCCCGTGTACATTTCCTCTGTAACGTCATGACTAAGTTGTTCGAATAAATCCGCAACCAAGTCAGCCTGAGGAAGCTTCTGATACACATCAGCAATTCGTTGCATCATTTGCATGATCAAATCCAGTTGTTCCTTGCGCATGTAGAAATAGATGTTCCAGGCTACGTCAGGACGTACCATCTGATTCTCCATCGCTCGAGTTGCTGCCAGTGACCCTTCATTAATCGCTTTACCCGCTTCAATAATCTCGTTACCGTCCCATAAATAATGAGGATCACGAAGCGTACAAGCCACTTGATTAAAGATTACAGCAAATAGCCCGTCCACCTTGTGACGAATCTCAAGCATCTGCTCTCCTCTTTTGGGCATATAGATCATATTAACGATCATGGCAGAGCCTAGTCCTACAACAAGCAGTTCAACCTGGGTTAACACGATATGAAGCGATAGGACACCTTCTCCAAATACACGAAACACAACGACTGAACTTGTCACGATCCCTTCTTTAAAGCTTGCCTTTACAATTAACGGAAATCCAAAGAGGACAAATAGAGCTAGTACCCAATAATGGAACCCAAATAGAGCGAATAGTCCACACGCAAAAAGGAGCCCCACGATGGAGGCGAAAAAACGAGCCGAAATCGTTCTAAGACTCCTTTTACGCGTAACTTCCACCCCTAGAATAGCTAACAGACCTGCAGCCTGCGGATTGGGAATACCAATTAGAGCTGCAATCTGAACAGAAATAAGTGTAGCTATAGCTGTTTTGATAACACGAAAACCCATGAGGACGCCTCTTTCTTCTATCATTATAATCGTAGTCTCATGGTACTTTATTTCATATTTCTACACAATGTGACATCTTACACTCCATGATAAGAATGTTTCTAATCGTTATTTATGTGACAACAACTTCCGCTCCATAAGGACAACAAGTTGATACATAACCGTTGCTACTACAGCAATAATGAACAAACTAGACATCACCAAGGTGAAGTTAAATACTTGGAATCCGTAGATAATTAAGTATCCTAACCCCATCTGTGCCACTAGAAATTCTCCGACAATAACACCAACCCAAGCTAGACCCACATTGACTTTCAGTGTGGAGATAATGGCTGGGAAAGATGCTGGAAAGATAACTTTTCGAAAAATATCTGATCGTGATCCCCCGAATGTTCGCACGACTTTAACTAGATTAGAATCCACTTCAGAGAAACTATTGTATACCACTAATGTGGTAATAATGACGATGACAGACAATGTAGTCACGACAATGGCCGTAAAGCCAGCACCAAACACTACGATAAATAGTGGTCCCAATGCTACCTTCGGCATACTATTAAACACAACCATATAAGGATCTAGCACTTTCGATAAGAACGGCGACCACCAGATAAGAATGGCTAGAACTGTTCCAAGTCCCGTCCCAAGTACGAAACCTACGACAGTCTCACCGACCGTTACTCCCAAGTGTCCCCAGAGTTCTCCGCTAATGACTTCTTGTGCAATATGTTTAAATATTTTACTCGGATAACTGAATAACAGTACATCGATCCATTTCAGCCTTCCAGCTGTCTCCCACAAAACGAATAACAACAATAACAATCCTAGCTGGACGGATAATATGTTCAGGCGTTGCTTTTTTTTGAAAGCAAGATGATTTTGATACATGGAAGTTAATTCGCTGTGCCTCGTGTCAGTAGACTCATCCTCCGTTCGACTTCTCCTTATCATCCTAATCGATCACCTCCTCACTTCTGCTCATTTGTCATTTCCATTGCACTCCAGATCTCGTGAAAGAGATGTTGGAACCCTTCCTGATCACGAGCATGAAAAGGTAACACTTCTCGAATGTTGTGGGGTACATCGAACGTCTTACGTATTCTTCCAGGATTGCTACCAAGTAAAATAATCCGATCGCTCATCGCAATCGCTTCGGATAGATCATGGGTAACAAGCACTGCCGTTTTGTTGCGTTCACGTAAAGTCCTAGATATCAAATCCTCTAATTGAAGTTTTGTCTGGTAATCAAGTGCAGAGAAAGGTTCATCTAGTAGCAATAGACTGGGATCCGTAGCCAGTGTCCGAACAAGTGCAACGCGTTGGCGCATTCCACCTGAGAGTTGTTGTGGATAAATATTTTCTTTCCCTTTTAGACCCATCTCTTCAAGCAGACCTGAAGTCACCTCTATACTTTCCGGTGTGACTCTTCCTGTTAACTCCAACCCTATGAGGGCATTATTTAGAATGGTACGCCAGGGAAATAAATAATCCTGTTGTAACATATAGCCTACCTCAGGTGTTGGTCCATCCAATTTGTGACCATTTACAAGGACTTCTCCGTGACTTGGTGTAAGTAGTCCTGCAATAATAGACAGAATGGTGGTCTTACCACATCCACTAGGCCCAACAATACTTACAAATTCTCCAGGAGCAACCGACATTTGAAGATGATCCACAGCCAGAGAGGCTTCGCGATCAGTGATATAGACATGGGCGACATCATTCAACTCAACAACAGGTACCATGTGCACTCTCCTTTTGGCAGGGATTACGTTATTTCACCGTCACTTTTGCCTTCTCTGCAAATGAATTATCTACAATCGCGTCTTGTGTCACCCGTTCCTTCAATTCGCCTGCATTATCCATAACGTCTAGAAGATTGTTCCATTCTGCTTCATCTAGTATAGGATCAGTAGCATACGTGCCTTGTTCTTGATAACGTTTCACTGCGGAGACAATGATCTCACGATCTGTATCTTTAAAATAGGGCATGATAGCATCCGTAATCTCTTCAGGCGTATGTCCTGCTACCCATTGCTGTGCTTTCTGAATGGCGTTCGTGAACTTCTGCACCGTATCCGCATTTTTCTTCATATAACTTTGTTTGCTCATAAACACGGTGTATGGAAGTTGCCCGCTTTCTACACCGAATGAGGCGACTACATGACCTTTACCTTCTTTTTCAAAAATGGAGGCCTGTGGCTCAAACAACTGTACATATTTCCCTGTTCCCGATGCAAAGGCTGATGCGATATTCGCGAAATCAATATTCTGAATTAATTCCAAATCGACATGTGGATCAATGCCTTTTTTCTTGAGTGTAAACTCCCCGGCCATTTGTGGCATACCACCTTTGCGTTGCCCTAAGAACACCTCACCCTTCAACTGATCCCAGCTAAATGTTCCACTGTCTTCTCTCGCAACAAGGAATGTTCCATCTGTCTGAGTCAATTGAGCGAAATTAATGACAGGATCCTCGGATCCTTGCTGATACACATAAATGGATGTTTCTGAGCCAACAAGTGCCACGTCTATCGCGTTCGATAACAATGCTGTCATCGTCTTATCTCCGCCGAAGGTCGTCTGTAGCTCGACATCTAACCCCTCATCCTTAAAGAAACCCTTCTCTATGGCAACATATTCTGGAGCATAAAATACTGACCGGGTTACTTCCCCAATCTTCACCTTCGTCGTAGCATCTTTCCCTCCGCACCCAGCAATGGCCGTCGTACAGAGAAGAAGAATACCTGCTACTGCAGTCAGCTTTTTTGTTCCTTTCCACATATGGTATCCTCCATTCTTTCGTATAAGATATGGCATCATATGCCCTCAGCCTACAAAAGGTTATTCATGTACTCTCATTTAAATCTCTAGGCAAAAAAAAGGCCCTGATTTTCTACTAATCGTAGAAGAATCAAGACCTTATGCAATAATCTCTATTTAATAGAGTGATTCAATAGTACTCAGACTATAATTTGTAAATTTCTTTATATTTCTCTTCCAAATAGTCCGCCAAGTAGTCTGGATTCAGTTCCTCACCTGTTACCTGTAATAAGATTTCTGTAGGTGTAAGACTCTTGCCATATTTGTAGATTTTGGTAGTAAGCCATTCTTTAATAGGTAATAGGTTGCCTTCTGCAATCCACTCATCATACTGAGGTAGCTCTTTACGGATGGTATGTAAGAATTGAGCTGCATACATATTACCTAGTGAGTAAGATGCGAAGTAACCAAAATCACCACCAGACCAGTGAACATCCTGAAGGACGCCAAGTCCATCATTTGGAGGTGTTACACCCAGATACTCTTGATATTTGGCATTCCATACCTCTGGTAAATCTTTAACCGATAATCCTTCGTTAAATAACATCTGCTCGATCTCATATCGAATAATAATATGCAGATTATACGTTAATTCGTCTGCTTCAATGCGGATCAGTGAATTCTCTACCCGATTAATAGCTCGATAGAATTCATCTACGGATACACCCTGCAGTTGCGGACCGAAATGTTGTTGCAAATCTCCATAATATCTTTCCCAGAACGAACGGCTACGTCCAATCATATTTTCCCATAAGCGTGACTGAGATTCATGTATTCCCATAGAAGTACCTTCAGCTAAAGGAGTCCCTCCGAGCTTAGCGTCAATGTTCTGCTCGTAAAGAGCATGTCCGCCTTCGTGTAAAGAACTGAATATCGCACTTGTTACATCATCTTGTAAATAATGTGTCGTTATCCGAACATCTCCAATGTTCAGTCCCGTAGCAAACGGATGTACACTCTCATCTTGACGTCCTGCTTGAAAGTCATATCCCATCTGTTCAAGAATGAAGAGGCCGAACTTCTCTTGTTGATCGATCTCAAATATTTGCTGTAGGAATCCATTGTCCGGTTGGTACTCAGACGCGTGAATTTTCTCAACTAGTGGCAATAATCGGCTACGTAATTGATTAAACAATTTATCTAATTTCGCAACGGTCATATCCGGTTCATACATATCAATGAGCGTATCGTATCTTGTTCCCTTGACTCCCCAATAGTCGATAAACTCTTGCTTCATGGCAACAATCTTACTCAAATAAGGTTCAAATCCAGCAAAATCGCTTGTTTCCTTTGCATCTTCCCATAGGGTTTGCGAATGAGCTGTTAATACGGAGTACTCTTGGAACTTTTCCGCTGGAATAAGCTTGTTTCGATCAAAGTCATTTTTACAATCTTTCACGATTTTAAGATCTATTTCATCCAGCTGTTCTGCAATTTCTGGTTTTGTAAAATATTCCAGATAGTTTCCCATCTCATCTGAGATTTGTAACTTAAACATTTCTGTATCTAACATTCCAATGGTCTCTGAGCGAAATTCAGCACCTTTACGGGGAGCACCCGTCCGTAGATCCCATTGCATTAAAGCTACAGCTTCATAATATCCTCTAATTTTACGAACTAACTCCCGGAATTGTTCTAATTTCATTTTTACTTGATCTTCCATTATGTGATCCACCTCACGAAAAAAATTATTGTTTCCTCTTGATGATACTTTTTAAGAAAAGTATAATCAACTTCTAAGAACGAAAATCGTTAAAATAAAAAGGAGGAAGAGGTCCCCCATGAATCACATTACTGAAGTATTAGAACACAATCGTCATTTTGTTGAGAACAAAGAGTACGAAGCCTATCGTACTAACAAATTCCCTGAGAAGAGAATCGTTGTTATCACTTGTATGGATACTCGCCTCACCGAATTACTTCCTAAAGCAATGAATTTCAAGAATGGTGACGTCAAACTCATCAAAAATGCAGGGGCTATTATTTCACAACCTTTCGGTAGTGTTATGCGTAGTGTGTTGGTTGCAATATATGAGCTTCAAGCAGATGAAGTCTTTGTCGTTGGTCACATGGATTGTGGTATGGCATCTTTGAACGCAGACCATATGATTGGACTCATTAAAGACCGTGGTGTCTCAGAAACCGTATTATCAACATTAGAGAATTCAGGAATCAAGTTAACGAAATGGCTACGTGGTTTTGATAATGAAAAAGAAGGCGTCATGGGTACCGTTGACATTATTAAAAATCACCCACTTCTACCTCCAAATATACCTGTACACGGTATGATTATCGATCCAAATAATGGCGCTTTAGAGCTTATTGTAGATGGATACCTAACTGAATAATACACACTCACAAATTAGAAGCGGTGATGCCGTCATTTTTCAAGGACGGTACCCGCTATATTTTAAACGAAGCGCGGATGACATCATCCGTGTCTTTTTTATATGCAATAACGGTTTGGTTGCCAAACCATACAGTTTAAGTGTACACTTCTTATCAGTGAAAAATTCATGATTAGGAGATATGCTCGTATGAATACACTTTCCTATGCACTCCTTGCTTTTCTTGCCCGGGAGCAGTCTTCAGGATATAATCTCATGCTTAATCTTCAACCTTTTTGGCCAGCGAAACATAGTCAGATTTACCCTCTCCTGTCGCAAATGGAGTCCGAAGAATACCTAACTTCATGTTGGATCGTACAATGTGAGAAACCAGACAAGAAGCTTTATACTATCACGGAGAAAGGCATATCAAAGCTCAAAGAATGGTTGTACTTACCTCTTGCAGATCCCATCACACGAGATGAATTATCTATGAAAACATTCTGTATGTGGTTAACGGATTTAGAGAATGCTATGGATATGATTAAAAAAAGAAAAATCCATTTGGAAACCAAATTAGAGAAATTCAATCATAAAATAGGGGATAGAACGTTAGATACGCTGGAATTCGGAACACCTGAATTTTATGATTACATGTTACTCCAGAAAGGGATTCATACGGTAAGAGGTAATCTTGAATGGACGAATATGATGTTGGAAATACTTCATGTGCAACAAATTAAAACAAATCTTAATAATTAATTTGATTAATTATGAAACTTTAAATCTTTTAATACGTAGAGAATAATAGTCTCAACAAAATAAATATACAATACACTTAGGGGGATTATAACTTAATGAAGAAATGGCTTATGATTGTTATGGCATTTACTCTTATCTTTGCTACCGTTGCTCCGGCTACTAGCGTTGATGCGCGTCGTGGTGGTGGTGGATATAAATCTAGTCCGAAATCATTTACGACTACACCGAAGAAATCAACTACGAACGATAATGTATCGAAATCTACAACAAGTAACAATAAATCTACAGCTGCAGGCACAACAGCGAAACGCGGATTCTTTAGCGGTGGTGGATTGATGAAAGGTCTAATGTTTGGTGGATTAGCTGGTATGTTGTTCGGTGGTATGTTCGGGAACATGGGATTCATGGGTAATTTCTTTGGACTAATCATTAACTTGCTTGCGGTTGTTGTTCTAATCTCTCTTGTCATGGCAGGATACAGAGCTTACAAGAACCGACGTAAACCAGATCCACGTGACGGAAGGTACTAATTGATATGGTTCTAACAATGGATGAAATTATAAATGCGATTTGCCTACACATAGCTGAACGCAAAGCTGTACGTCCTACAGATGTACTGGTTGAACTCAGTTGGGATGAAGAAGATGGTTATACCGCTGAAGTATGGGTGCAAGGTCGTAGTCAATTTCTAGTGGAGTCTAACATGATTGAAGCGATTCTTCGCTACCTACAAAGCGAATACAATATTCGTGCTTATCGCGAACAAGTAACGTTAGAACTCGATGAAGAAATTACGGCTAATGTAATTACAGACTAATATCACAAGCATAAACGGCCTCGCCGTCCTTTAGCGGCGAAGGAACGTTTAGCGTTGAAATATAAGACTATTTATAAGCCGAAATACTTATAAATTCTTATATTTTAGATAAGGGGTTGTCCTGCCATTTCAACATGGCTTTGGACAACCCCTTTTTCATATAGATCATACGCTATGTACGCTATGGCATTTCACGATTTCTCCGACGTTTAGACGTTTATTCGAAAATTTCAACACATAATAATCAACCACGATGATGATGCCCCCTACACAGATGGTAATATCGAGAGGGCTAGTCAAAGAGAAGGACAATATGCCATCCGAAATGAAGGATAGAACAATAGATTAAAATGTTTTAATTGAATTGAATTGAACAAACACCCGATGCAATATTGATCAGATTCGATGGTGCTAAAGGAAATATCCTGCCCCAAAAAACAAACCAGGCTCCTTTATTCTCAATTTTCCCCATCCACTCTGAACTCACTTTGCTAATTAGTAGACCCTGAAACCAGAAACGTGAGGCTAAGAATACGACAACACCACCTAAAAGACTGGTCACCCAACTCCATATGAAACCGTAGAACAGTCCGAACAGGGTGATATTCACTGAGATTACTAGGATCAGTGGAATAACAGTAAACATATTCTGAAGTATCATAATTACGAACATAAGGAACAAGATATACAGCATATTTTCATTCGCAACTTCACGGATCGTATCTATATCCACTTTTAACAAAAAATCCAATGCATCGGAATAACATAGCAAGAGTATTGTGATAACGCTCAAAGCTGCAAATGAAACAATTCTTGCTTTCTTCTTAATGGGTATTCACCTTGACTTTCCTTAATTATATTTTCGATCCGTTTTCAACCTCATACTGTCTCTATCTATTTATTGTGGGTAGGATAGCAACAAAACATTCTATCACTTTATTCTTCTTTATACCAGATTATGAGGCGTTTCCTTTCCATCTTTCAATGTGAATATCTACAGATCACGATCGTCATGTTAGCGCAAGGAGTTACATTCTTACTCTATAGGCACCTCTCCCCTACCCCCTAAATATAGTGTAGAGAAAGGGTGTGATGGGCTTGGGAAAAAATAATGAACAAGAGCAATGGGCTATCTTTTTAGCTGCGATCTGCGGACAGACCTATGCACAATTTGCAAACCTAGATGGGTTGTTCGTTGTTCCATCAGATTATTGGGTCACTGATACCATTCAAGCGAAATCCATCACCCATGTATGGGAACGCTTTGGGTTTATTCTGGAATCCCCACAGGAGATTATCATTGCCTTTAGGGGAACTAGCTCGAGGCCCAACTGGATCTCTAACATCAACGCCTCCCAAAGGAAGTTCCAATATATTAAAGAAGATTGTCTTACCCATCGCGGATTTACAGACATCTATTCCTCAGCTCGCGATGAGATCATCTCCACAGTTACTACGCTGTCTCCTGACAAAACGTTATATATTACAGGTCACAGCCTCGGTGCAGCACTAGCGACATTATGTGCTGTTGATATTGCAGCAAATACGCCTCACATTTCACCAAATTTGATTACATATGGCTCTCCACGCGTAGGTGACCCTACCTTCTCTAAAACGATCTCAAAGTACGTTCAGAATAGCCAACGGTTTGCGAATATATTTGACCTCGTAACCTATGCTCCTCCATCCGTCTACAAGTTGCCCAAGCGGGAAAAAAGGTATTATTACCGTCATGTCCAGACCCTCTCTTCCCTATCTTTCCAGAATGGATCTGTTGGCATTAATCATATGATTGGGAGGTATTTCGCAGATCTTTCCAAACTCCAGCCAGAATTTACGGAACAGTTATGTGTAACGAATCCTGGATTCTGTCCGGTCATTATAACAACGGAATCATTGGAGTAACTTTATATAGATTTATGTTCAATTTAGCAGGTAAAGTGTTGATTTAAGTATCGTAATTCCGTTGACAATATCTTGTCACACAGTTATATTGAATCTTATTAAAAATAATTTAATAAGTTATTTCGGTATTTCAGACCAGTTAGGAGTTACTCTCATTGAACAAAAAGTCATGGAAGTTTGATAGGAAATACACTTTACAATTAGCAACTATATTTTTAGGTTTTATCATTTTTGGGATCTCGGAGAATATTAAAGGTCCTGCTATTCCACGGATCCAATATGATTTCAATCTAAACGAAATGCAACTGGGTACGTTATTATCGCTTAATGCACTCGGTTATCTCATTGCCTGTTCCTTTACAGCTCTACTAACACGTAAAATCGGGATTAAAGCCGTCACCATGGTTGCCTTTGGATCCATGATGGTATCCGGTATTCTGATCTTTGTATCACGCACTTATCCTATTTTTTCTTCATCATATTTCATTATGTATATCGGCAATGGCATGCTAGAAATATCATTAGCTATACTCGGCGCACGGATTTTTGTAAAGAATACCGGTACGATGATGAATCTTTCGCATTTCTTTTACGGGTTGAGTTCAACCGTTGCCCCTATGATAGCTTCAGGATTGATGGCTGTCACAGTGTATGGTCATCTGGTAGACTGGCGTGGAATGTATCTCATCATGCTCCTTTTGTCGATCTTGCCGATGATTCCTGCCTTCTTGGGGACCTTTCCAGGAGATGACATAACGCAGGCAGAGAGAACTCCAGTGAAGGTACTGTTGCGTGATCCTGCTCTTTGGCTCCTTGTCCTGATCCTATCCTTTGGGGTTGTATCTGAACTCGCAGTGGGAGGATGGTTAGTTAATTTTCTGCAGAAGGCATATGGTTGGAATAACGTCTCGGCATCCGGGATGCTCTCTGCATTCTTTTTCTGCTTCTCAGCTGCAAGATTGTTGTTGGGACCCGTTACAGATAAAATAGGCTTCACATTGTCCCTTATCCTTGCTTCGGCCTTTTCGGCGATATGTACCTTTATTGCGATTGTGGGTGGAGAATCGGTCTCATTTCTATTCGCTGGCGCTGGACTCGGAATTGCCTTGATTTACCCTACCGTTATGGCCTTCATTTCCAAAAGATATCCTAATGATAGTGATAGTGCCATTACGTTTACAGTAACGATGATGGGCATTGGTAGTGTTATCGGAAATTATCTAATCGGCTTCATTACTAACAATGTAAGAGAAATTTTCGGAGTTGATTCTGAACTGGGCCTGTTACGCGGACTTCAGGCGGGTTATGGCTTCATTGGATTATGCGCACTTCTATGTGCTTTTTCTGGAATGGCATTATATAAATATTTAAAAGCTCGTAATGAATTAGTGTAAAAAAGGAGATAAACCATTCTCGCTCGTAAGCGATGATGATTTATCTCTTTTTGTGTACACACAGTTAAGTTATGAAATTACACATTTAAGATGAGCTGTAAACTTATTAGAGAGTTGTGCGTTGTATGTGTGGAGGAGGCAGACATGGCGAAAGAAACAATGAATGAATTTCTTCAGCAGGTAGGAACTATTTTATATAGATACTTAAGAAAACGCGGAATTACCCATGAGGATGCAGAAGATATCATGCAAGATACGTGTTATAAATTTTTATTACATAAGGATGGGATTCCATCAGATAAAGTCATGAGTTGGCTATTTCGTGTTGCTACAAATCAATTCTACGATCTGAAGCGAAAGGATACGCGTCATCCCACAATAGATGTTGATGATGTCCCTCTACTCTCTTTGACTAACCTTCCAGAAATCAGCATCCTACAAAAGGAAAAATCAAGGAATATCAGAGATACGCTTGAAACACTATCTGAATTTCACCAAGAAATGTTAATCCTTAAATTCGAGTTAGACTTGTCTTACAAAAGTATCTCATCGTTATTAAATAAGAATGAGAATACACTGAAAACGCATGTCGCACGTGCAAAGGAAAGATTCATAAAAAACTTCAAGGAGGATCTTTAATATGGACGAGGATCTGAATCATTTCTCATTTGATGAGAAACAAGCTAAAAAAATAATGAGGAAAGCAAAGCTACTGTCCACATTGAAAATGATTGGAGTCACCGTGATCATAACCCCCATTGTGTTGGTGTTATTATGGTATGGGTTCAGGACGTTGTCCCTCAATCAAGCACAAAAAACAATGAACGAAATAGTTATGTTTAATGAAATCAGTGCACCGAATATTCATATTAGTCATCAAACATACGACAACAATTGGTTTGGAGGGAACATAGAAACCAAAACCTTTAAGTTGATTGGGGAAGTCCCATATATTTGGGAATCATTCGAAAGTAGATACACACTATTTGGTAGTTCCTCACTGTATGGCTCATCAAACGGAGCTATTCCGTTAGATCTCTCACAATCTTCACAATCGAATCAATTTATCCGATATAATTCTGAAACGGGGGATAGAGAAATGATCTTTTTCCACCCTGAGGTTTCGTATGATACCTATAAAGACAGTATTAGTGATCTGAATCAAATTGACGATAATACTTTAGTGGAACTTGGATTATCATTTGATAAAGCATATTCTTATGATGAGATCCAGAAACTACTTCCTTCTGAGATACAATCCGTCTGGTGGTGGGTTGATGCGTACACAAAAGATTATTTAAAATTTATGAAGCAAATAAAAATGGTGCTTTCTGCGGATGGCATGCTCATTTATGGATTTCATGCAGAACAATTTGAAGTAACCGGCGGCATGGATACTTTTATTACAAGTGTTGAGCAGTTGCGTGGCAGTGGCAATCATGGTTTCAAATGGGCATCAGGCGAAATTCACAAAGCTTTAGCGGGGGAGAATAACACCTTAGAACAAAGTGACGTGAAAATCATAGGTACAGTTGTAACAGGGACAGCAGAACAATTAAAACAATTACAAGGGCAACCATTTATAAAAGCCTCTACATTTGGAGTAATATCTGACAAAAGAGTCATTCCTAACTAAATTCCTACCAACATTTTATGCTTTACAGAAGAAGTAATTGGGTAATATTCACTGATGAATGGGTGCACTTAACATGCACTTCAAAGCTAAGGGGGCAGTAGATGTATGAGAATTTATGCGTTGCCAATGATATGTCTAGTGATAATAGTAACTTTATTATCTGCTTGTGGAACAAGAACATATATAGAAGTATTTAAGGATAATCATCCTAACGCCGAAATATTACATGAAATAAAGACAGATAAGGGACTCGTCGTTATATTCAGTGAGAAACAGAACGTTGGTGCCGCCGTGTTATCACCCGAGGGTAATAGCTGGTCCATTACTAGTTCCAATGAATTTACTTCTGATGACGGGATTACCTTTGGCATTGTAAATAAAGGAGCAGATGACGAAATTTTATTCGGACAAATAAAAGACTTCAACATTGTGAAAGTGCAATTAAAGAAAGATAACGGCGATGTGATTGAAGCTACTTTACTTGGACCGAACCAACCCTTTTGGTATTTGAAATGGAAATACGATAACGCCGAATTAATTGGTTTATCTAAAGAGGGTACTATACTATATCAATCGAGCTTTCAAAAATAATAGATGCCGCACATACTCAATCGAAAACAAACAAGACGCTAGCGAATTGCTAGTGTCCTGTTTGTTAACTACAACCTTCACATATCAAATTAATCAACGGGTATCTCTATCACTTTATTGTAAACTTTCATATAGTGCATACCTTCTATTAATAGTTCCTCTGGTTGAATGGGTGTATCAAATAATAAAGTACGTTCCTTCAATATACTTCCGTCTTGTTGCTCTACATTTTTTTGGTTTATTGTTGTATTTAGTGGCGTTATCTCATCTTTTGTTGCTATAGATACACCGTCAAGCATGACATCATCATCTGTAGCGATCGTTATTTCTAATCCTTGTGATGTCTTTGACACATCCTTTACCCATAATTTTTTACCTTCTAGTATATATGGTTCATTGCCCATCGAAGCGAGGGACAGCTTTTCTTCTAGCTTTTGGTATCCAATAAACTCTTTAAAAACTAATTCAAGTGAATGTAACTCTTTGGGCAATGTATCATAGCGGATATCAAATGTTCTCCTACCTAGTGAAGATTGCGTGCCGCTACCCATTAATTCAATTGGTGTTCCATTAGCAATTAATTCTATTCCTTCATAAGTAGTATCCCCTCTATCAAAGTTTGCGACATTCATGGATCCCTCGATCATTGTCATTGTTGGTGTAGCTGTTATCGACTTGAATGTTATCGTACCTTTATCAACTTTAACCTTCTTATTGAGAGACTTTTTAATCTGAGTTTGCATAGCCTTATTTGGATTATAAGGAAAAGTAATCGTCCCTTCTGACATCTGACCGTTCTGTAGGGACTGCCAAAAGTGCACCGTTAATTTTTTTGCAAACGGACTTACACTATCGAACGACAATGTTCCTTTGATCTCCGTATGATTCTCATTAATTAATGATTCGCCACCTCCTACATTTGAATCCGTTAAAAACCCACTTATGTTTAAAGGTCTAAACAGGTCAACATTGTGCTCCTCTAGCCCATTTGAATTGGTTAGTGTGTAGTACATGATGAATTGATTGGCGTCCGATATGATACCGTTAATGATAAGATCTGTACCGTCTTCTAACGTTGTTTTTTTATCTATCATTTGACCCATACCTTCATCGTTTAGTTGTTGTAATGTGCCATGAATTACGTCATCAAACCCTAAAAGTTTCTTGCCATAATAAGCAAAAGCATTGTAGTTATTTCCGGTTATCACGGTGACCAACAATACGACTGCTGCGATCTTCCATATCGGGGCTATTCGTTTCGATCTTTTGGGTGTAGCTGTGTTTAAAGCATTTTTTAATCTCATTTCTAATTCTTCTGGTGCTATTATGGCATCCACACGTAATTTCTCTTCAGCTAATTGTTCCTCAACTGTTTTCATCTACATCCCCCCTGTAATGATCTCTTAGAATTTTCAACCCTTGAAACACCCTTGACTTAACGGTCCCAATCGATACATTTGTCATCTCAGCTATGGTCTGATAGTCGAAATCATGAAAGTATTTTAGTTGAATCGCTTCTTTTTGATACTCATTGACAAGTAATAGCATGGCTTGTATATCCATCTGTTGATCACTATTACGGTAAGGATCGATAATCGGGGCATTGTCTATTCCCTTCTCATTCGTAGCATTCCAATCATCAAATAACACCAGCTTGTTCCGCTTAAGAAGATAACTTTTACAACGATTCACCAAGATGGTCTTACTCCAACTGTAAAAAGCCTCTTCTTTCTTAAGCTGATCGATATTTTCGTATAATTTTACGATCATTTCCTCCATTACATCCATCGCATCATGTGCATTCCCCGTATAGGTGAGAGCAAGCCTATAATAATCGTCTTTCTCAGCCATAATGAGTTGAAGTAGTGCTTCTTTATTTCCCCTTTTTGCCTTTTTCACCAACCGAACGACATTCATTTCTTCACCTCTCTCCCCTATAAGAGTAATGACCCTAGTAAAAAGTTCATTTTTCTTCAAAAATAAATATATTCCATTGCTAGTGTTCCCATTCACGAAAAAAAAAGCACTAGCCATGGGCGAGACAACTGAAAAACCTGTTCGTTACGAATCTGTAAAAGTGGCAAAATAGATAAAGGCGAATTTTCACTCCATTTCGAGTAAGAATTCACCTTTATTTATGTATATTCTCATGCTTTTTACTAATATTCTTTTGAGATTGACTGAGGTTGAGGAATTGTTGGTTTGGAATCATCCGAGTCTCACCTAGAATTAATACATTTATTATACAGCAAAGCAAAACAGGACACCCTTCCTCGATCTTTTCGAGGAAGGGTGTCCTGAAATGGAGTTCTCATGGCCTTCTAAAAGACCTTTATAAATTAAAAACATTAGAGGAGTGTAGCGAAGGGGAAATTTGAAACTGTAGGAGCGATAGCGACCGCCTTTGTCTCCGGATTTCATCCGCTAACAGCGGTACAATTCAAGAAATATGGAGACAACAGCGGCCGAAAGTTCAAATATTCCTCGTAGCTACAACTGACTCCTTAGATGTATAGGTCTCAATTTAGTAGGGTCTTTTTCAGTGGCCTCGCCAAGGCTAGTGCCCTTCATAACGAATACATATCTCTACTTCTCGTTCAAATACACAGCCTTACCTGTTTGTGCAGATTCATAGATAGCTTCTAGTATTAAAGAAACAACATAGGCCTGTTCAGGAGTTACAACCGCGTCCTTATCCTGTTCGATCGCTTCAATCCACATTCTCAATTCTATATCAGGTGCACTCTCTGCATTTCCTTCATAGTAGGCAACACCACCTGCACCAAGTTCAATGTCATTTGTGTACAGACGGCTATATTTCTCTCCGTTAATACGAAGTCCATTCTTCATATCGGCGCCTGCTTCAGTCCCACTTAAGCTACACTTGGCTTCATCCACATCAAGTGAATTGAGCGCCCAGCTTGCTTCCAGCATAATCGTTGCCCCATTCTCCATCACAATCATCCCAAATGCCGAATCCTCAACGGTGAATTTCTTCGGATCCCATGGTCCCCAAGCATTCGCAGCATCTTCCTTTTGAGAAAGTTCATGATATTTAGTGCCTAGAACGATTTGGGGCTTATAGTTATCCATCATCCATAGAGTTAGATCCAGCGCATGGGTTCCGATATCAATAAGAGGGCCCCCCCCTTGTTTCTCCTCATCGAGGAAAACTCCCCATGTTGGTACAGCTCTTCGTCTGATTGCATGTGCCTTTGCATAGTAGATATGACCAAGATCCCCTGATTCACATACTTTTTTCAAATACAAGCTGTCTTCCCTATATCGATTGTCATATCCTATCGTTAGTTTCTTACCTGTACGTTTGGCGGCTTCGACCATTCTCTTGGCATCTGCTGCTGTCTTGGCCATTGGCTTTTCACACATAACGTGCTTTCCAGCTTCTAGCGCAGCAATAGAAATATCCGCATGAGCGTCATTAGGCGTAAGAACATGAATAATATCAATAGAACTATCTTTTAGCAATTCTTCATAATCCGTATAGATCACAGCGTTATCACTTCCGTATTTACTCGCTGCTTCTTCAGCCCGCTCTTTAATAATATCGCAAAAGGCAACAAGCTCTACCTTGCTTTGCTTACTTAGACTTGGAAGATGTTTACCATTTGCAATTCCACCACAACCGATGATTCCTACACGAAACACTTTACTCATATCATTTCACCCTCGCTTCTAATTTTTAATTGATTTGCTTCACAAGTCGATAATTTCCTGGTGTCATACCAAACCTTTTGCGAAAAACAGTATGCAAGTACGTAGCGTTCGTAAACCCTTCTGATTGCGCGATTTGCTCTATGGGATCACTACTTTCTTCAAGCTTGCGACAAACCCCTTGTAATCGTATGTCTTCCAGAACTCGGCTGAAGGATCTTTCTGCATTAACATGCTTAAATACGCGTTGTAACTGCCTAGAACTAATATTCAGCTTTTCTGCTACATTCTCTAAGGTAACCGTTCCAGAATGATTCGCCTCAATATACTGAATAGCGTAATGATATCGATAAGTTAACATATCTCTGACTGGTGCTTCTGTAACCAACTCATCCGAATCATAAGCTCTTACTGCCTTCAATAAAATACTGATGACGAGATGCTTAATAGAGGTATAGTATCCCGTCAACTTCCCATCACAAGCTTCATAAGCTTCAAGAAAACACTTCATCGCTCTGTGATAATCTTGTGCGGGTATCGGCGGTAGTTGCCTTAGCTTCTCAACACAGGCTTCGGCTTCAACAACCTCCCAAGGATCTACTTCATCCCTGATCTTGTCTTGAATATCAACATGTAGACACAGTTCTTCCATCGATTCTTCTGAATCCGCCTCTTGACGATGCATAACACCCGGTCCAGTTAAATAGAACATTCCCTCCGATAGAGGATAGCTTAGATCGCCAAGGATGACTTCACCCTTTCCTCGTGGAATAAAATGAAATTCAAATTCGGAATGATTATGGAAATCAATGATTTTTCCCGGTGGAAAGGACGTCAAATGAAAAGTAAGAACTGTAATCTCGTAATGACCCCAAGAAATCGAAATATCCAATCTTTCAAGCATATCCGGCTTCTCAAACATCATCTCATATGGAAAGTGACTCAACGTTAAATCCTCCTAAACAAGTTCAGTTAACCGAATAACACGACTTTCTTTAGCCGAGCGATTCGCTGCTTCCATTAATCGCGTAAGCTCTACAGCCATTTTAAGATTTTCGATTGCGAGTGTATTATCTTTAATATGATTAACCCATTGATGGAATGCGCTTTCACGATTAGTATGTAGAGGAATTTCTGTCCAGTCTTGTTCACTATCCGTTGACTTGTTGGATCTGAGAAGAAGCTTATCCTCTGGCGTGCCGTATAGAAGAGTCCCCTCGGTCCCATGAACTTCAATGGTAAACGGTGAATGACTATTGACGAAGCCAGCTTCCACTACACCAATCGCTCCCGAATCTGTAAATAGTGTTACTACTGCATTATCTTCCACTTCCTTACCTGTGACATAACCAAAATTTGCACTTACACCGGTCACATCTTGACCTAAGAAAAGCTTCGTTAAATACATGGGGTGGCATCCTAAGTCAATTAAAGCTCCCCCCGCGCATTGCTCCAGACTAAAGAAATGATCAGGAAGCCAGTTGGAAATAGCACCATTGTGGGATAAGCGAACTCTAACGTAAGTAATCTCTCCGAGTAACCCTTGATTTAAAATGTCTTGTATGGTTAATGTGTATCCATCATTTAAACGAGGTAAGGAGATTGTAAATTTCACTTCATTCTGGGCAACCTCTGTCATAATCTCATTGACCTCTTGTAGTGTTGGGGCAATAACCTTTTCTGTGAAGATATGTTTACCCGCTTTGGCAGCAGCAACCAGAACATCTCTATGCATGTTGGTTGGAGCATCTACAATGACGGCATCTATATCCTTTTGTGCAAATAACTCATCAAGCGAATGGTAAAATGGGACATTTAAGCTGTCAGCAGCCGTTTGCCCACGTTCATGATCTTCGTCCCATACAGCAGTAATAACGGTATCCTCATGTTCTTGAGCTTGCTTCGTGTAATCCCAAGCATGTACATGCCAAAAGCTGATCTTCCCTATTCTAATGGTCATTTACTTGCGCCTCCATTATATGTTATTCTGACATCTAACTATAAAGTATCATATAACAAGCACCATTATTAGTAGGTAAATACGACATTATGTATGCAATATTACGACATGAATGATATAATAAAATATATATATTTCCAGATGGTACAGTTATCACCACTAACACTTAATCTTGTACATGTGAGAATTTATCAGATTAAAAAAACCCTCAATTCTCGGAGATCAATCCGGACTAATGAAGGTTCTTCGTATGGAAATCTATACGTGCTTAGCAGCAACGTTACCTAGTCGTTTAACCTTATTCCAATTGTGCTTATCTCTTGATAAGAAATAAGAGAACGTACCGAAAGTAAATAAAGTAGCATCAAAAAAAGGTTTTATAGGTATTTCTATGACAAAGAAAGCAAATATTTTTACGTAACTAGACAGACTATAGGCATGACAGTACTTATCACTAGCCCAGTACGCCAACACCTTTGTTAAAAATTGAATTGTGAGGGATATAATTAGGCAATAGATATGATAAGTTGTGATCCGTCCATAAGCTATAATTAATGGAGCTGTTATTAACGTTGCTATCCCTAACACAGCCATGCCCAGAGAATCCCATAATAAGAATAATGTAAACCTTTTCCCCAATGACTTAAAGAAAGATGATCTATACTTTACTAAACAATCCATGAACCCTTTCTGCCATCTTGTTTTCTGTTTAAATAGGTCCCTTACATTCTCAGGGATCTCCGTATAACATTCCGCTTTAGGGATAAACACCATGATGTACCCCTCATTAGACATGTTTATATACCTCTGTATATTTAGCGTAATTTCCATATCTTCTCCGAGTGTTTTCTTATAACCTCCAATTTCATATAATACATTTAACCGAAAAGCTCCAAATGCACCTGACACGATCGACATGACATTTAACTCGGATTGTGTAAACTTACGGATATAGAATGAGGTTAGATATTCAGTTAATTGATACTTTAATAAAAAGTTCCCCTTAAAGTTTGGAATCCCTTTGCTGTCAAACATCTGCCCAACATGAACCATTCCACCCGCTGCGATAACCTTCTTATTATGAAATTGTTCATTAATGTGTATCAAAGCATTGGATTCTAATATGCTGTCTGCATCTAATGTAATTACTACCTCACCTGTTGCGTAATCTCCTCCAGCATTTAAGGAATCCGCTTTACCACCATTGGCCTTGTCTATTACAATCATATTCGCGAATTTTTTAGAACGGTATATTTCTATAACAGAGGTGTATTGCAGTTGAGATTTAGGAGTAGTTTCATTGTCTGGTGCGAGATCTAGTAATGAAGTAAGTACAGCGAGTGTGTGATCTGAAGATCCATCATTAATAAAAATAGCTTCGTAATTATCGTATTTCAATGAGTTCAGACCCTCTACACAACTTATTATGACACTTTCTTCATTGTACGCTGGAATGAGTATAGTCATCTTAATCTCATCTAAATATGGATTAACTGATCTATGTTTGCTGCTATTAGTAGAGATTACCGGTATCACCAAATACATCAATTGAAAACCTATGACGAGTACAAAAAGTAAGATCCCGATCATCATACCTATACTCATTTATTATTCCTCTCTCACATAATATCTCACATAGTCAATTAGCATTGCATTAGGAAATGTCGTGTATTTATTCGGTTCGCCTACCCAATCACCTCCTACTCCTGCATTAATGTATAGATACATGGCTTCTTGTGGTATTAGTTTCTTACCTGTGAATATAACTTTACCATCTAATGTGTATACGATTTTGCTGGGTGTCCATTCGATTCCGTAAACGTGATAATCCTTTGTTAAGTCTACCGTTGTCGTCATGTTGTATTCTCTAACGTGTTTGTCTTGCCTCTCATCGTGTACAACGTTCCAGAGTTCATTAGGATTCTGACCAATAATTTCAGCAATATCAATTTCAGGAAATAACCTACCATTTGACGGTAACATCCATATAGCGGGTATGAACCCTGTCCCCTTCGGAAACATAGCTCTAATTTCAAACTTTCCGTACAAAAAATGAGCTTTCGTTTTTGTAATTAAGGCTCCTGATGTATAGGCAAATTTGCCTGACTTTTGTTTAAGAATACTTATTTTTAACTTTCCATTCACAATACTGATATTCTCGGGTTTATAATGCTGACTTCTGTTCCCATATCCATTGGCATCATCTAAGAGAGTCCACTTGTTGGTTGATAATGCATCAAATTCATCATTCCAATCCAGTACCCATTTTTTCTTTTCATTAGATGTAGACCTTCTTAGCACGTTCTTTACCTCTTGTTTCTTAACTAGGGAATTCCCACCCATTTCGTTCAAAAATACTTTACTGTCACTATCCATATTAGGTAAATTAGCAATGGGAACTGATGCTTCATTAATCGAAGTCATGAAATAAATGCAGTAGATGCCCGCAAATGAAGTGCATAGAATTATAGAAAAAAATATGACCCATATTCTTCTTCTTAACATGCCCATCAACCATTTCAGTGCGCAAAGCTAGTCTTTTATATTAGAGTTTTCTAGCATCACCAAAAGACACTGTAAAGTGCCGTATGGAGAGCACTTTAACGCTAGCTCTTTCAGCACAACTACAAATCGGGTCACACCGAATATAGTAATTTTTTTACATTAAAACCAAAAGGACACTAGCGATATGCGAGGCCACTGAAAAAGTCCACACATTGTGCAGGATGCTGCTACGATAACGGATTGTCCTTACGATCGCTGTTGCCCTCAAATTTCTTGATTTGTATAACCCCTATAGCGGTTGAAATCCGATGGCAAAGGCGAACGCTTACGCTTCTTCAGAACAATTCCGTTCTCTTCGCTACTTCGAACTTAATATATTATTCTGGTTTTCAGGCATTCCTCACACAATCTATTTGTGCGGAAGATGCCTGTCTGATGACAGAAAGAAAGTAAAATAGAGCGTAAAGAAAGGCGACCTTCCGTTCATAAATCGAACGAAAAGTCGCCTATTTTATCTTACATGTTCACTTGAGAATAAAACCGAAAGTTTTTCAGTGGCTCGATATGCTAGTGCCCTTTTTTTGTAACAGATTTTATGTCTTACTACCTCTTAACATAAAAGCGATCTTCAACCATGTTATGCTCTGGCAAGCTTAATAAATTCTACGAATAACATAACCATCGCCGTAAATATTCCTACTGAATTGATTACGGTCAATGCGTTCGGATAACTTTCCATATGGAATTGAGATATTAAGGCCACCGTCCACACTACACTGAAAAACAGTGAAAACATACCCGTAAACGCCTCAACATTGACACGTCTACTCTTGTAAAAGAATAGTACAAGACTAACGAAAGTATAAGCAATATAAATGATGAGCTCTATGGAAGTAATAACTATTGCTTCTCCTGATGCGAACCAGTGCATTAATGCGTACTGAATAGCGAGACATAGAAACACTAACCGACTAAATGAAACTTTGTCCAGGCTCATAGGTTAACTCCCTTACATTAAAGTAAATAGCACTACATGATAACGCTTACATTATACTTTTTATTTATGTTATTCACTGTGACATTCATCCGTCATATATTAAAAGCAGCCAAGAAATCATCATCAAGGCTGCTTAGTTTGTATTATTTTATTGAATATAGCATCTGTACCTTACGATAACGCCAACATTGCGTTCATATCTTCCTCAGCAGTAGTAATTAACTTCAATCCAAATGTCTCTACCAACACATCCAACACGCCAGGTGAGATGAACTCTGGTGGTTTCGGTCCGATCCGAATGTCTTGAATACCAAGGCTGAACAAGCCCAAAAGAATGGCAACTGCCTTTTGCTCAAACCAAGACAACACGATACTGACAGGTAACTCGTTCACGGTACACTCAAAAGCTTCAGCCAAGGCTAGAGCTATTTTTACAGTAGAACCAGAATTGTTGCATTGTCCAAGGTCAATATAACGTGGAATGCCCGTGTCACCGACCGTGCCATATTCTACATCATTAAAGCGGAATTTCCCGCAAGAAGTGGTTAAAATGACTGTATCATTCGGCAGAGAAGTCGCTAAATCACGATAATAGTTACCTCCTTGACCCGGTGCATCGCAGCCTGCAATGACGAAGAAGCGACGGATATGCCCATCCTTGACTGCTTGAATGATCTCGGGAGCGAGTCCGATCACGGTCTCATGATGATAGCCGGTCGTGAGTACCAACTCTGACTCTACATCTGCCGCAGGGAGTGACAACGCACGTTCAATCAGTGGAGAGAAATCATCATTTGTAATCTTCGCAACATTTTCAAGCCCCGCTACCTCATAAGAGAAAAAGCGATCTGCATACGTACCTTTAATTGGCATGACACAGTTTGTAGTAGCGAGAATCGCCCCGGGAAATTTCTCAAATAGTCTACGCTGATCATACCAAGCTTTACCGATGTTTCCTTTTAGATGCTCATACTTCTTCAACGCAGGATATCCATGAGCTGGAAGCATTTCAGAGTGGGTATAGATATTGATCCCTTTCCCCTCCGTCTGCCGCAACAGTTCCTCCAGCGCATATAAGTTATGACCTGTCACTACAATACATTTACCTTCAATTTTATTCTGACTGACTGTAATGGGTTGCGGAATGCCAAATCGATCCGTATGCGCCTTATCCAGCACATCCATGATCCTTACGGCTGCATCTCCAACCTTCATCGCCATCTCTATATGCTCCTGCACATTAAAGTTGGAATTCGTCAAGGTCATATACAAAGCTTCATGAGTGATTCGATCTACTTCGGGATCGCTATATCCTAGCTGCCTAGCATGTGTCGCATAAGCCGCAATACCTTTCAAAGCAAAAATCATCGTATCTTGTAAACTCGCTATAGTTTCATCCTTACCACACACACCAACCACAGTACATCCACCATCCGGTGTCTGTTCACACTGGTAACAAAACATATTATTATCCCCCAATACATAGATAATTATTCCATTACTATAGCGTAACAGAGCACCAAACCTCCAAGTGTGATTACACACACAAGCTACGAATCAATTATCCATTGATGACATTCTCATCATACTTAGAACCCCAATCCAAACAACCACAATGAAAGTTTCTCTTCCCGCTCCTTCAAGTCTGATGTGTCTCTATTATATTTACCAAGGCAATGTTCAGCAGCTATGCTACCATCCAACATATACAGTACACGTTCTGCTTGAACTGCGACTTTCGCATCATGTGTTACTAGTAGTATCGTTGTCCCTGACTGATTGACATCCACTAGTATCTCCATGATTTCATTTGCAGCTTTGGAGTTCAACGCGCCTGTTGGCTCGTCACCAAAGAGAATCTCGGGCTGATTAATAAGTGCCCTACAAATGGCTGCTCTTTGCAATTGGCCACCAGATACTTGTGTTATATCACGATCTGCAAGTTCGGCAATTCCGGTTCTCTTCATTAATTTTGTAGCTCTATTATTGATGAGCCTGCGACTGCCTTTTTTCTCCCGGTATGCGGAGAGGATAATGATGCGAACAAGACTGCTTTTTTGCTTTAAATCCAGAAAGCAAAATCGCTTCTCAGAGCTGAATATGGCCAAATATAAGGTTCGAAGTGTGTGAATGTAGTGTAGAATAAAACCATAAGGAATAATTGGTAATCTCCTATTTTAATGAAACGAGGTGTATGTAGTATTCATAAGATTCCAGGTATTATTGGTGGAGTAATAAGTATACTAACTTATATCGTAGTATGTTTTTTTAATCCTTATGCAAGTTCGAGTTTTGACTCAATAATTATCTTGTTTATTATGCTATTTATTCCTGCATGTTTGGCAATATATGCTTCTAGTGTAACTAAAAATGGCTTACTCTTATTTTGCATCTTCTGGTCATCTCCAATAATTATTTATCTTTCCCTTGGAGAAGGAATATTTAATTATGTATGGGTTAACCTCATTTTCTATTTTATTAGCTATATATCGATCAAAATAAAAAAGGGCGCCTAAGCAGCCTTTTTTATTTTGACCGATATTACTAATAAACAGTTACTTGGTTGTTTTCGATATTCATCTTTTTCCTATGTAACAAGACAAGAATCAAATAGGCTCCGTATAGCACATATATAATATTTAATATTGAAACAACCTGTATTTCCTTATCCACTATATTAGCGTTCGTCATCTGGGCTAATGCATCGAACATAAAATGAAATAAGATCAAAGGAACAATATTGTGAGTCGTTTCTATAAGTAAAGCAAGAATTAGACCGATAAGAAGTGCGTTGATGATTTGTAGTACCACCTGTATGATATCATTTCCGCTAAGCGCATTTGCCATATGTAGAATACCGAAGAAAATAGAAGAAAACACGATGTAAAATACAGGACCTTTGGATTGTAACCTTTCTCTAATGATCCCTCTAAAAATCGATTCCTCCGTAAAGCCGACAAGGAAAGAAAAAATAAGGATTATTATGATTTGGGATACGCTAAGTTCTAGGTTAAAACCACCCATGATGGGCTGAACAAATACGATAATCAGCAATGGAATATAATAAAGCGTTACATTTTCTTGACGGATATCTAACTTATTGAAGCCAAATATGCTTAAAGTGCGGTCCCTTTTTCTCATGTACACCGTAACAATCACTGCCATGACGAAGAATGCACACGCTTGGGCGACCATGATCCCCGTATCCTCAAAGCCCATAATCGACGCGATCGCAGATGCCACAGATATCAATAAGGTTAACAATATGCCCAACATGATTGAGAATAATATTGGGCGTCCTTTGGCTCCATTTTCTTTCACCGACTTCTCTCCTCTTCTATAATGCATATTTTTTTTCACAATCAAAACGTAAACCTACGAACATCATAATATCATAAAAACATATTACCTAAATTGTGGAAAAACTTCCACCTTTCAAGCTGATTTTCTTTAAGTCTTACAGCACTTCATCAAGGGTTAACATGAATATGCAATATAAAAAGAGATACAGTGTCACTGTACCTCTTGTATCGTTCCAACTTTTTTTGATTATTGTTACCTAACGACATCTAGAGCCATTGTAATCATATTAACAACAATGATCGAGGTGTCTAAGCAATTGTTGCATTTGTCTAATACCTGCGCATTGAGAAGTTATGATTGCATTTAGAATGGGCTTTAGTGGTGGGCAAATATTGAATTGAAGGGCATTGTGTGACATTTGTACAGCACCTTCGTGATGAGGAAGCATTTCACGCACAAAATTTATATTCACGTTATTTGTAATAGGAGCTGAACCCATTCTATTAAACATCGTTTCCGCTATTCCCTTAAATCTGCTCATATAGAGAGTAAGTTCACGATCTGTATTTATTATACAGCTACATTGAGATTGTATGGCTCTCATATTCGCGATACTTTTAGTTTGTTCTGAAATAATATTCGTAGCAATGCCCTGAAGTTCAAGATTTGTTGTGTACCGTAGGATATTCCTAGACATTTTAATTGCTGCTTCATGATGAGGAATCATCTGGTTAATGAAATTATTCGAGATACTATTGGTGAGGCATACACTTGTCATATCTCTAATCATCGTATTGAGAATACTATAGAAAACATCCAAATAGGCTTGCGTCACATGACTTAGTTTACATGTTCTATTCATTAGGCTTTAATCTCCTTTTTTGAATAGTCTATGTGAACCCGTAGGATCATGTGTCTTGACTACATAACTGTATTAATTCCTCTTCCATCCATGTTCGACTAAGCTCCAATTGGCTAAGATCATTAACCAGTGACTGCACCTGTTCATGCAACACTTCAGGTTGATCTGTACCCTTAAGGTAACGACTCATAAAATGAAGGAGTACATCCATTTTACGAAGACGCATGAGTACAGGGATTGCATCAACTTCCACTGGAAGGAGACCACGTCTGCTGCTAAATCCAGCACAAAATTTCCTTACGGATTCTATCTCTTCTTGATGACCAAGGAGTCCGGAGATGATGACAGCTGGCTCCATCGCCCTAACATCCAGTGTACAAAATTCGAAATCTAGTAATGCAGATACTTGATCGGCATTACTCCCATGTACCAATAAGTTAGATACGTTAAGATCACCATGTACAAGCTGATGCGGTAGCTCCTCTAGACCTACAAGCACATCACAGATCTCCTCGTACGCCACGCTAAGTGTAACTAAATCTCGAGTTAGATCATTGAATGGTTCTGGCGGATTATTGCAAAACTCTAAGATGACCGCTCGGGTACATAATGGATAAGACTTCTCTAATTCATAATACGGACGATATGCAGGTGAAACTTTTGGATCAATCTTGGCAAGTATAGCTGACAATTCCCCTGCTACTTCACCAAATGAATAGGCCATGGCAGCACTACTGTTCTTCGGAGATACACCTTCAATATATTCGAACAGACAGGCAAATCGTTCACTACCATCCTCCAGTTGTACAATGGTCTCACCCGTTACCGTCTTGACGAGAACCGGAATCCTGACACTTAGCGATTTACGTTGAATCGATTCTAACACAGCATGCTCAAATGCTATTTTATCTCGGTCCCTATGTGTATCATAGAAACGCAGCACACAGCTTCGTTCTTTATTCTTAATCATATGTGTTGTATTATTCCAACCGCCTGTTCCCTCTTGGATCGTCCCGCTCCACTGGGGCCAATAACGATTCATCATAGCTTCAATCATTTCATCAACCCTTTTACAAAATGTGTTGTAGTTTCTCATCTTCACTGATCTTCATACAGGATAAAGGGAATCTAGCAACTCTACAAATAAGAACATGCCACCATCATCCAACTTTAAATGGTCTATGTATTGCAAGAATCTCAGTTTTCCTTATGTCGTTGTATGTTCACTTATCCAACCTTGAGCGTTACTTAGAGCATATTCCGCAAGGAAATCTAGCCAAGATTCATGATCATTCAGACAAGGAGCCATCGTGTAATTTTCAATAGGTCCGCCTGCATTTTTAAACAATTCACGCCCTTCGATACCTAGCTCATGAAGTGTTTCTAGACAATCGACCGCGAACCCGGGTGCAAATAAGAACGGACGTTGTACACCCTGATGAGCTAAATCAGTAAGTACGTCAAATGTTGCTGGGCCAATCCAAGGTTCCTTACCAAATCGCGACTGAAATACAATCTCCCACTCGTTGGAAGACCAATTCATCGCCTCTGCAAGCAATTGTGCAGTCTTCAAACATTGTTCACGGTAAGGGTCTCCTGTAGCAGCATACCGTTCTGGAATACCATGAAATGTTAGGATAAATTTATCCGGCGGATTCTGGAGTAGCTGTAATTGTTGATCAAGATGCCGCTTCATCGCTGCAATATAGCCAGGATGATCATAAAAGGCATCCGTAAATCGCAAGGTGGGAACAAACCGTTTGGCTGTTGAACCCGAAGCATGGCGACGACCCATGGCAGCAAAAAAGACTTCATCATATATAGAAGCCGATGTCGTTGAAGAATATTGAGGATACAACGGCATCACAATAATCTTGGTTATTCCCTCATCTTCAAGTACCTTCACTGCTTGCTCAATACTCGGTTCACTATATCCCATTCCCACTTCAACCCGGAATTGACCTCCTAGTCGATTCTGTATACCAACCTGTTGATTGTACGCGTGAACCCGTAGTGGTGAACCTTGCTCCGTCCAAATTTCTTGGTATAACTTAGCTGAACGTTTAGGACGAACTCTAAGAATAACACCTCGTAGTAACGGCTGCCACAGTAAAGGGTGGTAATCTACAACTCGTCGGTCCGATAAGAAGCTTTTTAAATAAGGACGGACTGCCTTTGCTGTCGGCTCGCTTGGTGTTCCAATTTGAGCCAACAAAACTCCAATTTTCTCTTGTTTCATCATTAACCTCCCGAATACGTTCAAGACCCCCATCAGAATTTTGCTCTAAAGGGGGTCTACTATATCAGCAAATACTAACCATACTATACCAATGATCTTCCGACAATTTCAAGAGTATCTAGCCACACATAAAAATAGGTATCTTAATTGAGTTATCTGTAGAATGTATCCCTCTACCTAATTAACATACCCAATTTCTAATTAATTCAATATATGGTAAAGTTGTCGAGTGGGAATACATCCATCTGCCCACACTGCTGGGTATACAAGTATGCTAGATTCGATAAGGGGGAATTTTCACATGAAAAAAAATAAGAGAATCTACTGGATAATGGCATTGCTATTATCATTACTCTTAGTAGCTTGTACCAATAACAATGCGTTGAAAGTTACTACTGAGCAAGCAATAGAAGATATCGACACACCTATAATTGAAACAGCCTCGCAAGTTGAAGCGCAAGAAGTCGAAGATAATAAAACTAATAAGTCGAACAATGGTTCACTCATAGAAGCAAAACATTCAGGAAGCGCATTCAAGAGTTATTTCTCGTGTACTCCAGATATGGGTAACCATTTAAACGTATATGTCAAAAATAATAATACGTCCGGAACCGTAATATTCAAAGTACTTAAAGATAATCAAGACTTTGAATTTGTTGATGTTGGCGCTGGCAAAGGTGTGTCAAGAACATTTACAATGAATGATGATAGTGTCATGTCTAGTGACTGGAAAGTCTATGTAACTACTAAAGATGGACATGCTATTGACATCGATGTAAGTGCAGGACAATTTTAAATATAGAGAAGATATATCGCTATCATCCGTTGATAGTATCCTTAATTACGTGAAAAAACTATATTACACTTCTTTTTTCTATGCAGTTCTTGGTTTGCTGGCTGGCATTGCTTATCGTGAAATCACGAAAGCAAATGATTTCAGTGGCAACACAATTTTAGTAGCACTACATACTCATATTCTAGTGTTAGGATTCCTCTTTTTTATCGTTACACTGATCCTAGCCAAGTTATTTCAAGTACATGAAGCTAAATCCTTTGGCGCGTGATACATTGTCTATAACATTGGTTTACTCATCACGATTGGTACTATGGCTACTCGTGGCATACTTCAAATTAACGGAGAAGATATCAGCTTCTTGCCCCATATCTCGGGACTTGGTCATGCTATTCTTGGTGTAGGAATCATTTGGCTCCTAGCTCTACTTGGTAAACGAATTAAATAAATCACAACAAAGGACCCTTGAATATCCACTTCAACGGTCCTTTGTTGTTTCTATTTTAAATGTGTACATGCAATATTACTTTAGGATCGTCTATATGGTCATGGTGTTACATTAATGACACCATATTCTATTTCTGGGGCTCTTGATTTCAAGAGTCCCTTTTCTTTTACACACAAAAAAAGAGGGGTATCCCCCTCATGCTTGCATCGATTCTTAATGCTATAGCACATGCTTCTTTATTCTTTTTCAAATGTGATTGTGCTTCTTACCGTATGAATCGGACGAACTAATTGCTCGATTTGCTCACGTTTAGGTTCTAAGAATGGAGGTAAAGACAACTTTTCTCCAAGTGTCTCATAAGGTTCATCCCCCATAAATCCAGGACCATCCGTTGCGAACTCGAATAGAATTTGTGGTGCAACTCGTGCGTACAATGACTCGAAAAAGTGACGATTAACATACCCTGATGTATGGAAGCCAAATTGATCTAGGCGTGTAATCCATTCATCAAGAACAGCACGATCTGCAACACGGAATGCCGCATGATGAACGGTTCCGAAGCCTTGTCGAGCTTGTGGAAGAACCGTATTATGTTCTACGATAACCTGTGCGCCATTTCCTCCTTCACCTACTTCGAACAAATGGAACACTCCTGACTGATCTATCTCTTTCATCAGTAGAACTTTCTCCAATATTTCTTTGAAATTGTCAAAATTAGCGATTCGAACATGGATTGGTCCTAGACCCGTAATGCCATATTCTAAAGGAATTGGTCCTTTCTGCCACGGTGTACCTGCTGCAACACCTTCGTTATTCTCATCTGAAATCAGCTGGTATTGTTGGTCATCAAAGTCAACAAAAGAAAGCGACTTTTTATTAAATTGTTCTTTGATTCCCGTATGTTTCACGTCAAGTCGATCAAAACGTTTCAACCAATAATCTAAGGATGCATCGCTTGGCACACGGAAGGATGTCTTTGAAATTTCATCTGTACCATGTACTCCTTTCGAAATGCCAGGAAAATCGAAGAACGTCATATCTGTACCCGCACTACCTTCGTCATCTGCAAAAAACAAGTGATACGTTTGAATGTCATCTTGGTTGACGGTCTTCTTCACTAAACGCATCCCTAGCACATACGTAAAAAATTCATAATTCTTTTCTGCACTACTTGTAATGGCTGTTACGTGGTGTATTCCTTTTAATTCATTCATTTATTATTCCTCCAATGGGTTCTCGATTTATTATTCCTATAGTTGGGGTGAACTCATCAAATTATGCGTTTACCTTAAATTAATAACTCTTAACTTAGAGATATTGTATCACGAAAAATACTTCATGTCACTACAAAAGAATATTCTTTTTCTTTTTTGAAGTAAATTTCCTTTGGAATATAGGCTAACACTTGTGTCGAGTCGCCAAAAACACTAACGAAATCGTTAGTGTCTTTAGGTTTAATTATATGTCTGTAACACTATAAGAATTTATTCAGTTCCGAGAAGTACTTTCTTCTGCTTACATAATAGAAACCAATTTGCAGAACTAAAAATACGACCGCAATCGTGCTAGCCTTCCCAAGCAATTGCATTAACATCGGCTGATTACTGAACAGGAAGTAAAAGTAATACATCCCTAGCCCTAATCCAAAAAATGTTGGGAAGAAAAAAGTAATAAATAACTCTTTTGAAACAATTCCCTTGATTTCTTTCGTTGTGACACCGATCCTTTTTAAGGAAAGAATACTTTCTTTCTGATCATCAATGTCTGATAATACTTTATGAAATAATACGACACCGGAGGCGATCGCGAACAAAGCACCTAGAAACATAACGATAAAGAATGTTAACCCATTAGATTCAAGCTGTTCTTCCAGTAATTCCTTCTTATAAAATGGTTTTAACCCCACTAATTCTGCCCTTTCCTTGCTAGAAGCATCTACACTATCTTGTGTGTCACCTGTCCAATAAGTTGGGTCTACACCATTCCGATTACGTAATTCATCTACCAAAGATTGAAAACCATCCTTATTAATAACCCCTTTAATCAGATGAAGGATCTTCACTTGCTCTGCACCTATACTACTTTTTAATTGGTCATAGACTTGATCATCCACAACAAGGGCAGTTCCATAATAGTTAACACGATTACGCACATTATTAATAAAGGGTGCTGTTATTTCAATAAAATCGTCCGTATTGTATTCAAAATACAGCTCTTTGCTTAAAGTCTGGATTAATGCTTCTTTACTCATCCTTGATCTAAGTTTATCATCAATAGACTTCGTATTCATTGCTGTAATAATCGTATCAGGCACTTCATAATCCATATTCTGTTCATATACTCTAGCAGATAGCGCTTGATCAACTGCTACTTCATAATGAGTCCCCATATGATCGTTGTAATGACTTTCACTTATTAGCATGGAACGGTCATCCCAGAGAACCATTGCACTTTCATGCGAACGGAACTCTGGTAATTCGATAAATTCTAACGTCTTATTCTGTTCGATGGTATTCGCATTGTTCTTGAATACTTCCTCTATGGCATTGGCATTCATGTGATTGAATTGATTCGTCTCTATAAACATGACATCAAATGGATTATCCCGATCATTGTTATCTTCACTCGTTGCGTACATCGCATAGACCATACCGATAAAGAACAGCGCTCCTGCAATTAATATGGAGACCATATACAGAGTGGTTTTGTAAGATAGAAATCGATGAGATACGTTGGATAATACGATCAAATGTTTATGATACATTCTCTTAAATCTCTTAATCACTGATTTCAATACTACGAACATCGTTCCAAAAATCACATAAGGACAGGTTAGAGTTAATACAACGAACACAATCATCATATATGACTGATTCTTAAATAGGCCTTCAAGTAGCATTTTGGGCAATAAATAAGCTGATCCAACAAACAAGACGATCGCAATAATGCCTAATACAATATTACTTTTCCCGATACCCTTTTTACTTGAAGATTTAAGAACATCTACGATAGAAGCTTTTCTTAGATAAAAGATGTTAAAGATAAAATTACATATAAATATCAATAAAAATACACCAATACTTAATATAAGAATTTGTCCATTCAACTCATATGCTATTAGATCTCCGATCACCATTTTGTTTAACCCCAAATAAAATAGCTTTCCAAATAGCCCACCAACGATATGCCCAGACACGATTGAAATAACCATAATCCCTGTATTTTCGATCAACAGTAATTTCGTTAAATCCTTCGTTGTCATCCCTAAAGTGATATACATTCCGAATTCTTTCCCTCTGTACTTCAAGAAGGTGACATTACTGTACGTAATAAACACAATTGAAAATAATACAACGCATAGTAGCGCCGTCTTAATGGTTTCATAAAGCGTAGTCTCGCCGACTTGCTCCAATACATCTGAATTATAAAACAAACTTCCAAACATGAACAAAATAGCTACAATTAGCGTATTCACAAAATATAAAGACATGTATTTCTTGAAATTATAGATGAAATTCTTGTGAATAATCGAAGAGAAGGTCATGTTCTCTCCCCTCCGATCACACTTTGCACTTCTAATATTTTATCGAAAAATGATTTCCGATCTCCGGAAGACCTAATCTCCATCTCGATGATTCCATCTTTAATGAAGATAATTCTCTTACAAAATGACGCTGCAAAAGGATCATGTGAAACCATAAGTATCGTACTATGTAGTTCTTCATTCAATGATCGGATGGTATTCATTAGATTATTGGCAGATTTAGAATCCAAATTCCCTGTTGGTTCATCTGCATAAATAACTACAGGTTCATTAGCAATCGCACGTGCCGCTGCCACTCTTTGCTTCTGCCCTCCAGAGATATGATAAGGATACTTATCCTTCAAATCATAGATCCCTAGGAACTTCATAAGTGGGTTAATCTTGTCCTCTATTTCTTTGGGTGCTAACTTGTCCAATATGAGAGGTAACGCAATATTCTCCTGTAAGGTTAAGCTATCCAGTAGATTAAAGTCCTGAAATATGTAGCCTATTTTACCTCTTCTGAATAAAGCCATTTCATCTTTTGTTAATTTCGTAATATCTTTCCCGTCTATGATGACTTCCCCCGAAGTCGCTTTATCTACCCCTGACAAAATATTTAATAAGGTCGTCTTCCCGCTTCCGCTTGGGCCCATGATGCCCACGAAATCACCTTTTTCTACGGAAAGGTTCACTTGATCGATAGCGGTTACTTCCTTTGCACCCTTGTAAGCATTATAAATTTTCACTAGATGGGATATTGTAATGATGTCCAATTCTTTTCCTCCTCATTGACTTATAAGAGAAGTATAGATAAGAAGTGCATTTCTTCTAATGCATTTCCCTTACGTAACCTTACATTTTTGAAAGAAAAGAAAGCGTCACTTCTGTTCCTACTCCTTCTTGTGAATCAATATGGAGACCATGACCTAATTTCTGTGAAATATATTTCACCATATATAAGCCAATTCCAGTTGCCGAACTATTGCTTCTTCCATTCTTCCCTGTGAAGAATGGATCAAATACACGTAGTAAATCTTCTTTAGCGATTCCAACACCATTATCTTTAATGATTAATGATATTTCATCGCTCTTAACTAGACTCGTAATCGTAACATGCTGATTCTTCTCACTGTATTTAATCGCGTTGGATAGGATTTGCTCTATGAGATAACTACACCACTTCTGGTCTGTATACACTTCTAAACTCGATTCCATCTCTATTTTGGGATACACACCTTGATAGATAAAATCTCTTTTCTTGGTATTAATCACTTGAGTCACGATGCTATGTATATTAACCTTTTCCGGCATATAATCTCGGGAGAAGTCATCGAGTCGTAACACGTTTAAACACTCTTCAAGGTTCTGCTTTAATTTTATGTTCTCTTCTTTAATATCTTCAATAGCATCTTCAGAACCTTTCTCTGACGCTAATGCAATGATTGAAATGGACACTTTCATATTGTGAATCCATTGAGAAAATAAGGTGTTTCTTTCTTTGAATGCACTGTTCATTTGATAGATATGTTGATTATATTTATCATGAATGTCATTTATGGTTCCAAAGATGAGGATATCCTCCACGCTTAACTCATCAACTTCCATATGTGGACTGAATTTGGCTTCATTCATTTTCTTGGTGAAAGCATACAACTTAAAACCAACAATGATTAGATAAACGATTAGAATGAATATACTTATACTGACTGGGTATAAGAATTGGTCATATCCATATAGCAAATAGGAAAACAAAATGAGGAGAAACGTATTTACAGCATATATCATAATAACGCCTGATTTCACTTTCAGCAGGTTAACCATCAGTTGAATAAAAGACATAGCCTACCCCTCTTTTTGTCGTAATCATATGATCTAATCCGATATCATTAAGCTTCTTTTTTACTCTTGTTATATTTACGGTTAATGTATTATCATCCACGAAGACCTGTTCATCCCATAACACCTCAAGTAACTCTTCACGCGTAACCACTTCACCCAACTTACTGATGAATATTTTCATAATTCGATATTCATTTTTACTTAAATCAATGATCTTTTCTTGATACTGTAGCTTCATACTTTCGTTCAATAATTTCAAATCCCCGACCGTGTAATCCATTTCTTTATCCCGCTTAGATACCCGTCTGAGAATGGCGTTAATCTTAGCTAAGAGTATTCCTACACTAAAAGGTTTCGTAACGTAATCATCTGCCCCTAACTCCATACCTCGAATTTGTTCACCCTCTTCGCTACGCGCAGACAAAATGATGATCGGTGTATTATACTTCTTCCTTAGGACTCTTAGGTAATAAAACCCATCAAATTTCGGCAAATTGATATCTAATAGAATCAGATTCGGGTTAGCTTCTTCTACCTCTTCAATCACTTGATCGAAATCTGTAACCATCTCCACTTCAAAATCATAAGCAACCAAATAATTTTTGATATATTTTTGCAACTTGATGTCATCTTCAATGACAAATATTTTGTCCATATAATCAGCCTCCAAGAATTCTTACCTTACTATATACTAAACCCTATTTTTTGTAATGTGAGAGAAAAACAATTTCAATACGTTGTATAAAGTGTAAAGGCGCTTTTACAAAAAAATAAGGGGAATCCAACCATGAAGTCTAATGATACAAATTTCATTCAACGATTACAGACCCATGAAGAAGATGCATTAGAATTCATCGAGTTAATCAATCATCTGGAGCCGCTTGATCGAGATATTTTCATCATGAAGTATTTCCTAGGCTTAAATACAGACGAAATATCAATTAAACTCGGAATCACCAGAGCCGCGATCGATAATCGAATCTATAGAGGCAAAAAGAAACTTAGTAAAAACGCCACGAACCTTATGTTGGGAGAGACCGGAATATGAAGGATATCTATGAACTATTAAATGATTCAAACATAGACTTAACTGAATTTGATGAAATCGAAGTCGATGAACTTGAAAAGAAAAGGGTTAAAAGAGCTCTTAAACAATCAATAAAAAACAAGAAAAAGACGAAGAATTGGACAAGGAATGTTGCTGCCGCTTCCATGATCATCGTTCTCTCATTCACAACGTTCGGGATAACTTTCCCCGCTTATGCAAGTAACATTCCAGTGATAGGAGATATTTTTAGTTTTTTCAATCATCAAAGCACAGGTAATCATCTTTATGATCATTATCAAGAGTATTCCACCGAAATGAATTTGACGCAAGAAAGTGAGGGTATCCAAGTAACGATTAATGATGCTATTTATGATGGGAACACCGTATCATTAGCTTATTCGATTGAAAGTGAACGAGATTTGGGCGAAAATCTAAACATCCATGGTATTCCGAAATTCAAAGAATCCAAAGGGATGGTAGCAAACTCAAAGATTGTAAAAGTGGATGAACATCATTATGTAGGTCTATTTCATGCTACTGATCCATCGAAGAATGGAGAAGATACCGTGTATATCCATTGGAATTTAGAAAATATTATTCAACACGATACACAGGAAGAGATCATGGGGGATTGGAATTTCAATTTTTCTCTACAATCTACGAGTAACAAAATCCAATTAATTCATTAAGGTACAGAACAAGATGGCGTAAAAGTAACGATAGGAAAGTTAGCCATCACCCCTATGTCCTTTACTATGTATTACGATATAGAGGCTTCAGAGAAGGTAAGTAGCACATGGCATGATGTAGATGTCGTATTAGAAATCAAAGATAATTTAGGAAATAGATACTCAGGTGAAGGCAATGGTGGAACAGGTAAAGACTCTTATCATATGAGCTGGAGTAAAACATTTCAGAAGTTGGACCCCAATGCAACGCAGCTGATCGTAACCCCTCATGTCACTTTAAGAAGTTACACTTCTGAAAATCATGGGTCTGTAGAAATGAACAGAGGTGGAGAATCGAAGCAAATTCCGATACCTCAGAAATCCGGTGTAGGACAAGTAAGTTTTGCATTACCAAACATTCTTATTGATTTGAAAAAGTAACATGATCTTCTGATCGGACTGCTTTATGTTATCGGGCAGTCCTTGGGAGTTGAACAAAGGGCTACCTCTTGGTAGCCCTTTCATTATTGATCAAGGTTAGTAACACTCCTATCCCATCCAACATCCTTTTTCAAAAATACTTATAACAAAATATCTTGATTGTATACCGCTTGATGCGGTTGAAATCAGAGGGCAAGCTTACGCTTCCTCAGGACAATTCCGCCAACTTCGGTACTTCTTACAAACTCCATAATACATTCAGCTCATATATTCCTTGATCATGGTAAGCATTTGACCACAGCAGCTTAAGGTAGTTTGAAACCTCCGCCTGCACAGCGGTTTCGAGAGGCCTACTCTCATCTTCTGTCTAGCATGGCTATAGTGCTTTTAAGCATCAAGCATTCGTGGCCACAATCGTCAGCGTATCTCTGACCATACTTTGATAGCCGCAGCAGGATAATTTTATATAGAAAGCGGCGCTGCGTCAGTGCAGCGTCGCTGTACCATTATCAAGTTTGATCACAGCATCCAGCCATCCTCCCTGTAGGCCCTCCAATGCGCCTGAAAAGATAGCGACTGTGCCAGGTGTCATTTCGTACAACGTGTCTAGCAGCAGGAAACGAATCTCGATATCCATGCCATAGAGAGGCTCATCCAGCAGCAGAAACCATGGCTCAGCAAGCATTGCCTGAGCAATCATAAGCCGTTGCTTGTTACCGCCTGACAACCTCTGAATGGGCGTCTTCCACTCGGCAGAAAGCCCGAGCCGTTCACATAGCTCGCGAGATCGTTCCTCAATGGTCGCTCGTGGCATCAGCTTCATCTCACCCACATAACGCAAGTATGCATCGACGGTCATATTGTCATAGTACGCTGCCTGCTGTGGCTTGTAGCCCAGATAAGACTTGAAAGTATTCCCTGACAAAGCCACGCCATCAAGCTGATAGGTAATCAGGCCGCGTACAGGCTGGTATAGGCCAGCTATCGCTTTGAGTAATGCTGTTTTTCCGCTGCCATTGGCGCCATCCAGACCATACCAGCCTGGCGGCAAAGCCAGATTCACATCCCCTAGCAACAGGTGACCATTATCTGCATGAAGTTCAACCGCGGTAAGTTTTAGCTCAGCTCCTCGCACCACTCTTCCCTCCTATCCAAATTGCTTGTAATAATGCCGATTGCGTAGCAAAATACTTGAAATAACACCAAGCGCTATTGCCAGACTAACAGCAACAAGCTTACTTGCAAGCCAGTTATCGGACCCGTATTCGCTGAACAGTTGAAATATGCCAAGCCTCTCGCCAGCGGAAAACTGGATGACGCCCACTGCGAGCACAGCCGCGGTACCAGGCCATGTCCCGAAACGAAGCATTGCAGCCAGCGCTGCAAAAACGCTCAGACAGATCGGCAGTAATAGATCTGTGATCAGTACAGTAGTGTTAGTTCTGAATTCACCGTTGGTCCCCGTCATAACGAGTATTCCATAAAACAACAGCGCTAGGAGGAGGTCATATAGCAGAATGGTTCCTATTCTGGCTACCATAAGCTGTACGGGTGCAACAGGAAAGGTCGCCTCAAGCTCACTCATTGGCGTATGCATGGATCGGAGTGAATAGGCCACACTGGCTACAGGAAGCAACAGAATCGTAAAGAGAAATACATCCGTCTTGCCAGGGCTACTGTACCATTCACTTGCAGCCAACCCCTCGATCGCTGTTCCTGTGCCAACCATAAGCGCTGATATAAGCCAAAACAGCCAATGCATCGTCCTTACCTGGGCTGCCATGTGTTGCATAAGCCTTACTGGTAAAGGTATAGCGACAGTTGGTTGCCGCCCAGGCCTGTCATGTCTTGCCACTCGCCTGGAAGAGGGTACAGCAACTGCCCACTCAGGCTGTATGGCATATGCAGCGGCAAGCGACAGCAGGGATTCCGTTTGCTGGTCGCTGGGGCCATCGACGGTATAGCGATCCAGTTGGCTGAATACGGCTCCGATCTTGTCATGTTCCCATCGATCCGCCGCTGCTTCACCCTTTTCCTCTAATTGCCGCTGCTCTTGCAATTCCCTGTGCAGTTGACTGTCGCGACTGGCGTTATCGGCGCTACCGGCTCCGGATATGTAATTCATTCTGATCCTCCCCTTTCTGCAATGTATGGGCCAGTCGCCTGAACGCCCGATACAGCTTGGACTTGACCGTTCCAAGCGGCTGTTCCAGCAGCTCGGCTATTTCATCCAGCTTCAGCTCCTCGTAAAAACGCAATATAACAATTTGCCGCTCCTCCTCAGGTAAAGCGCCAAGGGCAGCAATGACTGCTTCACGCTCATATTGCTTGTCTAAAAAAGACGCTACCGTATCCTTACCGCCGTCTGCCGCATCATACACTCCGGTATCCTTAGCCACCACTTCATAACGATAAGCTCCAGACTTCCATACATCGCGACAAAGATTCGTCGCAATTCGATAAATCCATGGTCGAAACCGTTCAGGCAACCGACCCTCTTGCAAAGCCGTGAACACTCTGACAAAACACTCTTGCACCAAATCTTCTGCGAGCTGACGCTTACTGGTCAATCGGTATAAATACGCATAGATGGTCTGATGATACCTATAGACGAACAACTCCAGCACGGCTGTATTCCCTTGTTTGTATTGCGCGAGCAGTTGCTCATCCGTAACAACAGCCCTGCTGTCCACTTGACTTCCTCCTTCCTCGCTCGTCACTATTGCCTGCACACGAGCCAACCTCTGCCTTTCCCCAATAGAAGTAAACAGCAGAAAAATAGTATTCCAGCTGCCACAAATAATGCGATAGCGTTGTGCGATTTATCTGCGAATCGGCTCACCGGCCAGACAGCTTGAAATAAATAGTAACGATTGAGCGGCATACTAGACATAAAATACTCCAGCAGCCACACCGTTGCCCCCACTCCTAGCCCGACAGCCATATTGCGCCCTAGCAGACTGCCCAATGCCGCCAGACCACCAACAAACATATTCACACTGAGGCTATGTGTGATTATGTACGCTAGTTGTGCCGTACTTAAAGGGATCGCCCAGCGGTCAATTGTCCAGAGCAACGCTGCTTCATAGATAACAAGCAATAGCGCAGCGATCGCTCCTCGCTCGGCGAACACAAGTAATTGTGAATATGGATAGCTGAAATGGTGGGCAAAAGTACCCTCATTGAAATCATCGGAGAACAAGGCCGCACTTAAAGCAATCGAAAGTAAAGGCAGAATAAAAATATAAACCAATTTGACTTGATAAAAACCTGTAGATGGTAACAACTCTGGCAGCATGAGGCAATTAGCTGCTATCAGCGCCGCAATAATAGCTATAGCTAGCAAGTAGCCGCCCCATAGTATGCGCCATGCATATTTTGCACGGGACAAAAGAATGAGGGTGACCTTCATTTTCCTCCCTCCGTTTTCCTTTGCAAATAGCCTCGCAGAAGCTCTTCCATTTGTTCATCGCTGTCCTCGATTAGCTGCTCTGTGCCAATACTGTCATAGACAAGCTTGATGACATCGTAGACACTTTCAATACCGTACTGGCTGTATATGGTATTCATAAGGTCATAAACCTGATTCGGTGTACTGTTCAAAAAATAGCTGCTAACAGGTTCGAACAATCGATCTGGCAGTTCCCCTCCGACCAGCTTGAGCTCGTTATAAGCCTGAAAAAAGTTGTTCAGTATATATTCGGCGTTTAAATTTAACATTCTCGCATTTCTAATCTCTCTACGTTTGGCACTGTAATCAAGCCAGTATTGCCCCGTTCTCAGTTGGATGTTCCCATTCTTCCCTCGATCAATTTCCGCCCCAAAATAACTTAACTCAGACAACGTAGACAAAAAGTGGATATCGCGAGCTTCCGGACCTCCAACTGCTGCATCTACCATGCCCAGGGTGCTCATACTCACCATATTCAAACTATAATACGGATAATCGGCAAGCGCCATAGTAACCGTCTGGGGAAAGCTCGTTGCAGCTTCTCCATCCAACATTTTCAAAGTACGCGCTGCTTGGGCGTAATGCCTGGCTGCGAACTGTGCTGCTTCTTCGACAGAACGGTCAGGCAATTGACCAGATGCCAGCAGACGCAACGTCTTGCCGTCCGCTGTCGCTTCTGCAAGCTGCAGATCGCCCCCAAACAATGTCAGTCCGCTTGCTTCATCCAGCTCCAGGCGCGTGACGGTCGCTCCCTTCTCTCCAGCCATCTTACTAGTAATGACAGAGGCGTTGGAGAACAGTTTCAAGCCACTTGGCCCTGTGATAGCAACCTCAAAGCCCGCCATAGGGCGCGGTAATTGTGTGTCCAGAATATCTGTAGCGTGACGCCCCCATTCGTAGTGATCGGTAAGCAATTCCGATAGCCGGCTATTGCCGATAACAGGGTACCAGCCATAGAAAGCTGGCAGGAAAATCCTGTTATCGTCGACAACAGCGATCTGCTCGCATCTATCCCTGCTAGGAGCGACGGAATAATAATGCCGCCAATCATTTATGGTACCGCTATATGTCATCTCGATCTCCAGATGCTCCCCTGGCATAACATCCGTAGCAGGCTTGATCCAAAGTACATCTGTAGCCTCTTCCCACTCATAGGCAGCATCAGCACCGTTCACCTTCAGTTCCTGTACGTCAAAAATATGTCGCAGCATGATTGGGAATCGCTCTAGCGTCTCCGCTTGTCCATTGCTTGCTTGCATCGTCGCCTGTATTTCTAACCCCTGTCGCGGAAGTAATTCCAACTCCAGCTTGTAGCTGTTAATGTGTAGATCATGGAACTTCATTCCGACAAGCAGATCTTTAATATGCGATACCGAGAGCGGATTGCTGGTAATCCCGTTTGTGTTAAGGGTGATCCGAGACATTTCCTCAATATCCGCCTCCGTATATTTACCCGATGCAATTCCAGCAACGAGCAGTTGCTCCAATTCACGCTGTTGCGTGATATCATTGGTTGAAGTAAGATGTTCGCGATAGAAACGTTCATTGGCATCCGCAATATCGACCCGTTCTTGCAGGTATCCGTACATAGCACTACCTTCCCATAACAATGCTGCACCTAGAATCAGCATCGTGGGATAGACCAGCCATGCCTTGACCCGTTCCCGCCTGCGTCTACATACTACAAGTAGAACAGTCATGACCATTCCTGCTGCTAAAGCTGCAACCATGCCGCGATGCAGCCAAAATACCGGATCATATATAAATCCCCACATACGTGAGTAAGACTTACCAATATATTTAACTAGTGAATAATCGAACCAAATCTGCGTATGAGGGGGTAATGAAAAAGAAGGGCGATCGGTCTTAAAAAATTCCGGTAAAATAATTGCCAAGCTAAACAACAGGACGAAGCTGATCAAGTAACTGTATCGCTTGCGGATAAGGATACCTACTAAGTAGGCAATTACAGTTGCAAATAACATTGGGATGGCAAAGGAAGCTAATACAGCAGAGGTATACCATTCACGCATTCCCCATGAGATGCCATCATTTACGACCAACCATACATAAGCCCCCATCGGCACGAGCGCAGCTGCTAACGGAAGGGTTACAGCACAGAGCAAACGTGCAGCCTCCATTTCCCATGTTCGATACGGAAAGGTAGTCATCATGGTTGCTGTCTTCCATTCTTCATCCCGCCGTGCGATTGCTGTTGCCAGCAAAGGCAAAATAATGATGGCTACAAGGCAATACACCTCAGAAATATCCATCACGTATACTGCACGATCCAATTTGGCATCGGCGGTCTGAAACATCAAATACAGGATGCCGACCACGGTTGCCAGCATCAGATACAAGCCTGGGCCACGCAGCAGCAGCTTGCACTCGGTTTTGTAATAGCGAATCAGGCTCATTGGCTATTCCCCGCTCTCATGACCGCGATATATCCGTCCTCAAGTCCTGCCTTTGCCTGGACTGCTCCAGGTAATGGGACAGAACTAGCAAGAACACGCGCCTCATAGCCGGCTCCTGAACGCTTTGCAGTCACGATGGCTGCAGTTTCTTTGAGCTCTGCAAGCTTCTCATCACCCACTTGGACCGTCCACACTTGTCCCTGCACACGCTGGAGCAATTGTTCTTGCGTACCGTGAAATACGATACGCCCTCCGCTCATAATCGCCATACTATTACAGTTATTATCAATATCGGCGACGACATGTGTAGACAGTAGCACAGTACGATCTTTACCCAGCTCTGTCAGCATATCACGAAATCGCATGCGTTCTTCGGGATCAAGCCCTGCCGTAGGCTCGTCCACAATAATGAACTGCGGATCACCGAGCAACGCCTGGGCAATACCGATGCGCTGCCGCATCCCGCCAGAATATTTGCCTATACGCACATGGCGCTTCTCCTCCAGATTGACTCGGCGCAGCATTTCGGCTACTGCTTTCCTCCGGGCTTTTCCATTTGTAATTCCCTTCATGGACGCGACATAATCGAGATATTCCGCGCCTGTCAACTTGCGATATACGCCAAACTCTTGTGGCAGGTAGCCAAGCAAGCCACGAATTTCACGTTCATCCCGCCCAAGCTTGCAATGTCCAATTTGTACATCCCCTGATGTTTTCGGTATTACTGTTGCCAATATTTGCATCAATGTTGATTTTCCCGCCCCATTGGGACCGAGTAAGCCGAAAATACCTGTACCCAATGTCAGGTTAATTCCGTTCAGTAATTGTTTACTGCCATATTTTTTGCACAATTGCTGGATAACTACATGCATCATTACCTGCCTCCATTCGTACTTGGCCAACTACCGTGCGCACGAGTAGATTGTCGAACAGTATAACGACACTCACTTCTAAAAGTTTAAAAAACAGGTAATTTTTTTATTAAAAGGTATCCTTGCGCTGCCAATATGACATTTATTCGATGTGTCCTTACACAAATTCCACCATTTATTACACTTACATTTCAATCTATCTGCTCCATATACTCTCGCAAGCCTTAGACAGTAAGGACTTTAGTTTGTTTAGCGACCTCAACCAACGTACGTTCGCCCGATATGAGATTCATTTATCTCAACGCTGGCTTCCTTCAGATTCCACCTCACAGTAGACACCCTTGCCTTAAGCTATGGCTACTACTTACTGCCTTCACCATTCTATTCGGGACTTGAACCTTAGAAATAACGCCCATGCTGGGCGCACACTAACAAAAGCCCAAACGTTGAACAAGTGTTTAGGTCGCACCGAATGTTGAGTTACTTCTTTGTGCCCTTAGGTAGCACTTCCACCGCAATCTCAGCCCATTTGACAGAGCCATACGGCGAACTCCCACCCACAAACACATCTGGACTATAAATATTTACTAAATAAGTACCCGGCTGCTGAATGACGACGGAACCGCTGAATTCCTTGTTCTTGTCGAGTGGAACTACTGTCTTCTTCCCGATCAGATGATAATCTCCGCTCTGAAACATGGATGCTTGGAACGAGATTACATTACTCTGGATTTGATCATCCGTAACTATTCCTGTGATAGCTATGGATTCCCCCGCTTGAATTCGAAGATATCCTTGCGTCGGTTTCGTGAAGCTTATATCCTTCTTATATTCAGGGTGATTATACAAGATTGGAATCAACGATGGGTCCGATACTTCTCGATGAACGACAATGTCCGCAGATCCCATGTAATTGGTATAAATCTTAAACGGATTCGCCCCTGGACGAAGATCTACGGTATATTCAATCCGACGAAACTCTCTATCTCCTACAATAATCGGCCCACCGATTGTTTTCTCAGTGCCTGTTATCGAACTGATGCCCCCTCCTATCATACTTGTGAACCCACCGTCCCCCATGTTTTGCAACAGATACACGTGGCCGAATTCTTTTTGCGCTAATGCACTGAAAGTGATGGTATTGTCTTGTGTTGTATAGGTTGGTTGTATCACCTTAACGACCTTATCGTTCCAAGTCAGATGTAAGCCCCCTTTACTCCAGCTATAATTAACTCCCATCCTAGGTAATAGTGATACCGGAACGTACAACTGTCCGTTTTTCGTAAACGTCGAGGGAATCGTTCCATCCAACGCTTCGAGTGATCCGTTAGACTCCACGTAAATCTTCGATTGGTTCGGCAACAAGTGAAAGAACGAAAAGTTTGCAGGATTCTCAGAGTTAAACTCAGCCCAATAGCTTCCCGTCTTTGCCTGCCACTTGACCTTCGCCAAATGCGCCGTCTCCAGCCATTTGAAAGGAAAGTAGAGTTGCTCGTTCTTCTTGAGTAGCGGTGCTGCTTTCAATGTTACAGAATCCAATGATACAGATGATTTATTCAGTGATGCAGTTAAATGGTGAGGTACCAGATAAAACACAGCTGCATCTTCGGTCACAATCGGAAAATCCGAAACGGAACTCTTCGCATAGCTCAATTGCACTGGGAAAACACCAGAAGCAATTAAACAAGCACATACCATTAGAACTATAAAGACTCTTCTCATACGATAAACACCACATTTCATTTTTTTAAATACAGAAGTTATTTTAACTTTACAATCCTGCCGCAGCTTTAATCTGTTTCCTTTGAATCATAATGATCTCATTCAATCTTACTGTCCCGAATGCACCTACTGAAAAGGCATTAACTTTTGGATAATAGACCAAACGAAAGGATGTACTATCCTGAAGGTGTACGCGCAGAAACATGCCATTTTCATGCTTTATTTTCTCATAGACCTCATTGAAACTAACATGTGACAACGGTAGTAATTCTTGAATGAATTCAGATGATGCTTCCATGCTAAAGTCGCCGATCAGACTTCCATCCATACCGCTTTCTAGACTTACTTTCTCCACTCTTCCGTCAATGTCCAATAAATCACCTATTGTAGCTGCATTTGGATTATCAGATACTTCATAAATCTTGTTGTCAGCTATGACACGGAACTCTATCTTGTAACCCTTCATAGCATATATATCGGTACCTATTGGAAGGAATGCCGCATCCCCATTCTTCTCCACATGATCTGTACAGGCATGTTCACTGAGCATATAGGAGACTTCACCTACCTTATCTCCAAGTTGGTTTGAAGTTGCCTCCTTCGTTTCCCCGTCGTTCTGATGATACCTAATGTTATTGATCATTAGAAAATCGACCCACTCGATTTCCTCCATACATGGTTGTGGTGCTCCCTTTAATACTGATTTCAGCGCATTAATCTGAGAATTTATACTCACTCCTACATCATCACACCCGGTTACTGTCAGGATAATCAGAAGCACAAATAGTGTCTTACTCGTCCGCTTCATTATTCCCACCAATTTCCATCACCTCAATTCATAGACGATCTGGCTGTCCTCAAAGTTTCAGTAGATTTCAATCTCACTAAATTGCTCGTAAGTTTCAAAAAAAGATTGCCGAAGAATCTAGCAGCCTTACTGTACTATACGTGATATCACACGAATGACGGGGTCATTTACATTCACGTTTTGAACCACCCATTCCATAGATTTATTCAATATATAATGAATGACAATTGTCTTTCTCTCATCAGATATCCACAACTTATCGCCTACAATAGCGGTGATCTCCGCATCCAGTTCTTCTTTACTGAGAAAAGAATAACACTAGTCGTGCAAAATACTTTCTTCATGATTGAACTCCCCCCATGCCTCAACAACATGTTATCAAGAGTACTTGTTTAAGCATTCTATATTTACTTAACGCTTTATTGAATGATAAAGTTCAACATTTTATTCTGAGCAAATCTACCTGTTCGTATATTGATCCCTTTCAAAGTGATTCCGCTATCTCCACTAATTCTGCTCCTGTTACTACATTACCCATTCATGTTACCATCTAGATCATTACACCTAGCGAACTGATGGGTAAATGCAATTGCGGGGACTTTGGCAGGTAGATGAATGGATTTATTAAAGAGCTGTTCACATTCTTTTAGCGAAATATCGATAGATTTATATCCATACTGATGGTACGACTTCTCAAATGGTTCACGTTCGAACTCGCCTTGCTCTTCACTATTGGAATTTATCAGCACACCTTGTAACTTTAACAATAAAACAAATAACATTATGTAGGAAAACTTCATAGTACCACCGCCTTCTCAAGATGGTGATAGTGTTCCCCTGAATTGAAAACTAAAAGTCATTTAATGAAATCACTTCGCCATTGGATGCATTCACAACGTAATTACAGTCTAGTAATCCACATAGGATGTATCGCTGTTGTTCAGAATCCCAAACATAGTAAGGTTCCAAAGTAATCCATTCTCTGATTTGTTCAAATGCCTCTTCTCTATTAATCGTTATTTCATCAGCCGCTTGAAATTGATGGAATGTTTCCAATAAAGGCTCGTTATCCATATAATTAATGGCTTCAAATCTCTCTTCATCAATGATGATCTTAAGCTTTCTTTGGGATACGCGATTGTCTTGTTTATCGACTTTCAACGTTGCATGGATATTTCCTTTGTCACGATGTAAGGTTCTCAGTGTCCATTTTTCCGCATCATTAGGATATACTTGGCGTAAAAAATCTATGACAGCATGAATACTCTTCTCTTGCTCAAGCTTGGTTAACGGAAATGAATCAGGGTGCGGTTCCTTAGAAAATGCCTGTTCGATTGTGACATCTTCAATCCAATTTACTATCTTTCTTTCAAACAGTTGCTCGTTCGAAGTAGTCCAATTCATGATGCTGTCTATTGCTATATACGACTTTGTATTTACGTTGAATTCAAAAGGTACCGTTGATTTATTATCATTTGTAACATAGATTTCTTCCAACCCGTATGCGAGGATTAACACCTTTTGATCGAATGCAGGTATTTCAATAAGTTTCAATTGTGACTTCGCCAACTCTTCTATATCTCCAAGAGAAAGTGAATACGTCTCTCCAGTCACCCATTCTTTAGAAAGGAACTGACCGTACTTATTAAATTTAGTCAGCTTCCCTTCTTCATCGAATTTGATTGTGATATTCCCAGATGGCGAGACCGGAATACGACCCATACATTCTTGAAATCGATATTCCCTTTCTCCATCTTTTGTCAGATGAAAGTGTGTTCCGTATATCAGTCCTGTTTCATTTTCAATCCATTTTATAATTTCAATCTTATCTAGCACTTTTAATGTATTCCCGCTTGCATAAGACTTCCCTCCAACAAAAATAACACTTTCATACAAGCCATTATTCACGTTAATATTAATTACTGCTGTTCCAACTGGATTGTAACCTTCATCCTCTTGTTCAGTGATATGAGTAGGGAACCACTCCATACATAATGTATATTCCGTTTCATTAATGATGTTTAGGTTTCGATAAAACGTGTGTCTATGTAAATCATAGTTATCTAATCCGAATTTTTGTTTTGTAGAATCAATTAATGCTTTTAATATTAAGTTCACGCAAAGGACCTCACTTCTACAAGAGTATGATAGAAACATATAAGTGTCGGATAAGCTAGGACTGGTAGGGTACCAACGGCCAACGGTATAAATGGGGAAAAAGAATCCGTGAGATGACTATGAAGCGAAGGTAATTCATATACCAAAGAAATCCGGTAAAGGGCAAGAAAGTTTCGTATTACAAGACATCTTTATTAAATTGGAATAATAAACCAATAAATTAAGTGGTGGTATTATCCCTTTACGGTAACAAAGAACGGTTCCAGAAAAAAAATAGGCGGCCACTCCCCGGTAGAATACCGTGGAGCGATCGCCGCTTAATTAATCGTTATAGGCACCAACCAGAATATATCTAAGTGAATCTGAAAGAATTGTATTGGTTGTTTGAACTGAAAACCTGCCACCTGGTTTCGTTATGGCTTCATTATGAATATCAAAATAACCGAAATGTGAGTCTTGAACGTAAAAATGCAAGTAACCCTTATCACTTAAAGTTGTTGAAGCATCATTAATGATAGTCAAACGAACGTTAGCAAGGGGTACACCCTGATTTTTAGTTACGATAGCTGTTGAGGCGGGTCTGACATCAGGATTTATTTTATTCGATAAAAAATGTAATTCATCACTAACTATTCCGGAAGGTAAATAAGCTGGATCAACCTTTAGACTTACAAGACTTTTGGCTTGATCAAAATTCGTATCCGTGTGGAAGGCTCTAGTAATTACGCTTAATGGAATGAACATGCTTCCCTTAATCAAGGTAGGAATCGTATCCATCATGGAGTGAACACCATTTATTTCGATATCATTTAAGCCAATAGTCATTTTTAAGGTATCATTTTTCCTTGAAATCAAAGCCACTTTGTTTACAGCATCATAAGTTACTTCTGCAGACAATAAATCAGATAAGCTACGCAAAGGGACCATTAACCGATTATTTTGATCAATATAGGGAGCTAAAGGAGCAGTGTATACAACATAAAATTGATTGATTTTTAATAGTATTGTCGAATTAACCTCTGTAGATTTAAATTTACTAGAGGCACTTGCTGATAGGGAGAACATTGAAAAAGACAACATTATAATGCAAAACATAATCATTGTTCGCTTCATATTACGTGCACCTACCTTCTTTTATTTACCTTCCAAATCAATTATTCCATTGCTTTTCCATCCCGAATCACCAAAGATACCTGAACCCTGATACAAGAAAGCTATTTTTATTGAAGGTGTTGGCCCTATTTTATCCTTTAGTGAGTTTTCGAAAAGGCTCTGACTAGCATCCTCCCCGTCGTTTTTAATATGAGCCTGCCATGTTGCAACAAGGAAATCATCCTTATATTCCATAAGAGATATTGTTTCATTGCCGTCGATTACGAAAAACTTCTGCTGTTCATTACTAAGTGGTGATTAGATGGAGACGGTATTATTTGTCCAATCTACCTTATAACCATACTCTTCGGATAGAAATCTCAAAGGAACATAAACACGATGTTTTACGACTTTCACAGAAACATCCAGTGGAATCTCCCCCGATGAATTCAGTCTTCCTTCAACGAATGCCTTCTTTTGTCCCACGGTAAGTTTTAGCTTCTCTGACCACTTGCTAATCGTTGTAGTATTGCTTTTTTGATCCCAAGCTACAGAGGCACCTAGAGATTCAGATACTACACGAATCGGTATCAAGACTCGGCCCTTTTCAACAATTGGAGCCGTATCGGTCTGGATTGGTTTATTTTTAACCATGATTGTTATAGGTTCAGCACCATAAGATGTAGAACCGTAGGATATAGACCCGAACGTTATTATACCGAGTGTTGCGAATGCCAATACAAGGTTCTTCAACATATTCACACCTTTTTTAGTCACGATTAATAAACGCAAGGCATCTTAATAAGTTGCAATTACTTCCAATAATCATGATTGTGTTATCCTACACCCCAAGCTAACCATTCGAAGATTTGATCTACTCTTAACATCAAACTCTTCTAGCAATTCTGCCAGTAGCATAATAGATGTCAACACCAACTTAATAATCCCAAAACGTAGCAGTCAAAAATCCCCTGGTTTGAGCTGGATTAGGATTTTTTTACTTTCCATTAAATCCGGTTTGAAGAATCCAGCAACGCTAGACTGTCGCCGATTCTTAATAAAATGAACAGGATGAGGGGAGGGCCTTATTGCCCCAACTCATCCTGCAATTAATTTCTTATTTATTCTATTTCTGTCGGTAAGAACTTTGTTAATAATGATTGTTCACTTTCAGAGAGAATCCCTATCTTTTTGATTGAATGATTGTCAACAGAATAGCGATAAAGAATCGATGATTCCAGAAGATCATCTGATTTGCTTAAAAAGTCGAAACCTAGACCGTCCTTATGCCATGCAACAGAAGTTATGAGTCTATAATCTTTACTGGATATTTCAGAAAAGGCTTTACTTTCAGTATCGTATACCGCAATATAACTTGATCCAATGTCACCAATTCCAAAAGCAAGCTTTTTTCCATCAGGCGACCAATTGTAACTATCAGTCTTTTCACTTACCATTGCTTGATCTGTCAGATTAAATTTATTAAGGACAACTTGTTCTCCGCTAAGGAGATCCAATACAATTAATCTAGACCCTTCATGGTCCCTCACATGAATGGCTAACTGCCTGTTTTCAGATAAAGCTGCTGAATGAATGCCTAAGGGTTTCTTATCTAAATTGATTGTATAATTTCCGCTACTACTTTCAATCTTTATAGAGCCTATCACTGTTTTGGCTTCGTGAGCTTGTTCTCCCTCCGCCTTAGAGATCTCTGCGATAAGTACTACATCTCCAGTTTTCCAAACAATTTGTTTATCAGTGACTTTTACATTCACAATATCTTCTGAAGCATAATAAAGCATGGAGTCAAAAATATTCACAATCTCTTTACGAACCTCACCTTCCATAGTCAGGGAAAATAACCCGGTAGAATTCATAACCTCTGAACCAACATACCTTTCGTACCCCGTTTGTGTTTCCTTACCGTTCAAATCAATGACCCCATTGCTTTCCCATCCCGAATCACCAGATATGCCTGAACCGTGATACAAAAAGGCTTTTTTTATGGAAGGTGTATGCCCAGTTTTATCCTTTAGTTTGTCTTCAAAAAGGCTCTGAATGCCATCCTCCCCGACGGTTTTCAGATGAGCCTGCCAGGTTACGATGAGGAAATCTTCCTTATATTCCATAAAAGAAATGGTTTCGCCGCTGTCAATTACGAAAAATCTGAGTGCCTCCCCTTCGGGAAACATAAATGTAGTGTCATAAACTTCATGTTCATGCGGGGTATTTTCATAATGAGTTTTCTGTGAATTCCAATACGAAGACATTGCAAATTTTCTAGCCGCGGCAAGATCACCTTTATAAAGTGTCTTCTGCTGTTCATTGTCTAGTGGTGAACGGATGGAGACGGTATTATTTGTCCAATCTACCTTATAACCATACACTTCCGATAGAAATCGCAAAGGTACGTAAACACGATTTTTTACGACTTTCACAGAAACGTCCAGTGGAATCTCACCAGATGAATCTAGTCTTCCTTCAAGGAATGCCTTCTTTTGTCCCACAGTAAGTTTTAGCTTCTCTGACCACTTGCTAATCGTTGCAGTATTCTTCTTTTGATCCCAAGCTACAGAGGCACCTAGAGATTCAGATACCGCACGAATCGGGATCAAGACCCTACCCTTCTCAACAACTGGAGCCATATCAGTCTGGATTGGTTTGTTTTTAACCATGATTGTTATAGGTTCAGCACCATAAGATGTAGAACCGTAGGATATAGAACCGAACGTTATTATACCGAGCGTTGCAAATGCCAATACAAGTTTTTTCAAACATATTCACTCCTTTGTAGTCATGATTAATAAACGTAAGCTATCTCAATAAGTTGCAATTACTTCCAAATAATCACGATTGTGTTATCCTATGATCATCTTGCTAATTGAAATTTTTACAGATAGTTCATATTCTCGAATGGTTCACGTTTCAACACTGTCCCTTTATAAACAAAAAATATTGTAACAAATGCACCACATACAAGTCTTATATACGACGGAGGTGAGAATGTGACGGATTTCGAGAATATATACAATCAATATTTCAAAGATGTTTATCGATTTGTATTGTCTATAAGCAGAGATCCAACAGTCGCTGAAGAGATTACACAGGAAACATTTTTCAAAGCATTGAACAGCATTCATCAATTTAAAGGAAACTGCAAAATCAATGTATGGCTATGCCAAATCGCCAAAAATACATACTTTTCCCACCTTGATAAGCAAAAGCGTTTTACAACAAATGATTCACCTGAATCTGCAAGTGATCATTGTATCGAAGATACGCTACTCAAGAAGGAAGAAATTTTCCGAATTCATAAGGCATTACATTGCCTTGATGAGCCTTATAGAGAAGTGTTTACGTTAAGGGTGTTTGGGGAATTGTCTTTTGCGCAAATCAGTCAGATATTTGAAAGAACCGAAAGTTGGTCAAGGGTTACCTTCCACCGTGCTAAAAGAAAAGTACAAGACCTAATAAAGGAGGAATAGTGTCATGGGGCAAATTTCGTGTGAAATTATTAAAGATTTACTACCCTTGTATGGTGATGAGGTGTGTAGTAAAGAAAGTGCCGCAATCGTTGAGGAGCATCTCGCAGAATGTCATCGTTGTCAGACAGAGTTAGATTCAATTAAGGCAGATGTCACCTTACCTGAAGACGTTGTTGAACAGAATTACAGTGATAGTCATGCATTAAAAGGTATTGCATTCTCATGGAAACGTGCCAAATTAAAGGCGTTTGTCAAAGGTCTAATAGGGGCAACTCTTCTGTCCATTGCCATAATTGGTGGTATGGTGCTTTTTCAATGGGATATTATGAAAGTGTCCTCTGACGTTGTTGAAGTTTCTGAGGTTAGTAAATTATCAGATGGTAGAATTGTGTATCATTTAAAATTATCAGATGGTTATGAATTAGATAGAGCCAAATTTGTTATGGATGAAAACGGAGATTTCTATTGGACGCCATTACGACCAATCATCAAAACTAAATCAAAATTCGATATTGGCCTTCAAAATACGTACAATACCTTTGGTGAGATTGAAACACACTACTATCGAGAAAAATATGGTGCTAATGCAGAGATTAAAGCCTTATATATCGGAACTTCAGATGATCCTATTCTAGTCTGGAAAAAGGGTATGGAGTTACCTCCAGCAAGCGATGAAACTGAAGCTTACTTCACAGATCTGAATTAATACTATTCAGAGTAATCCTTCGTAAAATTATCATTTCCTTCACAAATAGATTGTGTAAAGGATGCCTTGAAGCGAAAATCCATACTTGCAGAAAACTAAGAATACTATTCGAAGCAGCGAAGATAGCGGAATTGTCCTGAAGAAGCGTAAGCGTTCGCCTTTGCCATCGGATTTCAACCGCTATAGGGGTTATACAATCAAGAAATCTGAGGGCAACAGCGATCGTAAGGACAATCCGTTATCGTAGCGGCATCCTACATCTATGCTTAGAATCTAATGAGTAGCATTCAACTGATTCATTGCCATTAAGACCGCACCACTCGCTGCATCTTTTTTAGCAATAATACATTCCAAGTCGGAATAGCGTTGGTTCAGCATTTCTTCAAAAGCAGTCCGCACACAGGTAGCATTGAGTAATACACTACCCGCCATAGCGAGGGTTCCTTTTTGAAGCGCTAGCTTTTCAACGACTGGTACTACCAATTCACACAATGAGGAAGCGCTTTGGTTAGCAATCGATAGTGCAGCTGCATCACCTAATGCGCATGCTTCCGACACGATCGGTGCCAAAGCTGCAATGTCTTTTTTATTGGTAGTCTTATCATACACAAACTTGATAATCTGCTGTACATTCTCCACTTGAAGTTGCTTATACACCAATCTAGTGATTTCAGTTTGTGGTATTCGACCATCATGCGCCTGAACTACGGCCGTAAGTACGTCTCTTCCCATACTATACCCGCTACCCTCATCATCAATGAGGTGACCGAATCCACCCGTGCGATGAGAACTTCCGGATTCATTCTTCCCATAACAGATAGATCCCGTACCAGCGATTAGTATCAACCCATGTAATTGTTCTTGCGCACCGTAAAGGCTCGTTTCGTGATCGCCCGTAATAGTCAACCCTCCCTGATACCCACACGCTCTAACTTCGGCTTCTAAACGTGAAATAACCGTAGGATGACTAACACCAGCCGCACCAATACAAATCTGTACACAATGCTCCAATCCACCGCATACACTTGAAATGGTTGTGCAAATCTCTTGTATGCTCTGGCGAACACTAGCTTCGTCATGTCCATTATAGTTAATAGCACCAGATGTAAAGGAATGCACTACGAATCCAGTCTCGTCGGCAATGGTCACCGCAGTTTTGGTACCGCCACCATCCCACCCTGCAACATATCTCATCCATGATCACTTCCTTATTCCTGTAATTACAACGCTGTACTCAATATACCGGACGGTGCAATAGTGCCGCTCAAGATTTGTACTAATGAGTCAAATACTAAGGGTGTATATTCAAAAGCCACTAATCCGCATAGTTCTCCAGGAAGCTTATCCAGATCATATGGACTTCCGAGAGCTATAGCCATAACCTGATGGCCTTCAGCGTACAATTGATGTACGAGTTCTAATTGACCGGTATTACGAATCCCATTAAAAAGACCCACAATGACCTTTGAATATCCCCGCACATGGTTTAGCGTTTGTTGAATTTCATCTTGGTCAGGATTAATATTGATCATCTGAGATGCAGTAGAAAAGGCAGTAGACATCGCTTCTGGGAATGAGAGCTCTGTATTTACACTACTAGAAGCCATCGTTGAACGATAGGCATAACTCCCTACAAATACAGCATCTTTGTCATTTGGCTCAATCGTTAGCAATTCACCTCGAACATGGCAAATACTTTCTAGACTCATGGCTGCAATGGCGCGACGATGCGTTGCACAACCTACGATAGACAAGTCCGATCCCGATGCGTTACCATATTTCTTCTTATAATAGAGTACCTTTTCCACTGCTTCATCTATGATGCTCATTGGCAGTTGTCCAGACTGTACAGCACACTCTATTAATTCCACTGTTTCTATGACAAGCGAAGGTGTATGGCTGATATAGATCATGTGCACCCCTGCATTTAACGCGGCAAATGCCCCTTGAGCCGTACCATAATATTGTTGGATCGCATCCATCTCTAAACAATCGGAGATGACAAGTCCATCATAACCCAATTTATTTTTCAACAAATCCGTGATGATAGTTCTAGACATAGTCGCAGGTACTCTCTCTTTTTCAATCGAGGGAAATAGAATATGCGCACTCGTGATACATTCCGCTCCGTTTTCAATCGCGGTAATAAAAGGCTGCAGCTCCAAACTCATCAATTCCTCTAGAGACTTATCTATCACGGGTAGCCCTAGATGGGAATCAACAGCTGTGTCACCATGACCAGGAAAATGCTTGATGGATGCTAGCACTCCTCCGTCCTCGTCCTGTAACCCCTTCATCATTTGCACACCGTATTCTTCCACAATGTCTGCTGTATCACCATAAGATCGCACGTTAATTACTGGATTCAATTTATTATTATTAATGTCCAGCACAGGAGCCAGATTATGATTAATACCTAACACACGTAATTCACGAGCCGTAATGCGTCCTGCGGTATAAGCATTTTCCGGACGTCCCGTTGAAGCTATCGCCATAGCACCAGGAATATTGACTGCATCCTCAGGTAAACGCGTCACCCTACCCCCTTCTTGATCGATAGATATCAGAGCATCATATCCTGTACTGTCCTTTATCAACGATTGTATCTCTCCACATAATTCCTGAAGTTGAACCTTATTCGCTACATTGTGGGAGAACAATATCACATTTCCGATTTTATAATCCGTGATTAAATGTCTTAGATCATCCGTTATGGTCTGTTCTGGAAATCCGGTTACGATGAGTTGACCAATCTTTTCTCTCAATGATAGATGATTCATGCGACCTCTTCTCCTTTAGTACAGATGATATTGCTGTTTGATCTCTGTAAATTCAAGACTTTCCAGACGGAATTGCTCCAGAAGGTTCGATAGATCTAGAGAATCGTCACGATACAACTTATCCCCACACAACAGATCAATAAAAGGTCTAGCGTTTTCCTTCACAGGTGGCAAGAAGGCAAATTCATCGTATAGATGCTTAATGGTATACATTAGCGTAACACCCGTCGCCACAGCGTGAAAGCTCCGAGAATTAGTTATATAAAGCTGTACTCCCCCGCAAAGTTCTCCTTGATGTTTTGAAAATGCAGGTTTGAAAAATACAGGACGGAACAACACCCCCGGGATTCTCAATGCATTCATTTCATTCGCAAGTTGCTCACTTTGAATAAAAGGTGCACCTATGATCTCAAAAGGAAAGGTCGTTCCTCTACCCTCAGATAGATTCGTCCCTTCAAATATGCAAGTACCGCTATACAGAAGGGCTGATTCAAACCGTGGAATACCCATAGATGGCTGTACCCAGATTCGTCCGGTTTCAGGGAATTGCATCTTCCTCTCCCAGCCTTCGCACCGCACCACATTCAGTTCACAATTCCACTTCATCTGGTCGTTGGCCATTATAGCTACCTCGCCGGCAGTCAACCCATAACGAACACTAAGAGGATAGTTGCCGACAAAAGATTGATAGCCCTGCTTTAGGATATTTCCTTCTACCGTCAAACCATCTAGCGGATTCATTCGGTCGAGAACGACAAATTCTTTACCCGCTTTAGCACAGTCTTCCAGAGCATAGAGCATCGTATAGATATAGGTATAATAGCGTACTCCCACATCCTGAATATCGTATACGATAAGATCTACCTCATCCAACATTTCCTGAGTTAATCGCTTGGAATCCTTACGATACAGGCTATGTACAGGCACACCCGTCATAGGATCTAGATAAGTTTCTACTAGAGCCCCTGCATCTAAATCCCCGCGTACCCCATGCTCTGGTGAGAACAAGGCGGCTAGATTGAAATTCTCGTGCAGAATTTCAATCGTGGATACAAAATCGTTGTTTAATCCCGTTGGTGCTGTAATCAGCCCCAGCCGCTTCCCTTGGAATAAGTGAGTATACTGTTCAATACAGTCAATACCGTTTTGGATCATAGCGCCCTCCGACCAATTAGAGTATGATTCGGCAAATGACTGTAACAAGTTATTGTTACAGTCATTCCCTATGCCATCTATAAGTTCGTGACTTTTTGAACAACCTCTCTATAATTCAGTTCTAAGTACACGCATCGTTTCTTCTGGAATCATGAACGTCTCTGCATATTCTTTCCGAGCTTCAATACCGCGAACTCTGGATAAGTGTTTGTAATATTCCAAGTAAGGAAAGGACTTACTTCCTGTGACGAACCAGTGCTGAGACACGGCCTTAATCCATAGATCATAAGCTTCTTGGGAGAAATCCACATACACATAAGGTTTATAATCCACGGCATCCTCCCAGTTCTCCGCATAATATAGTTTGGATGCAAAGAACGCAGGTTTTTCCCTTTCGAATGATGCTAAGCCAGCAAAAAAGCGTGCATCATTAACAATGAGATGTGTCGTCATATGATCCTTGTGCATGCTGTTCTTAAAGTGTGTGATAATAATATTCGGCTTCACCTCACGAATAACATCACACACGCGAAGACGCATTTCCTGATTATCTTGTAGTTCTCCGTCCGGAATATCGAATACGATGGATTCTCCACCCAACATCTCTGCAAAAGCCTTAGCCTCATTCACCTTCTGCACACGATACTCAGCCATATCTCTTCCTGCCGGAACACCACGTTCACCTGCGGTCAGTGCTAACGTCACAATACGATCACCCTTAAGAGCGTGACTTGCTAATACACCTCCTGCCGTTAGTTCAGCATCTCCCACATGTCCACCAATAGCTAAGATCGTAATTTTGGATTCACTCATCATTTAAGCTCCCTTCTCATGACAGAAAATTCTTTAGCGTGTCGAAACCCAGCCTTCTCGTAAATACGCTTGGCAGGATTGTTTCTTCCAGTAAACAGAGACATATATACGGTATCGATATTCTGGAATGCTTCACACATTTTGAAGAAAAGAATGCTACCTAGACCATGTCCCTCATGCTTGGGATGTACCCCAATTCCGGCAAAAAATGCTCTTCCATTATCCTGACGGATGACTGGACCAGCGAATCCCACGACATTCCCTTCATAAGCGGCAACTACTATTGGAACGCCTTCTGCCATATATTTAGGAATTTGTGTATTCCATAAGGAATTATCCAATCCGGCTAACATATCTTCCATTCCGGTATGCCTTTCTAGATCGAATTCTTCCACTCGATATCCTTCGGTAATTACCTTTGCTTCCTTGGCTTTCACATCTTCTGGAATGTAGAAATCAGCTAGATTCATATACATGGCGCACTCTCTCGAACGATCTATGTATCCTTGATTTAATAGAAACGTAAATAGCGAACTATCAATAGGTACGCCAGGTGCATTGTTATGCTCATGACCCGGTGTGTCTGGTATAATCCATGGTAATAACATCGGATTGAAGAACAATACATCAGCCTGCTGTTTCCCTAAATACTGAAAGCGATGCTCTAAAGCATCTAACATCAACTTATAGTTTTCATCCGTTATGTAGTCATCGGATAGAATGATACAGGTGATATATCCTGCCACATCTCCTAAGGGTAGATCGTCCCCTGTACATCCACAGGCGAAGCCTTTTACTAGATCAGATTCCAATAGAACAAATGTTGTTTCCTTATCAAAATAAGGATTAGACAAGAAGATCTCCGCGAAGCTACACTCCGTAAGCTCCTTATACCCATCTTGCACGGCTTCCCTGTTCCACAAAGTGAGAACTTCATCCATATACTGATTGTCCCAAGACTTAATCATGATCGTTACCTCCAACCTAGTAGGTCTAGTAAGATATCTCCCCTATGAATTCGTCATATTATCCTTTGACCGCACCAACAGTAACACCTTCTAAAAAATATTTTTGTAAGCTGAAAAAGAGGATAAACATAGGAAGAGCAGATATGGTTGCACCCGCCATCATTGGTGCGAAGTAAGTCGTATTTGCAAATTTAAAGTTCTTCAATCCAACCTGAATGGTCTGCATATCCATCGTATTCGTAACAAGGAATGGCCAGAAGAACGTATTCCAACTTTCCATAAAGGTGAGAATCGCCATAACAGCCAATATGGTCTTGGACAACGGAAGAATGATTCTAGTAAAGATCTGAAACTGATTACACCCCTCAATCTTGGCACATTCGAGTATTTCTTTCGGAATGGATGTCATAAACTGTTTGGCAAGAAAAATATTATATACCGTTACTAGTCCTGGTAGGATCAACGCTTTATAGGTATTCTGAATATGAAACGTATTTACGATAAGGATGTACAAAGGCACCTGCGTAACCTGATATGGAATCATCATGGCAACGAGAAGTAATGCAAACAATAGCTTACTGCCTCTAAATTTAACTTTGGCAAATGCATATCCCGCGAGACTAGCAAAAAGTACATTTGATATCATGACACTTGTTGCCACAATGAGAGAGTTTAAAAGCCATCTGTAGGAATACTCACTGTAATTAAAGAAGAACTTATAGGAATCCAAAGATATTTTGGTAGGGAATAAAGAATAACTCATTGCGCCAGCTTCGACAGGATCTCCTAAGGAAGAAATAATCATAAAATAAATTGGGAATAACGTCGCCAATGCGAAGAGTAACAGTGCAGCGATGATCACACCATTTCTGACATTCTTTACTGCTTTATTCCCGGTATGATTGTTATATAATGACATATCTGCTCCTCCTCTCTTTTAATACTCTACATCATTGCCCATAAACTTAAATTGGATAAATGCTATTACCGCAATTATCAGCGCTAATATTAAGGATTGAGCTGCTGCTTCACCGAATTCAAAATATTTAAATGCGTTATTAAAGATGAGCAATCCCACCATCGTTGTAGAATTGTCGGGACCTCCACCTGTCATTAAGTACGCATTTTGAAATACTTGGAACGAACCAATGACGCCTGTTACTAACAGAAATAACGTCGTCGGTTTCATACAAGGAAGGACTATGTACCATATTTTATGAAAGAAATTTGCTCCATCAATCTCGGCAGCTTCATAGTAAGTTTCATCTATGCCCAATAATCCCGCGATGTAGATGATGATACTTGTACCATGACTAGATAACCACGCCATAATAACTAAAGAAAGCATTGATGTACTACTAGAGCCTAACCAGTTCTGGTTCTCTACTCCGATTAAAGCCAAAAGTTTGTTGAAGATTCCCGTTGTCATCGGATCATAGATCCACAGCCAAACGACTGATAATGAAACACCGGAAACAACAGCTGGAAGGTAATAGATCGCTTTAAAGGTTGTCTGCATCCATTTTCTCAAGGGTAGAACCAGTACAGCAACAGCAAACGAAATAAATAAAGCCACCGGAACCGTTAAAATGGTATACACGACCGTATTCTTTATTGATTTCCAAAACAAGGAGTCCGTTAATGAACTAATATAATTATCCAGCCCTACAAAAGTGGAGCCCAACGGTTTGTAATCCTGAAAACTGATGATAAAGGCGCTGACCACAGGGTACGCTGTAAATAATGCAAATGTAACTAAAGCCACTGCAATAAATGCATATGCCCAACCTTCATCAGCTTTTATCCATTTCATCCTTTTTGGTTGTTTTCTGAATACGTTTTGTTTTTTTATTGGTTTTGCTGATTGAATCATCATGCACCCCCCCTTTTTATCAACAACATCTCTTGTGAACATATACCGGATCGTCGTGTAGGGTCATACGACGATCCGATTCAATATCCTAATCTACTACAATGCCGTCTTCACCAAATTCTTTAATGGCTGCTTTTTTAACAGCCTCATACATTGCTTCAGGTGTAATCTCGTCCGCAAGTAACGCTTGTAATTTAGGTACAATCACTTCATCTTCAAGTTTGATTGCTTTTGCCCCTAAATCTGCTGGGATATCTGGACGAGCAGGTGTAGCATGAGAGAGTAGAACTTCTACCGCTGCAACATTATCTGGATTTCTTTCAACCGTCATACTTTCTGCAGCTGTTCTACCACTCTTCGTAATATGTGCTGCGAAGAGATCATTGTTAGTCGTTGCGGCAACCTTACCGCTAGCTAAGAAATAAGCTGCTTTCACAACATTATCTTTATGCTCAGCTGTAGGTTCTTTCTTGCCGCGGAATGTGACATATCCATCAACAACCGTACTCGCCATGGCTTCTTCTCCTAAGAAAGTAGGAACTGGCAAGACAATATACTGAGCTTCAATACTTTCTGCAACAGCACTACCATCATTGGCTTTGATCTTCTCATTATTCTGATTAACGTTATTCTCAAAAGTAGCTAGGCCTTTTCCTGTGATCATAGTTTGACCTGTAAGGAACATATTCCAACGTTTACCTGCATCAACCGAGCTGAGCTCTTTAGGCATTGAACCATCATCAATCAATTCACGAACTGCTTTTAATACTTCCAAATAATTTTTGCTCGTGTAAGCGAATTTCAAATCTTTATTAAAGGCGGCCGGCATCCCTGCGTTTTTGATTAGTATGGTTAAGTAATCTTTCGATGCAACACCCGCAGTTGCAAATACGAATCCGTAACGAGAAGTCTTACTTCCATCCTTAACTACACCTTTCTTGATAGCTTCACGGAATTCCTCATAAGTCCAACCTTTTTGCTGAACACTTTTCCAATCAATTCCCGCTTCTTCTAGAAATGCTTTATTACCACCTAATGCATGAACTTCCATATAGCCTGGCAATCCATAAAGACCATCTGCTCGTTTCATATATTCAAGTGGCTTCTCATCATAATCCGCTATCATTTCTGGCGTTACTGTATCCGTTATGTCCATTAACATTCCTTGATCCATATATTTAGAGATTCCATCTGAACCGATGAAAGCAATATCTGGAGGACTGCCCGCATTGACCTGCGTGTCTAGCTTTTGCGTCATATCTTCCCAACTTGCAGGCTCTATTTTTAAAGTCAGATTAGGATATAAAGCCGTAAATTCCTTCTCCATTTGTGCAAAGTTTTCTTGGAAATGACCCGAAACGGGTGGTAGTAGAGCTGTAATCGTATCTTTTGCCACAGTTGTCGTTGTTCCTGATCCTGAAGTGTTACCTTGATTAGAACCTGCGTTATTCGATGAGCTTCCACATGCTGTCATTGTCGTCAATGCCATAGTTGCAACCAAAAGTGATGAAAAAATCCGAACTTTTCTACTCATAATAATAAGCCCCCCTCAAGGTTAACTACATGATTACACTTCGAATAATGATGATTAGACTACATCACTGTGCTGAACGTACGAATTGCTTTTTTCAAATTGCCTTCACTTCGCTCCAATGCTAGATCTGCCATCTCTGCATCCAATCCAGTTTTGATCATCATAATCGCAAGTTTGCAATTCATCGATGCCTTCTCTAAATATTGTTTGGCTGTTGTAGAATTCTCACCCGTTGCAGCCTCAATCATGCGAACCGAGCGATCAACTAACTTGATATTACTTGCTCTTAAATCCACCATAAGGTTGTTATACGTCTTCCCAAGTTTCACCATCGTAGCCGTAGATAACATATTAAGAACCAGCTTCTGAGCAGTACCTGCCTTCAATCTTGTAGAACCCATAATTACTTCTGGTCCAACTACTGGAGCAATACATACATCACAGACACCTTCAAATTTAGAATTCTCGTTATTCACTAAACCGATGGTTGCGGCACCGATCTCTTTGGCTTTGATCAGGCTCGCAATAACAAATAAAGCGCTTCCACTTGAAGATATTCCAATAACTGCATCCTCAGAAGTAACCCCACACCGCTCGATTAGCGCTATTCCTTCCTCTGCATTATCTTCAAATCCCTCAACAGCCGTTCTTAGAGCCGAATCACCACCAGCAATATATCCTTGTGCTAGAACAGGATCAATCCCGAAGGTAGGCGGACATTCTGATGCATCAAGCACACCTAATCTTCCTGAGGTACCAGCCCCAACATAAAACATTCTGCCACCATTCTTAAGGACACGATGTAAAATATCAACGGCTTGGGTGATTTGTGGAATTACTTTTCCAACCGCTGCAGGCACCTTAGAATCCTGTTGATTCATAAGTTGTAGCATTTCCTCAGTCGTACATTCATCGATCATCAGTGTTTCAGGATTAATTCCTTCTGTAATCAATCCCGCGAGATACTGATCCATTAGCCAACCTCCTTCAACATATTAAATTGCGATAGTTAATTGTACGAATTGTGTCATGTTACATAACACGTTGTTTACTTAAGCTAATATTAAATGGATACTTAAATTCCGTCAATAGTTTTTGAAATAAAAAATCATAATGATTTACAATATTGTTTTTTTATTTCTTTCAGAACACAAAAAGGCATCAACTCCTTTATAATCAGTCGATGCCTTTTTCAATACTTCTTTAACGATGTTTACTCGACAATATGTTATACGTTTTTCTCAAATATTTTTTTACATTTTTGTATTCGACACTAGCTACTCCCGAAAAAAGAATATCAATAATCGTAAGCATAGCAATTCGTGATCCCATAGCTCCGCTCCTAATCGTAAGTTCTGGCGTAGAGATATTGAGCACAATTCTAGCTTTATCCGCTAGCTCACTTTTATTATATTTGGTAATCGCTATACAACATGCACCATTCTTATTTGCCATATCTAGCGCTTCCAGAATCTCTACCGTTTTACCTGAATTGGAAATAAAGATTGCAACATCATTCTTCCCCAACAATGAAGCAGCAGAGAGTTGACTATGTCCATCCGTATACGTATGGCACATTTTATTAATTCGGGTGAATTTCTGTTCTGCATCCTTACCCACTAGACCTGAAGCACCGATCCCAAAAAACACAATCCGTTGGCTACGAATAAGTGCTTTCACAGCACGTTCTACCTCATTCCGATCAAGGATGCTTAGGGTATCTTCGATAGATTTACAATTATTTCTAGAAACATTAGAAATGATAATTGATATATCATCACCTGGTTGAATATCGGTGTACTGATCCTTCTGCTCCTCATCCATAGACCCAAGTGAAGCAGAAATACTCACAATAAAATTACGATATCCGCTGTACCCCAATGTTTTACAGAATCGAAGAACAGATGCATCACTCGTCTTACTCAGTTGTGCAAGATTCTTTATCGAAAGGTGTGGAATTTCATCTAAATTATCCAGAATAAATTCGGCTACCATTCTTTCAACCGGGGTCAGACTATCCTTCATATTCCGAATCTTAATTAAAATATTATCATTAGTTATCATCCATTTACCTACTCACAATGAAATTATCCCATCTACACTGGTACTCATTGAACACGATCTTAGAACGATACTTCCAATAGAATTTACATCTTATCTTAAATGCTTTTATCCTTAAATACAATAATTTTACAATAAATCATTTAAAAATATACACCGCTATCTGAAATTTTATTTCAGAATATTTAAACAAAATAGTTTTTTTATTCTATTTTATATTGTAACTTTTCTAAATCCCGTGCTATACTATCGTCAAAAATAAGTCGCTTAATCAAGTCATACTCAACCAAAGGTGGATTCGATGACAAAAAACAATTTGAAGATCGCAATTATTGGCTCTGGTAGCACCTATACCCCCGAATTGATTGAAGGAATGATTAAACGCAAAGACGTTTTACCTATAAGTGAACTTGTACTTATGGATATTGATGTAATGAAACTGAACACAGTAGGTAAACTTTGTGAACGCATGATTCACGCTGCGAATATGTCATGTCGTGTGACTATGACTCAAGATCTGGATGAAGCACTATTACATGCTGACTTTGTACTTGGGCAGATCCGTGTTGGCAAGCTACCTGCTAGAGTGTTGGATGAGCAGATTCCTCTGAAGTATGATTTAATTGGCCAAGAAACCTGTGGAATTGGAGGCTTTTTTAAAGCTATGCGTACCATTCCTGTCATGCTTCATATCGCGGAACGCATGAAAGAACTCTGCCCTGAGGCTTGGCTTATCAATTTCTCCAATCCCGCTGGAATTATTACAGAAGCCATACTCAATCACACAGATGTGAAGATGCTTGGTCTATGTAATGTTCCTTACAATATGTTCAAGAGCATTCGTGATACCCTCGATTTACAACAACCCAACATTACCTATGTAGGACTCAACCACTTAAGTTGGATAACTGCCATTGAAGAAGAAGGAAAGGATTATCTGAGAACGGCGCTTGATATGGGGCTCAACAGTGAAGCTATGAAGAATATTCCTTCTAGTGGATTTAGTAAAGAGTTAATCCAAATGGTTGGAGCCATCCCTTCAAGTTATATGGAGTACTATTATTTCAAAGAGAAAAAACTAAAACTCATCAAAGAAAGTGAATTAACCCGTGGGGAGAAATGTATTCAGATTGAAGAAGACCTATTAAAGATATATATGGATTCTGAGCTCCATACGAAACCAGACCTTCTCTCTACTCGAGGCGGAGCTAATTATTCTGAAGTGGCGATCAGCTTAGTGGATGCTATTTATAATGACAAGCAAGAGGTTCATGTTGTCAACCTCCTTAACAAGGGTGCACTAGATTTCATGGAAGACTCCGATGCCATTGAGGTATGTGCCGTTGTTGGTAAAGATGGCGCTAAACCAATTAAGATTAACGATTTCAACAATCAACATATCATCGATTACATGCGTATGGTTAAAGCTTATGAGCGTGAGACGGTAGCTTCCGCCGTATCCGGCAATGAAGATGCCGCTATGCGAGCGTTATTAATGAATCCATTGGTTGGAGACTACGATGTAGCGTACGCTTGTTTTAATGAAATGAAAGAAGCCCATAAAGCCTATCTCCCACAGTTTTTTCAAGGGGAACACTCTTCCAAATAACACACCAACGACCTAGAGCCGTGTAGAATTCTATTCTTATATTGAAGAAAAGGTGGCGTTATGGACAAGAACTACGTTATTGGCGTTGATGGCGGTAATAGCAAAACCGATTATTTTCTGTATGATATCCATGGCAACTTTGTCGATCACATAAATACGGGTACTTGCAGTCATGAGCGATTTCCTGATGGATATATAAGTGCATATGGCATCATGAATGAGAATATTCAGCACCTGCTTACACGTAATCATCTAACCATGCATGATATTGCAGCTGGCGCCTTCGGATTGGCTGGAGCTGACGTCCCGTCTCAAAAGGAGAATCTATGTCAGGTTATTGAACGCATCGGATTTACGAATTATGCTGTGGACAATGACTCTTTTCTAGGGGTGAAGGCTGGTAGCCACAAAGGATACGGGATCTGCTCCATTAATGGATCTGGCACTTCAACTGGAGGAATCTCTCCTAGCGGAAATCGCCTACAAGTTGGTGGTGTGGGCAGTGAGCTATGTGGTGATGAAGCAGGAGGTTACTATTTAGGACGAAAAGTACTCCGTGCAGTATATGACTCCTTCTATCGTATGGGCCGAGCAACTCAAATGACTGAACCCGTCATGGAACTTCTACAGTTACCCAGTAAAGAATTGTTTATTGAACACGCTGTAGATCGAGTAGCAAAGAGGAACCTGCCCAATACACAACTCATGCAAATCATGTTCGCTGCAGCAGATCAAGGTGATTCCGTTGCTTATGATATCATAGATAACTCGGCTAACCAGTTAGCACATTCCACGGTAGGATGTATGCACAATCTACACTTTGAACATGAAGTCGATATCATTCTGGCTGGTTCTGTGTGGGTCAGAGCAGAGAGCCCCTTACTTTTCAATTTATACAAAAAAGAAGTTGAGCGCTTAACACACCACCACTGTAATTACATCATTCTAAAAGTCCCACCAGCAACGGGTGCTGTTCTATGGGCACTGGAACTGGCTTGGAATCATCCCGTGAAATCGGGAATTCGCCGGAAAGTTATTGATTCTATAGTGAATTTGCCAGCGAATGAATCTATCTAACCCATGATCCTATTGGCATATCTATTTAGATTTATCTTCTGAAACAAGCAAAAACTCAGCATGGAGCCATGCTGAGTTTTACTTATTTCAAATCCTACAAAGGTAAATCCTTTCCTTTAAATACTTTCATCCCAACTCCATATAAAACAAACCCAACTACGATCAGGATTAGAAAGGGAACTTCATACCCACTTCCCGCCATAATAGATGGTTTATCAAACAGTGAATTCAGTGATAGATACTTGAAGAACTCCAAGCTCTTACTTAACTCTGATATCATTTTCAGCAAAAAGAAAGCTAGAGGTATTCCTGTACCCCAGGCTAGTGAGTGTTTAGAAAGGTTAAATATACACGAAGCGATGAAAGTGATTCCGCTAATAGCGAAATGTAATAAAAAACAACCAAAAATGAGTAGTAAAAAGGTTGAAGTATCCATAGCATGAGGTTGAAATATCATTTCTGCCAGAAGCCCTACTCCCCCTACAATGAAAAACATAAGAAATAGTGAACCGATAAAATATACCGCTTGTGTCAACGCAACTCTATTTCTTGTGATGGGTGTGGACAGAATGTATGCCATAGATCCTCGATCTACTTGATCTGCAATCAATTTATTACCCACAATAATGGAATAAATCATTGGAAATATAATTGCGATAATTCCAAAATAGGCATTATTTATAAATCCCAATAGACTGTTCGCATCTCCCAAAATAGCTTTTAATGGAGTCCCTCCCATGATACCACTGAAATCTTCTAACGTAGCTGGCGTAAAGAATGAGATAACAATTACTAAGTACAGACATAGAACAAGTGTAAAGATCAGGAAGAGTTTAACATTCGATCTAATCGTTTGTTTCAGCAAAGGTTTACTTACCAACTTCTTCACCCCCGTACAAGTGCATGAAATACTCTTCCAATGAGAATTTAATCTCTGATAAGTATTTCAGGTTATAGTTAATCATGACTTGAATGAGTGTATTGATATCCTTGTCTTGCACGATAATCCTCACTTGATTTTTGGTTTCATTCATTTCTTGAAAATCCAAATCTTCTTTACAGAACCTTTCAAAGTCATCTTGTGTGTCAAATTCAATTTGATATGTTTTTCTTTCTGTATGTTTTATTTCGTCCGTTGAAATCGTAGAAATAAGCTTACCCTGTCTAATAATCCCGATTCTGTCACAAGTTCCTGCTACTTCTTCCAACATGTGTGAAGACATCAATATGGTTTTCCCTTGTTTCTTTTCCTCTTGAATGAGTTCAACAAAGGTACTTTGCATCAAAGGATCTAGACCACTTGTAGGTTCATCAAGAACAAGTACTTTAGGATTATGCATAAAAGCACATACGATGCCTATTTTTTGCTTCATTCCTTTGGACATCCGTTTTAAATCACCCGTCGGGTCTAGCTGGAACTTTTCAATGAGATAGTGAGCTTTCGTCATATCCTTTAGCCCTCTCATATCAGCCATCATTTTGATGAACTGAGATCCCGTCATATCGTTTGGAAAAGCAATTTCACCTGGTAAATACCCCAACTCTTGTTGGATTAAGTCTGGTTGCTCCCAACTGTTTAATCCGTCGACCCATGTATCACCTTTTTGAGGCTTAGTAAAACCTAAGATATGTCTAATCGTCGTTGTTTTACCCGCTCCATTGGGTCCAAGGAATCCGAACACTTCACCTTCTTGGATTTCAAAAGAAATATCAAACACACCTTTAGAATTTCCATAATCCTTGATTAAATGATCAACCTTTAAAACGGCCATCCGACTCACTCCTTTTTAAGACAACCTATTTCCCCTTATAATTATTCATATGTAAATGTGCCCGAAACATCTCCATAACGTCTGGAAGCTCATCTTTTGATTGCCAATTGTCAACATCCCATATTCCGGATTGTTTGAACGCTCTTGGGCAATGAATAAAACACTCTTCCACTTCAATGATGACAGCAATTCCCGTTGTCTTCCCCTTCCATTGCATATCACGGATAAGTGCTTCATTACGCGAAAGAGTTGCTCTCCCATTTATACGAAGTACTTCCTGCAAAGATGGAATAAGAAAAATCATACCCACCTGTGGATTTTCCAGCATATTTACCATTGAATCTATACGACGATTACCTGGACGGTCTATAAAAGCAATGTGCTTGTGATCCAACACTTTAACGAACCCTGCCTGATCTCCCCGTGGAGATACATCGGCTCGTCCGTTCGTAGCTGAGGTTGCTAGGAAAAAAAGTGGCGATTGAGCGATATAATTCTCTATATGTGAATCAATTTGTGAGACCATCTTCATAACTACAGCTTCATGTGGTTCTCCAATGATGTCTTTTAACTCTTCAACCGATCTTATGATATCGTTCTTCCATACATCTTCCATTGGTTATCTTCTCCTAAGGTGTGGATTAATTTACTCTCCTTCATTCCAGGCAACTTTCAAGTACTTTCTATATAATTGATCTAATAGCTCCGTTGGGTCGTCCAGTTCACTATTATATGAATTAGCAAACGCAGTAAGATGTTCGATCTCTTTATCAATGTAATCATTTATTACAGCTACACGATTTTCTAAGTCTAATTCTTCTCCAGCCATTTTCCGTTTTAGCAAATCCTCAATCTCTTGTCTCAATTGTTCATCCGTAACAAGATCTGATACTAATTCTTGAAAGAGAATTGGTGGATTGGTATTGTACTTCTCGATCCATTTGCACGCTAATATCGGTCTGAGCACGTAGAAGTATTTCTTAATCTTGACTTGATCACCTTGTAAATACTGTCTAAAGTTCCCTTTGGCCATACTCAGATAGTGGTGTAATGATGCTCTTGGTGAGAACACCTGGTGTCTGAGTCTCAACATTTCTTCTTTAAATCCAAATGATTCATCATATATAATTTCGGATACCAACCACTCTAATAATGGAGGATTCGATTTTCTGAATAATTTCAACGCTTTTCTGATATCCCAGCCATTGATATCTAGCATATCATTAATAGGAACCTCAATAACATCCCTTTTATCATCAATCGATAAATACCACTCTGGGTGTCTTATATATACGAACCGAACATCATAATCACTATCTTGAGAAGGAAATCCCCACGCACGACTACCCGACTCCACTGCGAAGAGAATCTTCACGTTATGTTGTAGTTCTATTTCTCTAAGTTTCTCTACTATTAAACTTTTCATTTCATTGATTCTCCTCTTTCATTGATGATTACTCATTCTAAAGCCTGCATACAACGATCTCAATATCTGTATCATAAATTATGAATATTCGTCATATCAACTTGATCTATTTACGGGACCGGAGGATGAAAAGCTTCTCAGGCTAGGGAAGGCTCTAGATGGTATTCAATCCAGATACGGCAAGGTCTCCGTTGTGAAGGACTGCTCGCTTACTGAAGCCGGTACCGCGATTAGTAGTGCTCAAAAAATTGGAGATCATACACAATGATTCATGAACACACAGCAATGTTGCCACAATGCATAGGATAACAGAACAAGAGGATATCCTGAAGCCATTATTAGATGAGAATCGCCTTGATGAATTAAATACACTTCTAATTGGCTCCATCGATCCGCATACACATACCCTAACCCTTTTAGATTTATCTGGAGTTGAACCTCCTACGACTAAAGTCGCAGGATTCCTACGCTAATACTCCTATCGGAGTAAGGTAAGTAGGCTATCCCCGTAGTCCCTACGGTTTTCTTTTTTATGCGGAAAGAAGTCTTTTCGCTTCTTGAAGAATATTGATGCTGGCATTGTGGTCTCGTTCCTGATGGGTTCCGCATTGCGGGCAGTCCCATTCCCGAATGGATAGCCTCTTGGCTTCTTTGTACTGAAATCCGCAACATGAACACAATTGCGAAGACGGAAACCATGGACTCACCGCCACAATTTGTTTGCCATACCATTTCGCCTTGTATTCCAATTGTCTACGGAACTCAGCCCAAGACACATCTGCGATACTTTTGGCTAACCGATGGTTCTTGACCATATGGGATACTTGTAAATCTTCAATAGCAATGAGGTCGTGGCTTTTGACCAATGCCGTTGAGTGTTGATGCAAGAAATCCATTCTGGCGTTGACAATTTGTTCGTGAAGTCGGGCTACCTTGATTTTTTGCTTATACCAATTAGAAGAACCCATCGTTCTTCTGGATAAAGTGCGTTGTTCTTTTTTTAATTTTTGTTCTCTGTTTCGCAGGAAATGTAGATTATCTATTGGTTTTCCTTGACTTAACACTGAAAATTGTTTAATACCTAAGTCAATGCCGACTTCCTGATGGGTTTTGAGTAATGCTTGAATATCTACTTCAGCTACAATGGACACAAAATACTTCCCTGATGGATTCCGTCTAATCGTAGCATTCAAAATGCGTCCATCTACTTCTCTGGACTTGGCAAAGCGAACCCATCCCAACTTGGGCAGTTTGAGTTGATTTCCATGGATCGCAATGTTCCCATGGGTCTGTTTGGTTGTATACGATTGGATAGGATTCTTTTTACTCTTAAAATGCGGTATTCGATTTTGCTTTTTATAATAACGTGTATAGGCATCATGTAGATTTTCCACTGATTTTTGTAAAGAGATACTATCCACTTCTTTTAAGAAAGGATAGTGTTGCTTTAATTCTTTTAAATCTTTGATCGAAGTGTACTTATGAAAATAAGCACCTTTCCAATTATTTTGAGGGAGCTGTCCATTTTGAACCATTTGTTCGCAGATATACCAATAGGCGTCTTTTTGCTGTTGCTTGCTCAAGAAAAAGTTAAACACAAAGCGAGTACATCCCAAGGTTTTATGGATTAAGGTGATTTGTTCCTTGGTTGGATAGATACGAAATTTAAAAGCTTTGTGATGGTTCATCATGTACACCTGCTTTGGTTAATATTACCTTGATTATAGAACATATGTACTGATTTAGAAAGACAAAACCATTTTGAGAACACTCATGACTGAAGTCACGAGTGTTCTCAAAATATTAATAAAAGGTTCGATGTTTCATATTCACCTTTTGCATGGCCGCGACGGCTGTGATCACTCCAGATTTCTATTCCTGGTAGACCTGAATGAAATCCCCCTCAATTACAATCTTGGGGCGACCAAATTTAACCCTTTCTGCTTTAGCTACTTCTATTCCTTCAGCTTGCCGCTGCCGATTCTTCTTCCGTTCTTGCTCAGCAACGTATGCTAGTAGACTTAAGAACTGATCCTCCATTACTTTACCAAAGTCTCCCATGGTCCGAAAGCTCTGAGAATTAAATAGCTTCTCGTTATCCAAACAAATGATATCCGCTTTTAACTCCCGCGTAATATATTTCCATTCCTTCATGATTCCGTCATAGTCTCGCCCAAGACGATCCAGTGCATCGATATAAACCAAGTCACCCTCTCGGATCATTTGAAGCATAACCTGATACTGTGGTCTATTGAAATCCTTACCACTTAATTTATCTACAAATATAAACCGTTCCTCAATACCTAATTCACGAAATTTAATAAGCTGTCGTGTTTCATTTTTGTCTTTTGCGGAAACACGTCCGTATGCCAATTTCAAAGTGTCTCCCTCCTCTTTTTTTCGTGCCAAAAACTAACGGTTCATACATGGCACATGCCCAAAGTGATTTCAAGGGATTTTGACACAATATAACAAGTCATTTTTGCTAATGCCTAAAAGCATGCTTTTAGACATGAAAAAAATCTGCAACGATCAATCAGTCACAGTTAGATAATTTCTTGTTTTTAATAAAACTACATACGCTTGCATACGGTCTAAAACTAGGTTTTTATTGGCTATACTAGTCATAGAATGGGGGAACAAAGCCGATGACATGGATATTATCAATTGCTTTACTGAGCCTCTTTGGATGGGTTAACGCTTTAATTATTCGATTACGAAAAGGGGACTCAGCTTATAACAAATATATATTTTGTGCAGCCGTCATTTTGTACGCAACGTGTAACTTCAATCAAGAACAATCCTTCGTATACAAAACGATATTTAACCTGATCTTTATCGTTTACTCTTTGATCGCGATCCCAATACATATTTGGCTTATCGTCTCTTGGACAAAAGAAAAGAAAAAAACATTCCCAACAGTTTAATTATGAGAAAAGACAAGAGGCTATGAACGTTAAATTGAGTGAGATGAGGAGGGAATCTTACTCTTGGCGATGTTCGGAATGGAAATCTTCCGAACATCGCCAAGAGTTATAGATTGAGCCTTGAAATTGAAACAGCGACAGCCAAGGACAAGAAAATAAAGTCCTAGACTGTCGCTGTTTTATTGAGCTATCGTTCCCCGTTAGTTTAATATGTTGGTGTTTTTTGTTAGATTCCAATTCTTATTAGGGCTAGATCTGCTGTTATTACAGACCCGTCGGCATTGTTTAAATCAATGTACCAGTTGCCTTCTTGTTCGAATCCCCACTGCATTTCTCCCCCATAGATAGTTCCAGGAGGAATTGAAGCTTCAATCCATTTATTATCTAAAGGGGACCTTAGCCGAAGATTCAAATCCTTCAAACCTCTATTATTCACATATAATTGTAGTAACTCTTTTTTTCCATCAGCGCTTGCCTTGTACTCAAAATAACTTGAGCCTTGACCGTTAGCAATTATCGATAGATTATAAACAAACGTCTTTAACACTTTGTCATCTGGCATCGCCTGTACTTCGAACGGATGTACAGAAGGTGTTTCAGATGAGGGACTTAATGTAATATCCTTCACTTCTTTTATTGTGATTTGCTCTTTGAATTGGATTTGACTTGAACTATTTAAAGAATAAAAGTATATTTCTACAGCACAAACACCTATAACAAGCGTCAGCAGACAACCATAGATCAATCCTTTCTTACCCACTTTACTGCCCCCTCTAACTCAAAACACTTAATAGTAGACTTAACCACGTTATCCTGCCCGTTAGCGTAACGTTCGATAATGGAGATTGACTGACTCAGCCTCGTGTTACAAAATAATTGCAAAAAATATAACGAACTGGCTCATCTTTAACGGTCTTAATTAAATAAATGTTATCAGTATATACACTGCCTGATTTAATGTCGACCAAATTATTATCAGACATGTTTATCATTCCTCTTGTTCCAATAAATGCAGTTTTGGAGTCGCTTACGAAGAAGACAATGTTACCATTTAAGTTCCCCTTTTTTACTGTTTGAGAAGAATAGTTCATTACTTTTACGGATAGTTTATTATTTTTACTGTTTTTCTGATCTTCAAAGATAGTAACATTTTTTGGGGCAAGCTTATCATTAAAGTTATTGTCTAATTGTTGCATTTCATTAATTCCTGTAAAAGATTCTGAACTCATTATTCTAGGATCTGTTAGATGTACAACATTTGTTGTTTTGTTGTAATCAACTTTTATTCCAAACGCTTCGGAAATAAACCGTGCAGGTACCATAATTGTAGAATTCTTTAAAACCGCCATTGTGTCTAACGGTATCTCTTTCCCATTTAGTAGGGCTGTTTTCTGTCCGACCACTAATGATATAGTGTCTTTCCCCACGGATACTGTTGCTTTATGTTCCTTACCAATCCAAGAAATATTTGCACCCATTACATCCCCAATAAGCCTTAATGGAATGAGTGTTCTTCCATTTTCATCTGCATAAGGAAGCTGTTGATTGGAATATAAAACAAAAGAATTATTCAACTTCAATTTTAAATCGGTGTCACTCACCATGCCCGCACTAACTGAATTTAGCCCAATACCTGAAAATAAACAAATTGAAACGCTTAGTACAGATATATAACGTAGTAATTTCATATTTCTACCCCTCTTTTCTAAATAATAAGACGTTAATAATATCAAAAGGTTTGCGAGAATAAGTTAATCCCCAGATTAATCCATAATCTGGGATGGCAAACATATAAAAAGTGTTGCGCTATCCTGCCCGTTCGTATTATGAGATCAACCAGTTCTTTCTGGTTGATCCTTTTTTCATTTGCATAGAGGATTAAGGTAGCCTGGTCGAACGTACCTGCCCGTGGGACTTGATCCCGAGCGCTATAATGTTCACCCCTACTTGTCATGACCATGATTGAGGCTGGTTGGGACGTAAGATCCCGTATAACAAGCGATGCTATGGAGCGACAAGAGGAAAACGTAGGGGCTGCCAGTAAATCTAACATACAGGGAGAGATGAAATGAATCCAGTTATCGGTCTAGATATTTCTAAAGAAGAAAGCCATGGACAAGCCTTTTTAGAGCGCGGAAACCCATTCAGAGGGACGTTCCATTTCCAGCACACTCGTGATGGTCTAGCGAATCTCCATCAAGTTTTAAAGGACGTTGAGTCTGTATCCAAACAACGTCCTTTACTTATTCTAGAAGCAACCGGACATTACCAAAGCCCCGTTGTTCAGTTCCTAGAGGAGCATCAATATATTTACATTGTCATTAATCCGCTTATCTCAAATCGGCTTAGGAAGTCTCAGCTTCGTAAAGTAATGACGGATGCTGCTGACGCTTATCTTTTAGGAGAGTTGTACTACAAAGAAGAGTTTGAACCTTTTAAGAAAAGGGGTGTGCAACTGCTCAATCTACGCTATCTTACAAGGCAATATGAATCTCTTTCAAAGATGTGTGTACAGACTAAACTGCAATTTCAAGCTGTTCTAGATCAGGTTTTCCCTGCTTACAAAGGTGTCTTTGGATCTATGTATTCAGGTATATCACTACGGTTTTTAAGTGAATTCCCAACCTCATATTCAGTATTGCAGACGGATGAAGATTCACTCAAAGCTAAAATGAAAGAACTTCTCACTTCGAAACGAGGACGTTCAGAGGACTGGATTAACCAACGCGTTCAACGGCTGCTAGATGCGGCAAAACAAAACCCATTTCAGCAAACCATGTACGCAAGCCACTTAATTAATTTGAAGGTCCTTATTACCCTTATTCTTCAGTACCAAGAGCATCTTACAGGATTGGAACAGAACATAGGTGCTCTGGCTGAAGAAATTGAAGAATTTGAATTAATTCAGTCGATTCCCGGTATTGGACATAAAATTGCGGCAACAATTTTATCTGAAATTGGAGAAGTCGACCGATTTGATCATCCCAAAAAGCTAGTCGCTTTTGCAGGCATTGACCCAAGTGTCTTTGCTTCGGGCAAGTTCACAGCAACTCGAAATCGGATCACAAAACGTGGTTCCAGGCAGCTTCGATATGCACTGGTTTTGGCTGTCCAATGTGGCTTAATCCGGGCTCGCAATACACGAATCAAAGAGTTCTATGATCGTAAGAGAGCCGAAGGGAAACCACATAAAGTGGCTCTAGTCGCATGTGCCAATAAATTGGTTCATTGGCTATATGCCATCATGAAAAACAAAAAGACATTCCGGTCTGCTTAATATGAAAGCAGTGGTATAACCTTCCAAATGAAATAAAATTGGAGGGTTATTTGCCTTACATGTTTTTAAATATACCATATGAATAAGTATCACTTTACTGGTAATCTTGACAAGCTATTAGCTGGTATAGCTGAACAAAAGCAGCCGATCGGGATTGAAGTGACCCCATAAAATTATGTCTAACTTTATGGGGTCACTTCAGATTGCCGGCTGCCTTCTTGCCTCTATTGTGCTATCGGTAGCAATAGGTAAGCCTTTGATGCGATCTCCAGCTTTTCCCCTGCTCCACACGGAGCGTGCTAGTTTCCCAGCACTCCGCGTTCCCTCTAACAGAATGTACTAGATCATAAGTTCCTCGTT
>NZ_JCAIUM010000009.1:0-229973 GCF_059445545.1 Paenibacillus sp. Y568
TTCCCAATTAGTAAGACCCCTTGAAGACGACGAGGTAGATAGGTTGGAGGTGGAAGTGCAGCAATGCATGGAGCTGACCAATACTAATCGGTCGAGGGCTTATCCTAATATTCTGAAGTTTAGGCTTCAGAAGCAAATGAAAGTTTCGAACTGCAAATTCATTCGTATCTAGTTTTCAAGGATTAAACCTTGATTATTCCCTGATAGCTCAGTTGGTAGAGCACTCGACTGTTAATCGAGTTGTCACAGGTTCGAGTCCTGTTCGGGGAGCCATATGGAGAGGTGTCCGAGCTGGCCGAAGGAGCACGATTGGAAATCGTGTAGGCGCCACAAGCGTCTCGAGGGTTCGAATCCCTCTCTCTCCGCCATTATATTTACAAGGCCCGTTGGTCAAGCGGTTAAGACACCTCCCTTTCACGGAGGTAACAGGGGTTCGATTCCCCTACGGGTCACCATTTTTAAATAAAGAAATATTGCATAAGCACTTGATTTTATGACAATATATCTGTTATGATAGTAAATGTCTTTCTCGTGGAGGCTTAGCTCAGCTGGGAGAGCATCTGCCTTACAAGCAGAGGGTCGGGGGTTCGATCCCCTCAGCCTCCACCATTTAACTCAATATGCTTATTATCAATGACGCGGGGTGGAGCAGCCCGGTAGCTCGTCGGGCTCATAACCCGAAGGCCGCAGGTTCAAATCCTGCCCCCGCAACCAATTATTTTTTTATGGAACCGTGGTGTAGTTGGCCTAACATGCCTGCCTGTCACGCAGGAGATCGCGGGTTCGAATCCCGTCGGTTCCGCCATTATTACCTTATAAGGCTCGGTAGCTCAGTCGGTAGAGCAGAGGACTGAAAATCCTCGTGTCGGCGGTTCGATTCCGTCCCGAGCCACCATTGATTTAACCAATGTTTTATAGGTGCGCCGGTGTAGCTCAACTGGTAGAGCAACTGACTTGTAATCAGTAGGTTGGGGGTTCAAGTCCTCTCGCCGGCACCATGTTTTATGGAGGATTAGTGAAGTGGCTAAACACGGCAGACTGTAAATCTGCTCTCTACGAGTTCGGTGGTTCGAATCCATCATCCTCCACCATTTCTTTTATAGGGGCATAGTTTAAAGGTAGAACAACGGTCTCCAAAACCGTTGGTGTGGGTTCAATTCCTGCTGCCCCTGCCAAAAAGAAATCTGTTATTCATCAATATGGCGATCGTGGCGAAGTGGTTAACGCACCGGATTGTGGTTCCGGCATTTCGCGGGTTCGATTCCCGTCGGTCGCCCCATATTTTTTGAATTAACATCTTGTACTAATTTAATTATGGCGATTGTGGCGAAGGGGTTAACGCACCGGATTGTGGTTCCGGCACTCGTGGGTTCAAGTCCCATCAGTCGCCCCATTTTTATCTAAGTTGTTGGGAATTAGCCAAGCGGTAAGGCAACGGACTTTGACTCCGTCATGCATAGGTTCAAATCCTATATTCCCAGCCATTTATATGCGGACGTGGCTCAGCGGTAGAGCATCGCCTTGCCAAGGCGAGGGTCGCGGGTTCGATTCCCGTCGTCCGCTCCATTTCATACATGGCGCCATAGCCAAGTGGTAAGGCACAGCTCTGCAAAAGCTTTATCCCCAGTTCAAATCTGGGTGGCGCCTCCATTAATTGTGCGGGAGTGGCGGAATCGGCAGACGCACAGGACTTAAAATCCTGCGGTAGGTGACTATCGTACCAGTTCAAGTCTGGTCTTCCGCACCAATTAGTTTTAAGATGTTTGCGCCCTTAGCTCAGCTGGATAGAGCGTTTGACTACGAATCAAAAGGCCAGGAGTTCGAATCTCTTAGGGCGCACCATTAAGTTTTGCCGATGTGGTGGAATTGGCAGACACGCCGCACTCAAAATGCGGTGCCGCGAGGCTTGCCGGTTCGAGTCCGGCCATCGGTATACAGCATAAAGGTTTATAAAATTGCTTAGATAAGCAATCTTATAAACCTTTTTCTGTTTTTATGTGATTTACCCTCCTTAAGACTAGCGTTACCCCGCCTTAGGTCTAGGAACAAAAACCGCCTCTGGTCTGTTTTGAAACTTCTCGGATTAACCTACAATAAGTACATAAGGTGATGCAGTGAAAGGCGGTGAGAATGCATGAAAAGAGGTAATGGTTTAGCAGTTGTATTAATCGCTATTGGAGCATTGATGTTACTAGGAGTATTTGGACCGTTGGTGGGAAGGTTGTTAGGATTAGTATTCCCAATCATTTTAATCGCTCTCGGTTATTATGGTGTGCGTCGTGGGAAAGTACTAATAGGATGGATTATCTTGGTGATCGGGGTTCTGTCATTAATAGCCAAGTTATCATGGATCATTGGACCTCTACTCGGAATCGCACTACTTATCTTTGGAATATCACTTCTCAAAAAGAAAAGAAGTACTTACTAACGTATATTAAATAAGTGAAGACAGATTCTTAAGGAGGGAGTATGTAAATATGAGTGTTTTTCGCCGGATGAGAGATATAACCGTAGCAACATTGAATGAACGTTTAGAACAAAGTCAGGACCCGGTTAAATTAATTGATCAATTTCTAATGTCAACACGGGACGATATTACAGAAGTTGAGAAATTATTTCAACAGTATGCTTCACATACGAAGCAATTGAAACAGCAAGTAGATCAAGCATCCTCCATGAAGGATAAACGAGAAGAACAGGCCCTTTTGGCGCTCAAAGCAGGTGAGGATCATTTAGCGAAGCTTGCACTTCAAGAGAAGATTATATATGAGGAAAAGTTAGAACAATATGGGGAACTGCTAGAGGATAGCAGATTGTCTCTTCGTGAATTAGAGAATCAAATGAATGAACTTAAGTTGGAATATCAGACTGTATATAGTAAACGTCAATATTATGCTGCCCGTATGGAGAACATACGATTACAGCAACGTATGAATCAACGTATGGGTGAGTTTGGTGGTAAGGATGTTCCCAAAATGTTTAATCGACTGGAAGATCGTATAACAGATTGGGAATTAGAAGCACGAAGCTTACGAGAATTACGTCGGGCGGGTCAAGATTACATTGATCAAGCTGGATCTTCCGTATCCAACATTTTGGAAAAAGAAATGGCAAAACTGAAACAAAAGCTGAACAACAGCGGAAAGGAGTAACCTCATGAGTAAGTTATACCGATCATCACGCAATAAAATGATCACAGGTTTATGTGGTGGTTTAGCGGAAGTGATGGGCATTGATGCTACACTATTGAGAATCCTTGTGTTGATCAGCATTCCTTTTAGTGCAAGTACTACACTGTTCATATACTTTATCGCTTCATTAGTTGTTCCGAAAGAATATGTACCTCCGTTTAATCCTTATGGAAATGGGAATGGTAATCCGAATCAAGGTGCTGGTGGTTACTATAATAATGGTGGTTCTTACAACAATAACAGCAACCATACAGGATTTAATTCCGAATTTAACAACAATGTAAATCCAGGTGGTTACAATCATGCTCAGTCCTCTGAATTGGATGACATGATGAAGGATATTGAGAAAAAGGCTTTGAAAAAAGAAGTAGAAGAATTGAAAATTAAACTTTCTAAGTATGAGAAGGGAGAAGTGTAAGATATGGGAGTATTCAAAAGATTAAAAGATATGACAAAGGCATCAGTAAATGAGGTACTAGATAAAGTTGAAGATCCAATCGTAATGTTGAACCAGTATTTACGCGATATGGAGGCTGAAATTCACGAAGCAGAGGTTACAGTTGCGAAACAAATGGCGAACGAACGTCGAATGAAACAACGTGTAGAAGAAGCTGTGAAGATGGGTGGACAACGTGAAGCGCAAGCTGAACTAGCTTTGAAGAACGGACAGGAAGAAGTTGCACGTAAGTTACTGGAAGAGAAAATTTATTTTGATCAAAAGCATACAGAATATCTAGGGCTTCACATGCAATCTGAGACTCAAGCGAAAGAATTAGTACAGCAACTGCATGAAATGAAAGATGAATTCTACAAAATGCGCAACAAACGTAATGAGTTAGTATCACGTGCACAGATGGCTAAAGCTAAAAAACAAATGAATCAAGTAAACAGCTTGCATAATATTGAGAGTGGAAGTGCTTCACTTGGATTCCACCGTATGGAAGAAAAGATTATGCAATTAGAAGCTGAAGCTGATGTGATGCAAGCCCCTTACCGTTCAAGTCATGCAGGATTTGCTAATCCAGTAGATGCTGAGAAACAATTGAAGGTTGATGAACAATTAAAAGCATTGAAGAGCAAAATGAATGGGCCAGCTGTAACTAAGAACGAAAGTAAATAAAATGTTCTAAATAAGTTCTACTCGTATTAACGAATGTTATGATATGCTATGATAGGCGAAGCCATACAGTATGATTTCATACTGCTATGGCTTTTCTAACTCCACCACTTATGAAATTTACTAATCAGAGGAGGGCAACGCCATGGATAAAAGAAATCGAATCATAGCTATAGGATTGATATGTATAGGTTTCCTTATGTTGTTTGGCAAGTGGATGAGTTTTCTTACCATTGTTGCTCTCTTATTACTGTTATTAGGCATATATAGAATTCGTAATGGTGATATCAAAAAAGGAAATATTTTTCTGGGAATTGGAGCTGTTCTAATTCTCTTAGATCATCTGATTCTTGTTGTAGCGATTAGCCTGATCTCTCTGGGTTTATTTTATGGGAAATCAAAGAGGTTACATCCGAATGAGGGCTTCGTACAAAAGATGAGTTTTATGACTAACTTTGATTGGGATCAATCACCTTGGGTGATGAGAAGTATGAGCGTATGGCATGTGCTCGGTGAGAGTGACCTAGATTTATCTTTAGGTATGCCAGAAGAGCGAGAGACCACCATTATGTTTCAAGGTGTTATGGGAGATATGGATTTAAATATACCTGATTATTATGGGGTTGAGATAGAAGCTTTTGTTCTCTTCGGGTCTATTGATTTCGATGGTAAAAAGGACAGTGGCATGATGAACCGATTGACCTGGAAGTCAGCTAATTATGATAACAGTGACTATAAAGTAAAAGTAGCGGTGTCATATATCGTAGGAGATATAGACATACGATTAATCTGAACATAGGAGGGGTTCCTGAGTGAACACCAAGAAGTCTGTGAACATGCTATCTAAAAGCATGGGCGAAGGAGCCCTTCTTTCTTTTATTTTGCTTCTTGTTATTCTTTATTTATTGTATACATATGGTTATTTGGCGCCATTTGATTCTTGGGAATTAGGGTTTAAGACCGTTGCCACATTAGTACTTGTTCCAATTTGTATCGGTATGATAAGTGGTTTCTATCAGAGCTACCGGATGAAACGCAAATTAGAACTCTTACGTGAAACCTTACTTTCCTGGGAAAAAGGGATTGTTGCTCGCTCTATGCCAGCTCTTGGAGAAGATGAAGTTGGACGGCTTGGCGAACAATTGAGACGTATTAGTAAGAAATGGGAAGATCAGGTTACATCACTACAACGTTTGTCTACCCATAATGCACAACTGGCAGAACAGGCTAGAGTATCGGCGATCGTAGAGGAACGACAGAGGTTAGCTCGCGAATTACACGATGCTGTGTCACAACAACTTTTTGCGATCTCTATGACGGCTACGGCTGTGGGTAGAACACTGGATAAGGATTTTGACAAAGCCCAGAGACAGGTAGCTTTAATTGAAGAAATGGCTGCTGTTGCTCAATCAGAAATGCGTGCGCTTCTCCTGCATCTACGTCCTGTTTATTTGGAGGGTAAACCTTTAGAACAAGGTCTCATGGAGTTAGTGAATGAGTTGAAACAGAAGGTTCCCATGGAAATTGTGTTTGAAATGGATAAGGGTATCCATTTAGTAAAAGGCATCGAGAATCATTTATTTCGGATTGTCCAAGAGGCAATGTCCAATGCACTACGTCATTCTAAGGCAAATAAGATGGAAATTCGTATTCACCTTAGACAGGAGACGGTAAGGGTTATGATTCATGATGATGGGGTTGGGTTTGAATTAGGTGACAAAAAGCAGACTTCCTATGGTCTATCGAATATGAATGAACGTGTGACGGAGATTGGCGGTTCGCTTCAATTTATAACAGCATTAAATAAAGGCACACGTATTGAAATCACAATTCCAATTGTGCATGAAGATATGGGGGAAATGACACATGGAGAATGAATCAGAAATAAAGGTTCTGTTGGTAGACGATCATGAAATGGTACGTATAGGTCTCGCTGCCGTATTAGGAACGGAAGATGGGATAGAAGTAGTTGGAGAAGCCGGAAGCGGAGAAGAAGGCATCAAACTGGCTAGGGAGTATAAACCAGATGTCGTGCTGATGGATCTTGTTATGGATGGTATGGATGGGATCGAAGCAACACGGCAATTGTTAAAGCTATATCCTGATTGTAAGGTAATTGTACTGACAAGTTATTTAGATGATGAGAAAATGTATCCGGTAATAGAGGCTGGAGCATTCAGCTATTTACTTAAGACGTCACGAGCTACTGAGATTGCAGAAGCCATTCGAGCTGCAGCACGTGGTCAATCTGTATTAGAGTCACAAGTGGCATCTAAAATGATGAATCGGTTACGCCATCCTCAGATCGAGACGGCTGCTCATAAAGAACTAACCGAGCGTGAGATGGATGTGTTACGCTTGATGGCAAAAGGTAAGTCTAATCAAGAAATTGCGGATGATCTGATCATAGGGATCAAGACGGTCAAATTTCATGTGACGAATATATTATCTAAGTTAAATGTAGATGATCGTACTCAAGCGGCAATCTATGCATATAAAAACGGATTAGCAGAGTAATATAAGCGGTATGATCATTTAAATAAGGAACCTGAGAAGCTAAGTTATAAAGAGCTTCTTGGGTTCTTTTGTCTTATAAATCTGGATTTAGGTATAAAAGATAGTAAATGGGCAACCCTATTTAGTAGATTCATAGATTTAGAGTCGAAAGGTAGGAATTCAATCATGAGTAATAAAAGAGGTCTTGGAAAAATTGGAATCATGCTATTATGTATAATCGTTATATTTATAGGATTTGGTCGGGATGCTTCTGTAGCTCAAAAAATAAATAAAGAAGATAAGAGACTTGCTGACTTAATTCAATGGGGTCAAGAGATCATGGAGACTCCACTGAAAGTCGTCGTTAAATGGCAAGGGGAATGGAGCAATGATGGCAAGTTAAGTTCCCAAGAAGCCGCTCAAAAACTGACAAAACTTCTGGGGCTATCTAACCTTCAATCAGTAACGAATACAGAACATGAATCTTATCGTTCGCTCACCATAGTTGACGGAATTAGAGTTAACTTGAACTGGCAGGTTATTTCAGAAGATCAGAGCTATTTCATCGTCACAATGGAGTCGCTAGATGCAGTCCATTCATCTGCAATCCAACATTTGCAGGACAAATTCCACGCTCAATTGGATCTTATGAATATGGCTGCTGAATGGAATGCCTCTGTTCAGGGGAACGTTAAAGAGGAACAATCTATAACAACGACTATGAAGGATGTAGAGACCACAATACAGTCCCATCTAAAATTAAAACAAGTAGAGACGTATGCGGATGATATGACGCTTAGCCACTCTTATGTAGCACCCTCCCTTGGCTTCAATCTTGTTAGTGGTGACCATACCATAGATCTTCAAATTGCAGTTCATCATGATGAACTTAGCGGGCAGAATCGAGTTACCCTTGGGTTTCCAATCATCACGATTGAATATTAAATGCATATCATTTGAGGGGTTCGTGAAATCACAGTAGTCTTGTCAGGAATAAGATGGCATGATGCAGAACAATGTGCTAAAATAGCATCACAACATTTGATGCTTCATACTTTTTACAAAGTTGTAAATGATAAAATTCATAAATATACACTATATTACATAGAGAGAGAATGAGGAGCCATGGCTGATAACTTAAATCTTGAAGAAATTCAAACCCCAAGTGCGGTGTTTTTTATCTTTGGTGCAACCGGAGATTTGGCAAGAAGAAAGCTATTCCCTGCTATTTATAGTCTTTATCGTGAAGGAAAATTAGCAGAAGATTTTGCAGTGATTGGCGTAGCACGTCGTCCACGTACACAGGATGAATTCAGGGATGATCTGTATCAATCAATTCGTGAGTTTTGCCGTTATAAAACGGAAGAAAACGAAGAATGGCAAACATTTGCTCAGCATTTTGAATATAAATCTCTAGATATTAACGATGTTAATGGATTCCGTGAATTAAAGGAACAAACAGAGAAGATTGAAGAGCGTTATCAAATTCCTGGTAACCGTATGTTCTATTTGGCATTGGCACCTGAGTTATTCGGTAATGTGTCTTTCAATTTAGAAAAAGGTGGCATGCTGGTAGGTCCAGGATGGAATCGCCTTGTTATTGAGAAGCCTTTTGGATATGACTTGAAGTCAGCTGAGAAGCTAAATGAACAAATTCGACAAGTGTTCAAAGAAGAAGAAATATATCGTATCGATCATTATTTAGGTAAGGAAATGGTGCAAAATATTGAAGTCATTCGTTTCGCGAATGCTTTCTTTGAGCCATTATGGAATAATATGCACATTGCTAACATTCAAATTACGTTAAGTGAAACCGTTGGCGTTGAAGAGCGTGGGGGATATTACGATCATGCAGGAGCATTGAAGGACATGGGGCAGAACCACATGCTTCAGATGTTAACAATGATTGCAATGGAACCACCAAGTCGTTTGTTACCAGAAGACATCCGGGACGAGAAGGTTAAGGTTCTACGTTCTTTACGCCCATATCTAAATGCCGAAGAAGTGGAGAACAATGTTGTTCGAGGTCAATATATTCAAGGTAGTGCTAATGGGAACGAACTGCCAGCCTACCGTGACGAAGACAAAGTAGATCCTGCTTCGAATACCGAGACTTACTTCGCGACACGCTTATTTGTGGATAACTTCCGTTGGGCAGGTGTTCCGTTCTATATTCGCACTGGAAAAAGATTGCCTGTAAAAACTACTGAGATTGTGGTTGAATTCCGTAGCATGCCTACAAATGTATATTTAGGTCAAAAACATAAACTTGAACCTAACTTATTGGTGATCAGAGTGAATCCAATGGAAGGGATCTACGTTAAGATTAATGCGAAGAAACCTGGATCTGAGACGGATATTCAACCCGTAGCGATGGATTTCTGCCAGAGTTGTATGGTTGGTATTAACTCTCCTGAAGCTTATGAGCGCCTTCTACATGATGCGGCACGTGGTGAATCGACTTATTTCACACGTTGGGATGAAGTCGCATCAGCATGGACTTTTGTAGATCACATTGCTGAAGCTTGGGCACAAGATCCAAGTAATCTTTCAACTTATCCAGCGGGATCATGGGGTCCAGAAAAGGCAGATAAACTTTTGGAAAATGACGGTTTCCATTGGTGGCCTGTGAATGGTCAGGATGAAGATAACGTCGTGTGGAAAAAATAATATAAAAAAAATCTTTCATAAATCATCCTCATGTAGCAATACATGAGGATGATTTGCGTACAGAATGTGGTACAATAATAGACATGACTTTAGTGATGAAGGGAAATGTGAAATGAGCGAAGTAATTGACCCAACTTTGCAGAAGGAAGTAGATAAGCGCAGAACTTTTGCGATTATTTCTCACCCGGATGCTGGTAAAACAACTTTAACAGAGAAACTACTCTTGTTCGGGGGCGCTATTCGTCTAGCGGGTTCAGTTAAAGCCCGTAAGGCAAGTAAGCATGCTACGAGTGACTGGATGGAAATTGAGAAGCAACGTGGAATCTCGGTAACTTCTTCGGTTATGCAATTTGATTATATTGGACATCGGATTAACATTCTAGATACACCAGGTCACCAAGATTTCAGTGAGGACACCTATCGGACACTGACAGCAGCAGATAGTGCTGTCATGCTTATTGACGTGGCTAAAGGGGTAGAGAACCAAACGGTCAAATTGTTCCAAGTATGCGCCCAAAGAGGGATTCCAATCTTTACATTTATCAATAAGCTTGACCGAGAAGGTCGGAGCCCGTTTGAATTGATGGAAGAGCTGGAACAGGTATTAGGTATCCGTTCGGTACCTATGAACTGGCCAATCGGTACGGGTCGCGACTTATGCGGAGTCTACGATCGGATGAACAATCAAGTGGAGCTATTTCAAGGTAATGACCATTCTGTTATCAAAGTACAGAAGGTAAAAGATTACCATGATCCAATCATTCGCGAAATGGCTGGGGAGTATTTACATGACCAACTATGTCAGGAGCTAGAGTTGCTGGATGTGGCTGGAGATCCATTTGATCTTGAGAAGGTCAATAACGGGGAGTTAACACCCGTATTTTTCGGGAGCGCAATTAACAACTTTGGGGTACAAACATTTTTAGAAAACTTCTTACAACTTGCTCCTAAGCCAGAACCTCGCCGCAGCGCAGGTGGTCTAGTGCAACCAACGAACGAGAAGTTCTCTGGATATGTTTTCAAAATTCAAGCGAACATGAACCCAGCTCACCGAGATCGAATTGCATTCCTTCGGATCGTCTCTGGGAAGTTCCATCGCGGGATGAGTGTTAAGCACATCCGTGTAGGCAAAGACATTAAACTGTCGCAACCACAACAGTTTCTCGCGCAAGACCGTGACATTGTAGAGGAAGCATATCCTGGAGATATTATCGGATTGTTTGATCCAGGTATTTTTAGAATTGGGGATTCCCTTAGCCAAGATAGTGATATGGTGTTCGAAGAGCTTCCAACATTCTCACCTGAGATATTCGCGAAGGTAACCGTTAAGAATGCCCTGAAACACAAGCAATATCAAAAGGGGATTGACCAGCTAACGGAGGAAGGCACGATTCAAGTATTCAAAACCGTGAGCTTTGATGATACGATTCTTGGGGTTGTTGGTCAACTTCAATTCGAAGTATTTGAATATCGGATGAAAGGCGAATATGGCGTGGATGTGCAACTGCAGCGCATGCAATATCAGTTCGCTAGATGGATCATAGATGATAATATCGATTCAAGTAAATTCCGAATCAACTCGACGCTTGTACAAGATAAAAAAGGGAACTATGTCGTACTGTTCGAGAACGAGTACGCGATGAGAACGGCGATGGAGAAAAATCCAAATGCTAAGTTCCTTGAAGTTGCTCCATAATATACATGCTTTCATATGTATAGCAAAATCCCTCTACCCTTTGTGGGAGAGGGATTTACTTTTTTTCTAGGACAGTGGTGCAGGGGTGACAGATTGTAAATGTTTCTGAGCAACTTGAATTAGTTCATCTTGCTGTTTGGAATCAATGTTCTTCCATATCATTTCGAATATGGCTCCTAGTCCTGGTAATGCAGCTTCTGGACCATCAACGGATCCCTCAATCATCTCGCGTAGCTCAGTATCAGTCTTACTGTGAACCTTGTGTACGATGGCTTGACGTAAGTCGAGTACGATCGGCATGTTTGTATTCCCTCCTACCTAGTGTAATCAACGTTTAATATTCCCCTCTTGCCCAGCTGAAATTCAAGTTTTGTTACCAATATGATATAATCATTGAATATATTTGAATAGCGGAGGTTAATCAATGGCTAAGAAGCAGTACGCCATCATTGGAATGGGTAGATTTGGATCAAGTGTCGCAACAGCACTGACGGATATGGGTTTTGATGTGTTAGCAATCGATTCCAGTGAACAGCGAATTCAGGAAATATCCAACATTGTGACGCATGCGGTATCGGCGAATTCTACCGATGAAGAAGCTATGCGTGCATTAGGTATTCGTAATTTTGAAGTGGTTGTTGTAGCCATTGGACAAGATATTCAATCCAGTATTTTAACCACATTGATATTAAAGGACTTAGGTATACCTACCCTTATTGTTAAAGCACAGAATGAACTTCATGGGAAAGTACTACACAAAATCGGTGCAGATAAGGTTATTTTTCCTGAACGCGATATGGGACTTCGGGTTGCTCATCATTTGACATCTCCTAATATTCTGGATTACATTGAGCTATCCGATGATTACAGCATTGTGGAGATGAGAACCTCAGATAAGATGATTGGAAAGAATCTGAAACAACTGGATGTTAGAGCTCGATTCGGATGCAATGTGATGGCTATTAAGACGGGAAGTAAGATGAACATCTCACCGGATGCGAATGAACCTTTAGATAAAGACGATGTTCTTGTTATATTAGGACAAAAAGATGATTTGATTAAATTGGAACTGGAATTCCCCAAATAGGGTTACAGGATAAGGATGGGTTAAGATGGATATTACATCCCTGCACAATGCGCGTGTGAAAGAATGGACGCAATTGTTGGAAAAGAAGCATCGGGATCGAGGACATAAGTTTATTGTAGAAGGGATACACTTAGTTCAGGAAGCTTTCGAGTATGAAGCGGACATTGAATGTGTTGCTTATGATATAGACAAGGGAATTCCAGCGGAATTGAAGCATTTAAATTCAAATGATGCCGAGTGGATTGGTGTCTCGGAAGCGATTATTGGTAAATGTACCGATACGGTTACGCCACAACCTGTATTTGCAGTTGTTCGCAAACGAACGGTTGATCTTGCTGACTTACTAGCCAAAGAGAACAGTCTAGTGATGGTACTGGATGGTGTACAAGATCCGGGGAACGTAGGTACGATTATTCGTAGCGCAGATGCAGCAGGAGCGGATGGGGTTATATTAGGTCGAGGATGTGTAGATCTGTACAATCCCAAGACGATTCGTTCTACGATGGGGTCGATCTTTCATCTACCTGTGGTGGAAGGGGATTTACTTGATATCCTACCACAAGCGAAAGAGGGCGGTGCACGCCTAGTTAGCACTAGTCTACAAGCAGACTATAATTGTTATGAGTACGAATTCAAAGGATCTACTTGGCTACTGGTTGGAAACGAAGCGAAAGGCGTGTCAGAAGGAGTTCGTCAGTTAGTAGATGATACGCTCATCATCCCTATGCGAGGACAAGCGGAGTCACTGAACGTGAGTATGGCTTCCTCTGTATTAATGTTTGAGGCGATGAGACAGAGACACTATAGCAATCAGAATTCGAATTAAAAAGACGACTATAATGGCAGAAAAGGATCCTTACCACAGGATTCTTTCTGCCATTTGATTTATCTTAGTGAATAGGAGAGAGAAATTGCTTTTATAGAATGTTCTCAATGTTTGAAGTCTATAAAATAATAGTACTACATAAAGCTGTTCAAATAGTTGCGCCGTATGTAATCATCGGGTACGATAGCGATATAAAGGCGTATTCCGTCTTGTTTTATATTGTGATAATTTTCACGAATGAAAAAGGAGTAATGTGAAATGAAAATTGGTGAGTTCTCCAAAAAAAATAATATTACCCAAGATGCCATCCGTCATTATATAGATATGGGACTACTCGTTGTAGAAAAGCATGGTTGTCAGTATAAATTTAGCGACGAGGATCATGGCGATCTTGAAAAAATATATATGTTAAAGCAATTAGATCTTTCTTTAACTGAAATTCAGGAAATTCTATGCTTTAATCGGCTTGAAGGTGACAAAACAGATGAATACCGTAAATTTTACTTATCTGTATTGGAAAAGAAAAAGGATCAGATCATGAAAGAACAGCAAAAATTAAAAGTGATTGATTCCTTATTAAGTGACAGAATACATGAATTGAAAATGAATGATATGGGTAAAAGAAAAAGATTAGGATTTCCAATATCCTCAATAGGATTATTACATTGCCCCTATTGTTCAGCAACGTTAGATTTCAGTGATGGAACGATTGAGAAGAATATGATATTAGAAGCTATGGTTCAGTGTGAATGTGGCTATGCTGCAGTAATTGAGGATGGCATATATATAGATAAAAAGGTAGTAAGTCATAAAAAAGTGATACCAACGAAACAGGAGTTTTTGGAAGCGACTTCACCGAAGTATATTAATTTTATGTATAACGGTACAACAACATTAATTGACTACATACAGAATCACGCAAATGAACCTAAATACATATTAGAATTAGATCATTGTGTTGGCAGATTTTTAATGCAATATATTGATTTCATCCCCAAGAATAGTACTTACATTCTTATTTGTCAGGATAAAGAAAGGCTCATGAATACTCAAAAAAATTTAGCTCTGCAGGATGCACATCATCACTTTATCTTCTTCTGCTGTGAAGTAGATCAGTTACCGATTATTCATTCATCAGTGGATATAATAATCGATCATGGAATGAGCAAAGCATATGCTAAATCAACGAACAAATGTCTGATGGATGTTGTATCTCCCTTTCTACAAGAAGAGGGGCTTCTTACGGGAGCCTATCCTCATCTAGGGAGTAAATGTAAGGAGTTTATGAATATCCCAATTGAATTAAGAGATTACTACAGTAGAAATAAAATGCTAGAGAAATTGGAGAAATTAAATTTTTTACAATTAGATGTTGCAGATCTAGGCCCTGTTACTGAAAAAAGCCAGTACATTGAACTTAGAGATAAGGAGCAATATTTGACCCTCTATGTTGGAAAAAAGAGAAGAAATGGTGATGTTATCTCTTCAGGTGTTCAACAGGAGATAAAAGAAAATAAGATATCCTGAATGTGTAAACATCGGGGATCGGGTTAACCCCATACTTTTCATTTTTCCACACCTTTATACGTGCAAAATTTCACAAAGTCTGCTTGACGTCGTGATGACCCAACCATATAAGATCTATGTATACAATGATTTTATACGCCAAGGGGGAAAACCATGAAAAGGAATTGGAAAAGGGTAAATTTCTTGCTGTTGGGATTAGTATTAATACTAAATGTAGTTGCTTGTTCAAATTCTGCCAAAGATACTAACGCAAATTCGAATACAACTTCGGGAACAGCAACTTATAAAGCAGGTACTTACACATCAAAGGCACAAGGTAACAATGGTGATATCACGGTTGAGGTTGTATTTGATGATAACGCGATCGTATCTGTAACTATTAAAGAGCATAGCGAAACGGATGGTCTTAGCAATACACCATTCGAACGTATCCCTCAGCAAATTGTTGAGGGACAGACATTGGCAGTTGATGTTGTGTCAGGCGCTTCTAATTCATCGAAGGCGATCCTTGCTGCGGTTGAAGATTGTGTCAAGCAAGCGGGCGGAGATGTAGCTACCCTTAAGGTTGCTGCCATAACGGATGATAAGGCACAAAAGGAAACTGAACTAACAACGGATGTTGTCGTTATTGGTGGAGGAGGTACAGGTCTCACAGCTGCTGGATCTGCGTTTGAGAACGGCGCCAAGGTTATTGTACTAGAGAAAATGGCAACGGTAGGTGGTTCTACAGCGTTATCTGGCGGAGGTATTTCTGCAACAGGTACTCGTTTCCAAAAGGAACTAGGCATTGAGGATTCACCAGAATCATGGATGCAGTTGTGGAAAGAGCGTCAAAGTACAAGTAATCCTGATAGTATATATCCAGATTATGATCGTGTAGAAACCTTTATGGATGAGGCAGTAGATACAACACACTGGTTGGTTGATTATATGAATCATAAGTATACTCGTGTGGAAGGATATGGTGTTGATCCTGTAGCTCGCCTTCATTTTCCTGAAGCTGGTGGTGCTAGCTTAATTGCAAATCTAGATAAGACCCTTAAAGATAAAGGAGTCGATATCCTTTTAGAGACAAAAGCAACGGAATTAATCACGGATGATAAAGGTAACGTAATTGGTGTTGCAGCGGAGAATGCTGAAGGAAAGCTGATCGTTCATGCGAAAAAAGTCATCATCGCTTCAGGAGGATTTGCTAAGAGTGAGGAAATGATGAAGCGTTTCTTACCTCAATTTGTTGACGATATGGGGATCAGTGCAGCTGCTGCGGGTAGTACAGGTGATGGGATAGTCATGGCAGAAAAATTAGGCGCAGCGTTATACGAAGATCCGTGGGTGATTGGTCTAGGTATGGGAAGTTTGGTTCCAGAATTACGTGGTATTGAATGGGATACTACTAAAGTATTAGTGAACGAAAAAGGCGAACGTTTTATGGATGAAAATAGTCATTACGCTATTGTAACGAATAAGGTTGTTCCAAATGAACAAGTGTGGATGGTGATAGATTCAAGTGAAGCCAATGCGAAAGTAATTGGTGCCATTGAAGGTAAACTTCCTAATGCTGAGATCGCTGTCGGAAATACAATGGAAGAATTAGCCTCTACTATGCAAGTATCTGGAGCAGCTCTTGTGAAAACAATGGATACTTTCAATGCTGGAGTAACTTCAGGTAAAGATGAATTCAACAAAGAAGTAAAGACACTTGTATCTGTTAATAAAGGTCCATTCTATGCCTTTAAGTATTATCCTAAGACAATGGGTACCTTTGGTGGAGTAAAAGTTGATGAACATTATCGCGTTGTAAAAGAAGATGGCTCGATTATCAACAATCTTTACGCGGGTGGAGAAGCAGCGAATCGCTATTTGTACAACCAGGTCTATATGTCAGGTAGTGCGGTTCAGTATGCGTTAACTAGCGGACGCTTGAGTGGAGAACATGCTGCAAAGGCAGTTGCTGAAGGAAAGTAATATTTGACGAAGAACATTCATTAAACTAATCTAATGCCTTGATGAATGTTCTTTGTTTTTTGAAATTTAAAATATCCAACATTTGACTAATTGAATGGACTTATGTACTATAAAGTTACGCTTAATTTTCAGCATAGTAGCTGAAAAGCGGGGGAACCATTTTATTTGGGGCGAATCAAGAGACATTTGTAGGGAACCATCTTTCCCGAGCCCGACAGCTAACCTCGTCAGTAGTAGATGGGTCAACTTATGGTTTATAACTGTTCTAATGACCCGTTATCGGGTCTTTTTGCGTCTTTATGGCCCGATACCCTTCCCAAGGTGAAGTGTTTACTTCGCTTTGTGATGGGACGGGTCATTTTTATTTTAAGAAAAAGGGGGGACAAATGTAACAAACCATATTTTAAACTTCAAGGAGGAGTAATATGCCACAGCCGAAATATATTACCGATATTGATAAGATCATGGAAATCCCGGAACATGAGCGTCAGAAACTTAAACAGATAACGGAGAAATTCGTATTTCGCGTTAATGATTATTACTTAAAGCTAGTGAATTGGGCTGATCCAAATGATCCGATCAAGAAATTAGTTATTCCGAATGAAGGAGAACTATCCGAGTATGGTCGCTGGGATGCATCGGATGAAGACACGAACTACGTTGTACCCGGTTGCCAGCATAAATATAGAACGACGGCCTTATTAATTGTATCCGAGGTATGTGGTGCTTATTGTCGATATTGTTTTAGAAAGCGCTTATTTCGTAATGACGTAAAAGAAGCGATGTCCGATGTAAGCCCAGGAATTGAGTATATTGCGAATCATCCAGAAATAAATAATGTATTACTAACAGGTGGAGATAGCTTAATCCTAGCTACTTCGAAGCTAGAGATCATTCTTGACCAATTGCGTGATATTGAGCATGTCAAAGTTATTCGATTAGGATCTAAAATTCCTGTATTTAACCCGATGCGAATCTACGAAGACGAGAAGTTATTAGAACTTATCAAGAGGCACTCAAGTGCTGATAAACGCATCTATGTCATGGCCCATATTAATCATCCGCGTGAAATAACGCCTGAAGCCAAACGGGGGTTTGAGGCGTTACATCAAGCAGGAGCAATCGTCGTAAACCAAACGCCTATTTTACGTGGAATCAATGATAATGCCGATGTACTTGCAGAACTTCTTGATCAATTGTCGTGGGCTGGTGTCACACCTTATTATTTCTTTATAAATCGTCCGGTTGCAGGTAACCGAGATTTTGTACTTCCGTTGGAGCAGGTGTATCAACTTGTGGAAGAGGCTAAGGCGAAGACATCAGGGTTGGGTAAACGAGTCCGTCTATCTATGAGTCATACATCTGGAAAAATTGAGATCTTAGCTATTGACCACGGTAAGGCTTATTTAAAATATCACCAATCAAGAGACGATGTGTATGGGAAGTTTATGGTTCTGGATTGTCCAAGTGATGCCTCGTGGTTCGATGATTTACCGGGAAATGAGAAGTATTGGAAGCAGCCAGAGAAGAAGTCCGATCGTATTATATCTGTTAACGAATTGCCTGAAATTCCAGTAAAATCTGAACGCTCGAAATCGGCAAAAGTGGCATTACATTAGAATAGAATTATCAGATGTGGAAGACACATACCGGCCATCTTAGATTAGAGCTTCTTCTTTTTTTGTAATCCCAATCATATGCTTGTATAGAGATTTATTGTCGGCATTAGGGGGATGATCATGAAAAGAAGAGCAAGGTGGCATAGCCAGCGAAGCGGGAAACCCAGAAGCAGACGTAGATTGTGGCTTGTTGGGTTTCTCGTTTTTTTAATCATAATGTTTCAGGGATTCGCGTATATAGATCGTAATTTGAAACCACCTATTATGAATTTGGCTCAAATTAGAGTGAAACAGCTGGCGACGGAAGCGATCAATGAGGCGATTACAGCACAGGTTGCGCAAGAACAGAATTTCGATGATCTCGTGAATTGGAAAATGGATACGTCCGGCAAGGTATCAGGGTTCATGTTGAATTATGCAGAACAAATGAAGATTACATCCAATACGTTTAAGGTTGTTCAAGCTACATTAAACGACGTACATCAGTTAAAGGAACATATTCCTATTGGGATGGCGTTAGGAAGTCCTTTTCTGGCTTCAATTGGTCCTGGAATTCCCGTGAAAATAGAGCCTCAGGGAGCCGCTAAGATCGAATTATCAACGAGGCAACGGGATGCTGGAATCAATATGATTCTTGTGGAGGTATACATCCACGTCAGTGTAGACGTTGCTGTAGTCATTCCTTTTGATATGGAACATGATTCTGTAGAGACGGAAATACCTATATCATACCTAATGGTTGTAGGTGACGTTCCTATGTATTATTACAACTCTAAAGGTCAACCTATTGGTGGAAATGAAGGGGATGCTCCTAATATTTCAATTCCATTAGATATTAACGGCACCAGCCCAACGGATACGAATAATAATCAATCATCGAACACCCATAATCAGCCAGATTCGAATGATGTAACTAATCCATAAATGCACCATTACAAAAGAAGGGTACCTCAATTCATGATGAGGTACCCTTTTTTCCTTTAGTAAGTGATCTTCGTTCTGCCTGTTCCCATTCATGTAGAAGGGGATAGGGATCAAATGACCATTCGATCAAACCACTGTCACGATAAATGCCATAATGAAGATGTGGAGGGAACTTCCCTTGTGTACCTGGTTTACCGTAGCCTGAACTTCCAACATAGCCAATAACTTGTCCGGCTGTGACAACGTCGCCTACTTCCACACCTTTTTCAAATCCCATAAGATGTGCGTAATAGTGGTAATGGTTATTGATATCTCGAATTCCAATTCTCCATCCCCCAAATGAATTCCAACCCTTCATTTCGATAATACCATAGCATGTACTACGGACGGGGAGGCCATAACCTGCAAAGAGATCTGTGCCCTCATGGATACGAAAACCTCCCCAATTACGACCACTACCCCATGTGCTTCTATACGAATAAACACTGTTTAGAGGCAGAGGAAATGAATGAATATTTAATTGTTGTGGGGTGTACTTTTCATATAATTTAGAGAATTGTTGAATTCGCTGCACGGCCCGACTATTATGGTAATATTCCCACAGGGCAATATTGAAATCATTGTGAGACTGTCCGTAATGAAGTAAGTAACTAGCGATACTGTAGAGTACATCCATATCGTTATTAGGATCCGCAATTTGATCTCCTGATCCATCCTTACCTAAGCCTTCAAAAACAGATATTGATAAAGCATTGGTGTCAGCCTGATCAGGATTAAGGGCTCCAGCCCAAGTAGGTGGAGTCATATAAACATCAGTAAGGCGGGGAGGATGCGCCCGATCTTTAGGATGAACCTTCGTTAGGGTACGTTCATATTGATCAATAGCAGCGATTCGGTACCATGGAATTTGAGTGACTGTACTGATCTTCTCGTATAGTAATTTTCTTGAAGCGTAAATATCGTCTTGTTGAGTAGTTGCAGAACTGTTGGATATCTTGGGAACTACTTTAAGAGCTTCTGTAGGTGTACAATACGACAGGGCAAGGATGGTAGCAACAGAGGTACAAATCCACCTGTTACACGTCTTTTTCTTCTTGGAGCTGGAGCTAAGGGAAAACATCAATGTACCTCCTCATTTATGAAGACAACTCCATTGAATTGTAATCGTCAAAATTTTATATTCTTAGTTTTATCAAGTTGGATGATTTTATCCAAAATGTTTACTCCAAGCTTGAAATTAAGGTAATTGACTGGGGTTCGTGATATAATATGGAATAATCGTTGTCAAAACATGTATGAAGGGTGGTACATTTTAAGTGTCGAGAACTACCACAAAGGAACCCAAACCTGATTGGATTCGAATTAAACTCACTACAGATGATAACTATCAAGAGATTAAGAGCATGATGCGCTCAAAGACACTTCATACCGTGTGTGAAGAGGCACGTTGCCCAAACATATATGAGTGTTGGGCTAATCGTACAGCAACATTTATGATTCTAGGTGATATTTGTACACGAGCTTGCCGCTTTTGTGCAGTGAATACAGGAATGCCAACAGAGTTGGATTTAGAAGAACCTGAACGGGTTGCAGAAGCAGCAGAAAGTATGAATTTACAACATTGCGTCATAACGAGTGTAGCGCGTGATGATTTACAAGATGGAGGATCTTCTATTTTTGCAGCAAGCATTCATGCGGTTCGTCGTCGTATGCCACTCTGCAGTGTAGAAGTACTTATTCCCGATTTCATGGGAAATCCAGATGCGTTGAAGATCGTAATGGATGCTAAGCCAGATATCCTCAATCACAACATTGAAACGGTGGAACGTCTATCTGATCGTGTACGTGCTAAAGCTAAATATAGCCGAACGCTTGAGTTGTTACGTAATGCCAAAGTATTACAACCTGATATTCCAACGAAATCAAGTATTATGCTTGGCGTTGGGGAGGAATGGGATGAAATTCTACAAACGATGGATGATTTAAGGTCTGTTGATTGCAATATTCTGACTCTGGGTCAGTACTTGCAACCTTCTCCGAAACATTTAAAGGTAGAGAAGTATATTAAACCTGAGGATTTCGCATTATTGAAAGAAGAAGGTCTAAAAAGAGGATTTAGTCACGTTGAATCTGCTCCGTTGGTGCGTAGCTCTTATCGTGCACATGAACAGGTGAAATCGGCTGCTAAACATATATAAATCGATATTGAGGATTCGAGAGGAAAGGCAGGGGAATTGTGCTTGATTCTAGCAGGTGGAAAAAACTATGAAATATTGAAAGATCACAAAGATGGCTGGAACCCCGAAGCGTTCCGTGATCGTTACAGCGATGTGTTGGAAAGATACGATTACATTATTGGTGACTGGGGATATAGCCAGTTGCGTTTAAAAGGATTTTACCGGGACAACCATCCCAAGGCTACCAAAGAATCTGCCATATCGAGTATGGTGGACTATATAAATGAATATTGTAATTTCGGATGTGCGTACTTTGTTCTTCAGAAGACTCGCGAACCACAGCCACCGAAAGAAACAGAAAAAAGCAGTTCCTGATTAAGGGACTGCTTTTTTTGTACGAAGAAATTTTATTCCAGAAAAGCGGATCGAACACGATTCCAGAAAGGGTAAGGTCTGTATCTTGCAAAACTAATCTTCTGTTTAGCAACTTGGCAGCTTACCGATATTAAATCGTCAATTGTAAAATTATTATGATCAATGGTCAGTAAAAGACGCTGTTCTTTGCGCGAATAAATATCAGAATGGTGATGTTTAGGAAGAAGAAGTGGTGACCCCATTGTACGATAAATACGATTATTTATAGAAGCAATCTCGGCAATCTGTATAGCGTCAATGGTAGGGTGAACCATGGCTCCTCCAAGACTCTTGTTATATGCTGTACTTCCTGATGGTGTTGAGATACAAATGCCATCACCTCGAAACATTTCGAATGGTTGGTCATTAATATCGATTTGCGCCACAAGTGTACCATCTACACCCTTAAGTGTAAATTCATTAAGTGCAATGTAAGGGGTAGTTCCCGACTTTCGATGAATAGTTAGTTCCAGAAGTGGATATTTTACGATACGAGGAGCAACCTCCGACAAATAACTTTTGCTCATTAATTCAACCAATTCAGGTATCTCATCGGCTTTCCAATCGGAATAGAACCCTAAATGGCCTGTGTGTACTCCAACAAATGCAATGTCAGGTATGTGGTCTATAAACGTATGAAAAGCGTGCAACATGGTGCCGTCTCCGCCAATAGAAATAACGATATCTGGTGATTCTGCATCCATTTCGAAATGGTGTTGTGCCGCAAGTTTGTGGAATTGTTCTGCTAAATCAACAGATAACTGATCCCCGCGGTCCAGAACATAATATCTTAAGGGTGGTCTCAAGGATGATAAGCTCCTTTATCATGGGTTTATATCGATCATAATCAATATTGGACCAGAACACAATGTTTCATTTGTCCAAAATGTGTCGAAATCGCATCCAAAAGGACTTGATTATGCTACTCATAACGGATAAGAGGGCTATGGCAATGAGTAGAATAATAAAGATAAAAAGGTTATTTATAAACCCGTAAGGTGAATGCAAATTAGGTAGAGTGATGTTATCAGTGGTTAACAAGGTGCTCTGTGAATCTAGGTCCCCAGCTAGTGTGTTCCACAACAAGAGTACCAAAGTTGCAGCGAGAATGCCATGGATCAAGCGTGCGATCATGAAGGGCCAATAACGAAGATTCGTCGAATGCAGAATACTTGCAATCTGCGCATGTACAGATAATCCACCCCAGGAGAGAATGAAGGCTGCGGCAGCAACTTTAAAAGATAAAGGAATAGACATAGCGGATTCACCGGCATACCTTGCACCCAGTGTGACTTCAAATATCCCCCCAACTAATGAGTTAGATAAAGCGGGTGGTATGCCTATAACGGTGAGTATTTGTTCAATGATTAGATATAAGCCCTTCATGATATTAGCCTGGGTGAGCAATTCTAGAAACACAGAAAAAAAGACAACAAGGCCCCCGACCACAATAATGAGCTTTAATGAGGACAGGATTGCTTCCTGAAGGAGTTCTCCCAAATTACGTCCATCCTGGACACGAGCTTGGTGCATGGCCCTTAATGCAACCTTTAATCGGTTAATACGAGGTTTAGTAGGAGCTTGAGATACGTGTTGTGTTTCCTGTGAATCTTTTGAACCATGATAGCGCATAATGATCCCAACAAGAAAACCCCCTCCATAGTGTGCGATGGCTAGTATCGGTACGATTTGTGGATTGTGAAAGAAACCTATCGAAACAGCCCCAATGAGGAAAATAGGATCAGAAGATGTCGTAAATGCAACTAAACGTTCTCCTTCATGACGAGTTACCATTTTCTGTTGCCATAATTGTGCGGTTAATTTCGCTCCTATTGGATAGCCAGACACATAACCCATAGCTGCTACGAAGCCACCACTTCCGGGGATCCGAAAAACAGGTTTCATAAAGGGATCTAGTAATGTTCCGACTAAATGAACGATACCAAATCCCAATAAGACTTCAGATATGATGAAAAAGGGAAAGAGTGAAGGAAATAAGACATCCCACCAAATGGCTAAACCGCGTAGGGCAGCTTCTAGATAAGCAACAGGATAGATCAACATGAGCACAGCTAATCCTATTAACATGGCTACTAATAATGGAATTCCCAAGGATTTCAATGTCATTGATCTGCACCTCCAGCTTGCTTTAACTTGCGTCATTCTTCTGTTCATAGATGTATGATCTATCTAGGACAAACAGTACTAAAAAGTATAGAAAGCGTTTACAATTCAGGGTGTTTTTTTCTAGATTATGTGCTAATATAACTGTATTAAAGTTTATCTTTTCTTGGATGTTAAATGAAATGGATGGAGTGAGGAGAGCATGAGTGTTGTTGCTGGTATTCTCGTCTGCGCTTTCGTGTATGTCATTCGTGCCTCGTTAATCCGTTCAGGTGAAGAGGAATGGAAAAGTTACTAATCGGCTATAAGGTGCTAAACGGACACAACGTTTAGCGCCTTTTTTTTTGTTTTTTGTTATAATATAGAATGATGTTATTTATGGAGATGAAAGTTGGTGAACACATGAATCCTAACCTAAGTATTTATGATAATCTGGGTGGTGCACAAACGATACGTGCACTTGTAGAAGCCTTTTATCCTAAGGTACAGAAGGATCCCTTATTGAGTCCGTTATTTACCACTGATATAACAGTAGTAATGGAGAAGCAGTATATGTTCTTAAGTCAATTTTTTGGAGGCCCTTCATTGTTCTCTGATGAATTCGGTCATCCGATGATGCGGGCAAGACACCTGCCGTTTCCGATTACAGAGAGCCATGGGGAAGCTTGGCTCAAATGTATGAATGAAGCCTTAACCGAAGTTGGGATAGAGGAACCATTACATTCCTTCGTCCTAAAAAGACTATCTGGTCCTGCTCATCATTTTGTTAATACGCCTTAATGTTAGATGTAGTGAGTATATATGATCGACCTTATGACACAAATGAAGGGAAGTCTTGTTATTGAATACTCTAGAACCTCTTTACTCAATTAAAGTAACTTGTATAAACTGTAATCATGAATTTATGACCTCACGTGTTCGCCCTAGTTTCAAAAAAGCTGTAAGAACGGATGCTGATTTCTGTGCTTATTATAAGAATGAGAATCCTGATTATTATGTAGTAAGAGTATGTCCGAAATGTGGATTTGCATCTACTGAGAATTCAGCTACGAAGCTAACAGACAAGCAAAGAACTCTCTTAAAAGAGAAAATAACCGTACGATGGATTGAACGTGATTTCGGTGGACACCGTGAGTGGGAGACAGCACTTGAGACGTACAAGCTAGCATTGATCTGTGCTCAAACCATTGGAGATACGGAACGGATTACTGCGAGTTTCCTTCAGCATATCGCATGGCTATACCGTTATAATGGAGATCATGAACAGGAGCAGAAGTTCCTGAAGTTTTGTTTGGATTCTTACATACTGGTTTATGAGAAAGAAGGCGTAGGCCCTAATAATGCTAAATTATTGTACTTAATCGGGGAAATTAGCCGAAGAATAGGCAACTTTAATGAAGCTGTTAAGTGGTTCTCACGAGTTATTAATGATAAAAAAATTATGGATGTTGCCATGATTCGTGCTTCACGAGAACAATGGAGTGTATTAAGAGAACAAATGCAGGAAAAACAAATGGCACTACCTGAGGAAATGGCAGGTCTCTAATTATATATGTATGATACATATAGGGACAAACAGGAGGGACTGGGAAAGCCCATCCGTTTGTCTCTATACGTTTCACTCCAAGTGGTCGTTGATTAACGTAGGGGTTGATCACATAACAAGTAATCAGAGTCTGTATCAATGATAGTAGTCTTATTATGACAGCATGGGAAAATAAGAAGTTTCTTCTTTCCCTCATGGATAATCGTGAGCTCCTGTGGTTTTAAAGGAATGAGGACATTTGTCTTTGCGCAAAATGGACAATGGTGTACGTAAATATCACCCATTATAATGTCATATGGCCATGTGTTTTGGAATGGGATCACGATGGATCCTGCTTAGAGGTAGGTTCAGAATTGGCTTCCTCTTTGCCAAGCTCCGCAATTTTTTGCATTAAAATATGTTGTGGCATATGCATAAGGTGTTCAATGGGAACGCCTAGTTTTTTGGATAAAGTGATAGCCGTTTCTGGTGAAATTTGTAATGGTCTCATACGTCTTATTCCTCCTATTTAGATATATCCTAATACAATCGTATATTATAGTTATATCGCTAATGGAAGTCCAATTCAAATATAAAAAAGGGGTTAGTAAAATGAAATCACAGTTATCGTTAACATGGGATTTAGAGTCTATTTTTCCAGGCGGCTCCTCTTCTGAACCATTTGCTTCATTCTTACAAACGTTAGAACAAGATATTAAAGAAGTTCAACAACATATCAAGGAAGCTAAGGCTCCTACAAGTGTTGAAGGGACTAAGGAATTCGATGGTTTCATTACACAATTATCAAGTTGTATGGAGAGAATTTCAGAGGTGGGATCTTTTGTTTCTTGTTTAGGAGCACAAGATCAGCAAGATAAGAAGGCAGTTCAACTGTCAGGAAAAGTTACAAATTTACAAGCACAGCTCATGAGTGTTAGCGGTGAATTTGATAATTTACTTCGAAGTACAAATGATGAAGTATGGAAATTATGGATGGATCGCGAGGAAGTCCGTGAATTATCCTTTGTATTGAATGAGAGCCGGGATCTTGCACGTGAGAAATTAAACCCTGAATTAGAAAGTCTAGCACTTGATTTGGCTGTTGACGGTTATCATGGTTGGGGAGAATTCTATGATACGATTGTTAGTCATGTTCAAATTCCATTTGAAGAAGACGGCTCAACAGTGATGTTATCCGCAGGACAAGCGTCTAATAAGCTTCACGATCCAAATCATGAAACAAGAGAGAAAATGTTCACGAAATGGGAACAAACATGGAAAGATACAGAAGATTACTGTGCAGATACATTAAATCACTTGGCAGGATTCCGTCTTAAACTGTACGATCGCCGCGGGTGGGATGGAATTCTTAAGGAACCATTAGCGATTAATCGCATGTCACAGCAAACGTTAGATGCCATGTGGAATGTTATTATTGATACTAAGCCTGTATTTGTAGATTATTTGAATCGTAAAGCTAAAATACTAGGTGTCGATAAGTTAAGTTGGGCAGATGTAGAAGCGCCAATTGGGAAAGTATCAGGTAAAATCTCATTTCAAGATGCTGCAGAAAATATTGTGAAGCAATTCAACACATTTAGTCCAAAATTAGCGGAATTTACAGAGATGGCCTTTGACAATGAGTGGATTGAAGCAGAAGATCGCCCTGGTAAACGTCCAGGAGGATTCTGTACCTCCCTTTCTGTAAGTAAAGAGACACGTATTTTCATGACATATGCAGGTACAGCTGACAATGTGTCAACGTTAGCGCATGAACTTGGCCACGGGTATCATCAGCACCTTATGAAAGATCTGCCTATGTTTAATCAGAATTATGCTATGAATGTAGCTGAGACAGCTTCAACTTTTGCGGAAATGATCGTGGCGGATGCATTAGTTAAGGCTTCTACAGATCCACAAGAGAAGCTTGCCTTACTTGAAGGGAAAATTCAAAATAGCATAGCCTTTTTTATGAATATCCATGCGAGATTCTTATTTGAGACTCGTTTTTATGACAAGCGAAAGAATGGACTTGTAAGTGCAGAGGAGTTAAGCCAATTGATGGAAGAAGCGCAACAGGAAGCTTTCTGTGGAGCACTTTCATCGTATCACCCACATTTCTGGGCTGCAAAACTCCACTTCTACATCACAGACGTTCCGTTCTATAACTTCCCATACACATTCGGTTACATGTTCAGTACAGGTCTCTATGTACGTGCACAGCAAGAAGGTACAACATTCGCAGATAAGTATGACCGTTTATTACAAGATACGGGTGTGATGACGGTTGAAGAGCTAGCGAATAAACATCTTGGAGTAGATTTGACGGGTCCTGAATTCTGGCAGAGTGCTATTGATTTATGTGTAGCGGATGTCCAAGAATTTATGGAATTGACGAAACATGTCGTGTGAAAATATACGAATATAAAGTTGAAAAAAGATGAGGATTCCCGAAATGGGAATCTTTTTTTTGTTACATGGTCATGTGACATGAATGTCATAATAGGCATTATTTTATCAAAAAAGATCATAAACTGAATGATTTATGTGCAAATAATAGGAATATATACCCAATTTTGTTTGGATATGTTGATCCTTAGTGATGGAGCATCTATAATGAGTCATAAGCCCTATGTTAGGGGTGAAATTAAGGGGAGAAGGGATCTAATGATCAAGATTGATCAGTTATCGTTGGCCAGGCAATTGGACATTGTATTTAAGGAATTAGAACAAGAATTAGCTGGATTAACTGCAGGAACATTGTTTATTCAAATTCGTAATAACGCAGTTGGCAAATTTGGAATTCGTCACAATCCTATTGCTAGTCGCAATGGGGAATTTGCTTTGTCCGAAGAAGGTCTAACAGCAGTTCACCAACTATCCTTTCGGAATATGGCAATCGAGAGTCTGAAATATAAGCACCATTGGACACATGGAGAGATTACTTACGACTTCATGGTGCGACAGGGGACTGTTATGGTTGATGCTATATTGGAATCCAATTACAACATGGCCAATTTGATGATTCGTTATTCGCGACATTCATATCATGAAGTTTCCTCGGACTCATAATAATTTATAATTAATTGATTATTATTGAACTATTTGAATGAAACAAGGAAAGGCGACCTTGAGGACAAGGCCGCCTTTTGTATCGTTTAAATTGAAATATGATGTGGAAAGCAATATTATGAGTTGGAACGACCCGATAATTGTTGCTCAGCCAATTGTACTAGACGTTTCGTGATATATCCACCTAAAGAACCAGTTTCACGGGAAGTATAGTTTCCGTAGTAACCATCTTGAGGAATTTGAACACCTAGTTCTTGCGCTGCTTCCATTTTCAATTGATGCAAAGCTGCTGTTGCTTGAGGAACTACCAAGTTGTTGGAGCGACTACCTCTACCTTGTTGACCTGCGTTACCCATGTTTGTTCACCTCCTTTGTACTTAATGAGGTTATTATGGATCTAAAGATCTAAAATCATACAGGTAAATTAGTAAGTTAGAAGTGGTAATTATTTGTTATTTTTTGAGCGACGGATGCATCTAAATAGAGTTCGGCTTTAAATGTATCATGGGGTTATTCTAAAATGGGTTTGACAAGTATGGGTTAGAGTCTTATCATTGCACTTAAGTATTTGATTAAGATTATGAAATCGATGATAGGGACAAGTAAGCATAGACGGATGACCTTCAGAAAGCCGGTGGTTGATGTGAACCGGTGGAGCCGATGTGCCGAATGGACCCTTGAGTGCCAAGTTGAACAGGAATGAGTTATTCCTTATTATGCTGGTCGTGTTTTCCACGTTACGGAAATTAGAGGTTGCACAGATGTTGTTTCACTTGAAACAATGGTAATTTGTTGCAACAAATAAGGGTGGCACCACGGTCTCACGTCCCTTGCGGATGATGGGCCTTTTTCTGTTGTTTATTTTATTAATAATCTAGGAGGGTTCTAAATGAAAAAGACAGTACTTTCAGGCATAACACCTAGCGGTAGACTTACACTAGGTAACTATATTGGAGCTATGAAGAATTTCGTGAAGCTACAGGAGCAATATCAGTGTTACTTCATGGTAGCTGATCTGCATGCCATTACGGTATCGCAAGATCCAGAGGATCTTCGAGAGAGATCAGAAGCGAATGCAGCACTGTATATCGCAGCAGGTATAGATCCAGTTAAGTCTAATGTTTATTTACAATCGGCAGTACATCAACATGCAGAGCTAGGTTGGTTGTTGACTACATTGACATCTATGGGTGAGTTAGAACGCATGACACAGTTCAAAGATAAATCAACAGGTAAGGAATCCGTTGGAGCGGGTCTGTTCGTGTATCCGTCTCTGATGGCAGCAGATATTCTATTATACAACGCTGATTTGGTTCCTGTAGGTGAAGATCAGAAACAGCATTTAGAGCTGACACGTGATTTAGCGGGTCGCTTCAATAGTCGCTTTGGTAAATGTTTCACTATTCCTGATCCTTATATTCCTGAAGTAGGTGCGCGGGTGATGTCTCTAGATGATGTGAGTAAAAAAATGAGTAAGAGTAGTTCTGTACCAGCAAGTTATATTGCCTTATTGGATACACCGGATATTATTCGCAAAAAGATAAGTAGAGCTACAACAGATTCAGGTGCAGAAGTAAGATACGATGAAGAGACCAAGCCAGAGATAAGTAATCTGATGAGTATGTATGCACAATGCTCTGACCTATCACTTCATGATATTCAAACCAAATATGAAGGCAAAATGTACGGTGGTTTTAAAAAGGATCTAGCAGAAGTCATTGTTGCGACACTAGAGCCTATACAGAATCGATATCATGAGATTCGTCAAACGGGTGAGATTCATGACATTCTAGCTCAAGGAGCTGAGAATGCCAGTGAAGCTGCAACAAAGACCCTAGATCAAGTTAAACAGTTAATGGGTTTTCTGCCTTCTAAAAGACGCTAGTTTTTAGTTGGAATCTCTTAGAGAAGCCTTTCTATGCTTGGCTTTCGCAACAAATCCCCATCCAATGTTACATACGCCCAATATCGTTAATAGTAGGGCGAGCCATCCTGAATAACTAATGGCAATTGCCGCCGCCGCTAAGATAAGAATTGAGGATGTTGCGAACCATAATGATAGACTTTTACTCATGTAAAAAACCTCCAGTTTTTATTTAGGTAAATAAAGAATAATGTCTATCGATGTAGCCATACTAAGCTTGCAAGCTTGCACTTCATTACAGAGACAGAAGTGAAAGGAGATTATATTATGGCACAAGGACAATCCAGTTCCAACAATCTAGTGGTTCCTCAAGCAAGAGCAGCATTACAACAACTTAAAATGGAGGCTGCTCAAGAACTAGGTGTTACAATTCCGCAGGATGGCTATTATGGTAACTATACTTCAAGAGAAGTAGGTTCTCTCGGAGGATATATTACGAAACGCTTGGTTCAATTGGCTGAGCAATCTCTATCAGGAAAATAATTGAACACCGTATGTAGCGAATTTCTTGATATATGAATACAGTTGTGAAGCCTAGAGCACTTGCTCTAGGTTTTTTTGAAATATAAGAATTTATAAGTATTTCCGCTTATAAATAGTCTTATATTTCAACGCTAAACGTTTCCTTCCTCGCTGTAAAGGACGGCGAGGTCGTTTATGCTTGAAATACAAATAAATCAACCTGCATAAAACGGATACCGTCCAATAAGGGACGGTAAATGTTCTACATGTATATTAGACTAAGGGAAACTCTTCTTGTCAAGAAGAATAATGAGAAGATAAACGTTCATTCATCTTCTCATCGCTCAACCAACCGATATAAGAGCTGATAGGCGTGAAGTGATTGTCCATAACCACTACAGCTACAAATGGGAACTGTGTGCGATGCAAGTAACGTACATCAACCCAACGAACAATATATCCATTAACGATCATTTCAACATCTGCTACAGCAAAGGAAGTGAAATACAGAAAGGCTTTCACGTTAGTATGCTCTTTAGAATGTTCGATAGCTTCATGTTGTGCCGAAGCTACGGACTGTTGTTTCCAAGTAAGAATGCGATGGTTCAAGGTTCCAATATCGTAACTTCCATTGGGTTGTAACTTGACTACATGCCATTGATGTAAAGATACGGTAGGGAGTACAAAGTATGTATCTCCTTCTTGGTGACTGGAATCTAAGCGTTCTGCTTCCTTAACTCTTAAATAGTGTACGACTGTTCTCCAAACATAATAACAAATGGTTGAGCTATACAAAATGGTGAATAGAGGAGCAGGCGGTACTAAACCAAGAACCCATAGCAAGATCGCTGTTAAATGAGTTCCAAATATAAATGGATCAAAGATGTGAATGATATTCCATGAGACCCAACGCTCAGTAAAGGGTCGCAATGCTTGTGTACCATACGTATTAAACATATCGCTGAATACATGAACACATACTGCAATACCGGTCCATAAGGCTAAATGGAGTACGGATACATCGCGAAACACCAATGTGATCGCTGCAGTGATAAGTATGGTCCATATAAGTAAGAATGGAAGGGAGTGAGTTAGCCCCCGGTGATTACGAATGTATACGGCATTATTCTTCAAGCGAAGTATCCCATCAATATCCGGAGCTTGTGAAGCAAGAACGGTTCCGATGGTTACAGCTATAGCAAGCGAAGGATTTGATGCTACGACGGGATCGAGGTATGCTAAGCCAGCAAGTGTGAATCCCATAACAAAATGTGTGCCTGTATCCATATGCGTTCTCTCCTTTGTATTATCATACTATATAGTAAGTACCCAATTTCAAGCTATTCTATAGGAAGGTTTATGACAAAAGTCATCAAATTGTCAAATTGGAAGTGAAATAGCGTTGAATGTCGAACACTTTTCACTTCGTATATGATAAACTTTATAGCAGAGGATTTTTTTGTTCTCTTCAAGATAGATATAGAGGAGGAACTTTAGGCGTGGACAATCGTATGAGTTATCAAGCTCCTTCCGATTCAGCATCTTTTTCGGCAAGTAAGACGCCACCTAGCGAATCAGGAACATGGAGAGATTTCTATTATATAACGAAACCGGGTATTATCCGCTCAAACCTAATTGCTGCTTTTGCAGGGTTCTGGTTGGCGTCCCAATGGGATTTTCAATACGGAAAGATGATCATGACCCTCTTGGGGACCATATTAGTCATGGCGTCCTCATGTGTGTTTAATAATTATTTTGACCGAGAACTTGATTTAAAAATGGAGCGCACGAGTGACCGTTCTTTACCGATGGGACGTTTGAAGCCATCAGTAGTTCTGTGGTATGCAATCATACTAGGAATCTTAGGATTAGGGGTATTATTTACCTTTTCAGGAGTCCTTGCTGGATTGTTCGGTCTTGTAGGGATGGTTGTCTACGTGCCGATTTATACCCTTTGGCTTAAACGCTCATCGACATGGAGTACATCGGTTGGCGCAATCTCCGGTGCTATGCCACCTGTCATTGGTTATGTCGCTGTTACAGGAGTCGTAGATATGGGAGCCTGGTTATTATTCGCCATGTTATTCTTATGGCAGCCTCCTCACTTCTGGGCATTAGGGATTCGTCGTGTGGAAGAATATCGAGCTGCGGGATATCCATTACTCCCAGTAGTGAAGGGAATTAAACGCACGAAGATCCAAATGATTCCTTACCTAGTAGCTTTAATTCCAGTGCCAATTCTCATGTATACGTACGGGTATGCTGGAATTTACTACATGATCATTTCACTGGCATTGTCCGTGATATGGCTTTATCTTTCTTTAACAGGTTTCCGAGCAAAAAGTGATGAGGTATGGGCTAAGAAAGTTTTTTTATTCTCTATTAACTACTTAACCTTAAGTCTTATCGTATTAATCATTAATACTACACATTAGAATGTAGGACGATATTTCTAGTGAATTTTGATTAGACGAAAGTGGGGTTAGGTGTTACTTATGCAAACCTTAAAGCGTTATAAATGGACATGGATATCAATCACCATTATTATCATCTTTGCAGCATACCTATTGATCACCTCATTAGGAGTGGGCAAGGAAAAATGGCCTGTCATTGGAAATGTACAGGATTTCTCATTGGAGAATGTAGATAAAACAACGGTTACGCTTGATGATACGAAGGGGAAGGTACGGTTGTTCTACTTCTTCTTTACGAATTGTCCTGATGTGTGCCCAATAACGACATTCATGCTTACGCAAGCACAGAAGAATCTTGCGGAAGAGGGGATGTTCGGTAAAGATGTTGAATTTGTCTCTATTTCATTTGATCCCGAAGTGGATACGGTAGAGAAAATCAGAGAATTCGGAGATAAGTTCAAAGTAGACTATAATGGGTGGTACTTTCTACGGGGAGATAAACAAAAGATTTGGGATTTAGCAGAGAAATCATTTAAAATTATGATTGTTGGCGATAAAGAAGGTAACTATTCGCATGCTAATCTTATTGCTCTCGTGGATCGAGATAACCAGGTCCGGAACTTATATAACGCGAATGACACGGATGAGGTATCAGCGGATATCTTAGTGAAAGATATAAAGGCACTTGCAAAAGAGTAACTGAACACAATAATATACGAATCCTCTAACTTATCCATTTTAGGATAGGAAGAGGATTTTTTTGTGTGTGTAAAAATGTTCAATGAATCGGATTATAAATTATCTGGTACGTTGGGATAGAGGATATATTCATCAAGTTTGGCCTTTTTTAATTGTTCAATCAGATATTCATCGGGCGTTCCCTCTACACCCGCATACCCGCGACGAGTATACATATGTTCAGCATCAGGGAAAGAGTCACGTAACACACCGCGTATTTTTTTGCCGGAACTGTCATTATCCATAAATAAGAAGACTTCATCATCTCTTACTTCCTTACGTAAGGACTCCGCTTTAACGGAATTTAATGTGCCGAATGTACACAGAATCGTTATGTCTGACTTAAGTAAGCGTCGTAGTTTACTACGATCATTTTTTCCTTCGACAATAATGTAGATAGGCATTGGTATTTCACCTCATAATGAGAGGAGATATTCCTCAGAATTCCCCGGGAAATGTTGAATGAAATCCGTTTGGGTAGTTCTAGTTTAGCTTTTTTTAGGGATTACATGCAAAAAAAGGACAGGCCCCCCATAAGATTATGGTGGACCTTGGTTGGTTAGTGTTATGTGATTATTAACAAAAGATTGGGAAAGCACGTAGAATAATCACTAATAAAATAAAAAGTACGAGAATCATACCTGTTGTTCCTCCGAGACCTCCGATACAAGGAGCGGCAGCAACGGGTGCTTGTTGCACTGGAGGGCAACAAGGATTGTTATTATTATTATTATTAAATTGATTATTGAATTGGCCCATTTATTTCACCCCACTTTCCTTCGTGGATGTTTGCCACACAGTATCCTATGTAGATGGGGGGGAAAGGTTTGTGCAAAGGCCTATTTCAAGTGGTTTGTGTCATCGCCTATACAGGAGCATCAGGATTACGATGTGGATTTCCTGAATAGAGTGATGCTATATGTTGACGAGGAATAGGTAGCATCATTAATCCAAGCATTAGTAGAACAAAGGCAATAAAGTAGGGTGAAACATGATCACGGAGTTGTCCGGCAGCGACAGGGCCAATAAAGGAACCTAAGGACATGGCTATCGATTGAAAGGAGAAGACTCTACCTAATCGACCACCACCACTAAGTTTGATGAATAGAGAAGCCATAGCTGGGAAGATCAACCCTTTTGAAGAGCCTAACACGAATAGAATGTACACTAAAGGAATTGTAGGTAGTGCTGCTAAACCAAAAAAACAACAAGCCATCAGAATAATCCCAGAAACAACGCGTTTTACAGGAGAGTAATGGTTCAGGAAGAATAGACATAGCGTAAAGAATGCACCCACACTTAGTATGGAGAATAGGATACCCGTTGACATGATTCCTGATATTCCCGTATTACGGAGAGGAAGTTCAAAAAAGAGAATTCCTTGCGCACATGATACGACGAATGGAAGCGTAAAGTAACGCCATGAGACCGAGACAAATGGGGGTTGCGCAGGGATGTCGGTTGATGTTGTTCGTGATCCATTTATAGTTGATTGTGGGATAGAGACCGATGAAGGCACACTGAAAATAGCCATAACTCCAGTCGCGATAAGTAACCAGCCAAGCGCTTGAAAGGTTCCGGAATAACCAGCGTTAGCAACAATAAATGCACCTGCAGCAGGTGAGATAACAGAAGCTAGAGTATGGATGACGCCGTGTCCTGACATATATTTACCCTGAGTGATAGGGTCTTGGGATAGTGATGCTAATAGTGCTAGACAAGCAGGTGATAGAAAAGCTAATACAAATCCACTTAAGGAGCGTAATACTAGTAACTGCCAAGGAAACTGGACGTATGATTGAAGGAGAAGAATAATTCCAGCAGCCAGAAGGCTGAAGATGATGTAACGACGGCTCCCATGACGATCAATCACTTTTCCTGCAATAATGTTTCCTGGGAGATGCGTAAGCGCATAGATTCCCATCATCCATCCAATAAAGACGGGGGCGGCTCCAAGTGAAACGGCAAATGGGGTAAGAATGGGATACTGGGCATGTAGATCGAAGAAAGCTAAAAATAAAAACAAGTAAAGCCAAAAAGCAGTTTTCACATCATTACTCCTCTCTGTATAAGATTGGGCAAGGTTCTATACTACTTGTACGTTGAATTGGATTGAAACAGAACAATTTCCCTTTTTTTGTTCAAGTAGGGTTAGGGTTACAGGTTATATGGGAATCATGTATAATTAAACAATGACTGCTATAGAGGTTGTCATAAGTAGCTTAGTCGATGGGAGTGTTATAGTTAATGGACGTACAGGTATGGACTGATTTTCTGCAGCAAAACTGGCTAGTGATTATTATTGCCCTCGTTGTGCTCTTTGTCGTTCTCAATCTAGTGAAGACCATGGTGAAATGGGTACTTGCGATTGTTATTGTGGCAGGATTGCTTATTTATAGCGGAATCTCTTTAGATCAGATTGGAGAGGTTGTCACAACGGTAAAGGATGAGACGGTTAACACGGTAAAAAGTGAAGCTATGAATATGATGTTAAAAGAAGCTAAAGATGCTAAGTATACAGAAAATGCTGATGGAACAACGTATACGGTTACTACACCTAATGTAAGATTGGAAGGCACGAAGGGAACTGAAACGGTAGAGGTTACGTTTAAAGGAGTACCCTTGGGACAGTGGAAAGTTAATGATACGATCATAACGTTCGTTGAGAGTGCACAGAGTAACAGATCAACCACTGCTAAGTAAATAGTTCATCCCTGTATATAAATAAAGGGGAGATTAATAGCGTGTTCAATTCATGGTTTCAAAGTTTGCAAGATTTTAATATAGTCACGATTATTTTATTGTGTATTCTAATAGGGTCATTATTCCAAGGTTGGCGTAGGGGGGCTTCTAGTTCAGCAGGAAGGTTGTTTAGCATGCTGCGTGGAGTTGTTCTTACGCTACTTGGCTTAGCCATATCTGTGCCATTCACGATCTGGTTGTCCAGTAAAGTTCAACTGTGGCTTACGGATTATGGTACAAAGATACCAAGTGGAGACTTAAATGGGTGGGAACAAGTCTATTATACATTTATGACGTTTATGGCTAATTTTCCATTAATGAGGTTCGCAGTGTTGTTTATCGTGAGTTATTTATTTATCCGACTATTATTCGGTATACTCATCTCAATATTATTTAGTGGGCGAATGTCCTTCTTCTCTAAAAATAAAGGGAGACCAGCCAATTTGCTTAGTCGCGTAGCGGGATTAGGTATCGGTGCAATCATGGGTCTGGCTCGTAGTATTGTGGTTGTTGCCATTCTATTTATTTACGTTTCGTTATATCCAACGAGTACTTTCAGCCAACATGTCGAGGCGTCGCCAATCTATCAAGATGGTGCGCAGATGATTATTGAACCTTTATCGGGGAATCTAGTGAAAGAAAAGCTACCCGTGTTTACGAAGGCAGTAGAACATGAATTAGGCGGCATTCTACAGCAAAAGTATGACATTATCGATCGATCCGTTCCGGCAGATGTCGAACAAGCTGCTGAGAAGATCGCAGGTCAGTCTAAGAATGAAGAAGAGAAAGCTCGACTGTTATATGAATGGGTAGGCACAAGAGTTACCTATGATTATAGTAAAGTGGATGATTATGAACAAAAAGGAATATGGCATGAACAGACACCCAAGGATACGTTTGATACGAAACTAGGTGTATGTATCGATTATGCGAGATTGTATGCTGTGATGGCACGATCACAAGGTCTCAAAGTCAAAGTGGTTACTGGGCTTGGGTATAATGGGCAAGGTGGTTATGGACCACATGCATGGAATGAAGTGTTTATAACGGATAAGAACCAGTGGATCCCTCTAGACCCTACTTGGGCAAAAAGTGGGAATTGGTTCAATCCTCCTAAGTTTGCCGAGAGTCATGCGGAGGAACAGACATTATAATCAAATATTCAGCTTTGTAAGAACACCAACTTCATATTTGCGATAATCAAGAGAATTGCCTTAATTAAGGTGGTTCTCTTTTTTTGTTTAGATAGTATTTCTCTGTATGAATAGGGAGCGAGTAATTCTAAATTATACGTTGTCTGATAAATAGTTTGAATAAAGGTATCGATATATAAATATGTTAAATAACACATAAAGAAAGCGAATACAAAGATAGTGTTCATATTTACGATTAGTAACAGCCAAAAAAGGAGGGGAATATCATGTCAAACGGTAAAAGGAAGTTTGTACTTATCGCAACTACTTTGTTGTGTACTTCTTTATTATTTGGCTGTACGAACACCAAGGAAAAGACAGCAGAAGGTAATACAGGGACAGGGGAGAAGAGTAGCACAACGACAAAGAAAACCATCACGATTACATATAGAGATGACGGAATTGGAGAAGAGGGAGTGTTCTATAAATGGATTAAAGAACTCTCGGCCAGTTATCCTAACAAAGATGTCGAAATTAAGCCGACACCTATTCAGGCATCTGAAGGAGATTATTTCGCGAAGATCGCGTTAGCACTGAAATCGAAGGATACGGCGCCAGATATTGTAACGGAAGACACCTTTATTTTGAATTCGGATGCAAGCGCAGGATTCCTTGAACCCTTGGATGAACGATTAAAGGCTTGGGAAGATTGGACGAATGGTTCCTTTATTGAGGCTATGAAAAAGGGAGTCACGGCGAGTGACGGCAAAGTATACGGTGTGCCTTATAATACGGATTCCAGAGGACTCTGGTATAACAAAGAGATTTTTAAACAAGCAGGTCTTCCGGAAGATTGGCAACCCAAGTCATGGGATGATGTCTTAAATACAGCAAGAACAATCAAGGAAAGGGCAGGTCAGGATATTGTTCCGATCTGGATGAACATGGGCAAGGCTACAGGAGAGGCTACTTCCATGCAGACCTACGAAATGTTGCTCTATGGAACAGGGGATCGACTCTATGATGATGCGAGTGGTAAATGGATTATTAAAAGTCAGGGGATATTGGATGCACTGAGCTTTATTGAGCGTGTTAATAAAGAAAAACTTGGCCCACCGTTATCTAAAGTATTGAATGGGCAAGCAGGAAATACCTCTGCCCGTGAATATTTACCTAAAGGCAAACTTGCTATCTCATTAGATGGTTCATGGATATCAGGTAATTATTTTGAGAATGGTGCGGCACCATGGCCGGAATATAAGGACGTATTAGGATTTGCTCCAATGCCAACCAGCAAAGGGCAAGAACCGGGATCTATCACCTTAGCTGGAGGTTGGGCATTGTCGGTTCCAAGTAACGCCCAACACAAAGATGAGGCATTTGATTTCATCACATATGCACTCAATAAAGAGAATACTCAGAAACTTGTGATTGCATCCGGAAATATAACGGTCCGGGCAGATGTTGCGAAGGATCCGGAATATACCAAAATGCCGTTTAATGAAATTGCGACGGAATACTTAAAGAATGCTGAATTCAGACCAGCACAGGACAAATACCCTGAAGTGTCTACACAAATACAAACCATGGTTGAATCTGTGGCTACGGGTACGTCTCCAGCGGATGCGATGAAAAAATATGCTCAGGACGTAACAAGAATTGCTGGCAACGATCAAGTGATGGAAAAATAAATGACTAAGCTTACTTAAGCTGTCCTAGTAAATAGGGGCTTAGGTAAGCCGTTTTTTCTCATTGATCTTCAGCGTGCGGGAGGAGAACTTTGCATGAGTAGTTTGACAGTTGATGTTTCTTATAAGAAAAGAAAAACATATACGTGGCTCTATTTTTTACTACCATCAGTAGCTATCATGCTTGTGTTTTTTATATATCCTATTTTGTTAACGTTTTACTATTCCTTCACTAATCTAGCGTTAACTGGTGAAGCTGCAAAAGAGCTGAAATTTGTCGGGTTTGATAACTATATTCGCATGTTCGAAGATCCAACGGTTAGAGTTAGTATATGGAATACATTGATCTTCCTGATTGGGTCAGCTGTTATTGGTCAACAAGTATTAGGATTTCTTATTGCGCTCTTGATGAAGCATAAAAATAGGATGTTTCGGCGTGTAATCGGTACGATTGTGTTAGCAGGTTGGGTAACCCCTGAGATTGTGTGTGCTCTATGTTTATATAGCTTTTTCGGAGATGATGGCACGCTTAATTCAATCATTACATTCTTCGGGATTCCTGAAGTCACTTGGCTATATACCGTTCCTATGGTTACTATCATACTTGCGAATATCTGGCATGGTACGGCATTTTCTATGCTTATATTTCAAGCTGCACTAGATGATGTGCCAAGTGAGATTGAAGAGGCAGCTGTTGTAGATGGTGCTTCTAAATGGCAAATTCTCATGAAGATCATCATTCCATATATTAAAGATACGATTACCACGAATATGATGCTTGTGACACTGCAGACGCTGGGAGTATTCGGACTGATCTATGCGATGACTGGTGGTGGACCTGGAAACTCCACGACAACATTGCCTATCTTTATGTATAATCAAGCATTTGTTAATTATCAATTAGGATATGGAACCGCGATATCTTTATTGCTACTGCTTATTGGTATTGTGTTGAGCTTGTTCTATATTCGCTCGATGAAAGAATGAAAATGAAGTAACCTCACAAAACTAAAGATTATGCTTCCGAAGGGAGTTTTGTTTGAAGAATAATCGCAGAAGTAACGCTCACAAAACTAAAGATAATGCTTCCGAAGTGAGTTTTGTTCGAAGAATAATCGTAGAAGTAATGCTCACAAAACTAAAGATAATGCTTCCGAAGTGAGTTTTGTTCGAAGAATAATCGTAGAAGTAACGCTCACAAAACTTTGAGGAGAATTCATATGAATACGAAACAACGTTTAATCATTTATCGACTCATGCCGTATATGATTCTAGCCTTGATTGGGATCTGTTTCTTATTACCTCTACTATGGGTCCTTGTCGCATCCATCGACCCCAATGCGATGCAAACTCTTAAAGTACCCGATCGTATTACTGGAGCCAACTATATTGATGTGATCACGAATGGTGTGAATCAACGTGCATTCATTATTGGTCTTATTATGTCAGTTGGCCAAGCTGTCATCGTGGTTATATTAGCATTACTGGCGGCGTATCCTTTGTCCCGATATCAATTGAAATATAAAAAGTCATTCATGCTAACGATATTATTTATGACATCCTTACCGATTACAGCTGTTATGGTTCCTGTCTATCAATTGTTCTTAAGTATAAAATTATACGATAACATTTTTGGCGTCATTTTATTCTTTGTAGCATCATCTATGCCCTATGGTATTTGGATGCTAAAAAACTTTATGGATGCAGTACCAAGTGACTTGGAAGAAGCGGCTTGGATCGATGGTGCCTCTGTCTTAGTGGGCATTCGAACGGTGATCGCACCTTTAATGGTTCCGGGAATTTGCACGGTAGCCATCTTTACATTCTCCGGAAGTTGGGGAAACTTTTTTGTCCCGTATATCCTATTGCAGACACCTGAGAATTTCCCAGCTTCTTTGAAATTGTACCAATTCTTTGGACAATATGGTATGGCAGACTACGGTAAGTTAGCGGCATTTTCTGTGATATACGCGGTTCCTTCAGTAGTCTTGTATATCCTCTCACAGCAGTATATGTCCAAAGGGTTCGGACTGCAGGGTGGGATGAAAGGATAATGGGGAGTCCACCTAGAACCATATATGAATGATCATTCAAAGAAATTTGGAGGTACCTTATGATGAAGAGTAGGAAAGTCTGGATTCTCATAATGTTAACTTTACTTCTTATATTACCCTTAACTGGCTGTGTTCCTGGAGATGGAGAGAACACCGTTGATCATCCAGCAGGATTTTTTTGGGGAATATGGCATGGGTGGATTGCACCGATCTCATTAATCATCGGATTATTCAAAAGTGATATTCGTATCTACGAAATAGCTAATATTGGCTGGTGGTACGATCTTGGTTTTTACATTGCTATCATTAGTGGATTTGGTGGAGTTTCATTATCTCGGCGCAAAGGTAAAAATGATCGTCATTAAGTGTACAGTTATGAACCAATGATTGAAATTCATCTTAAGAGGATTAGAAAGAGTGTAGCTACCTAAGCTATGCTCTTTCTGTAAGAAGAGAAAATTATGATAGGTTAGGGTAAGAAGAGAATTTTGTCGAGGAAGTAAAACTTTGTACTAATATGTCAATTAAAATAACATAGATAGACAAATTTTGCTGAGTTTTCAATTATAATTAAAAAAATCTTGTGTATATTCATATTATAATGCTATGTTATTGTTTAAATAAGGAAAAATAAATATATTTTAATCTATTAATGATATTTTAAATAACATGCATATAACATCAAAGGTATATATATCTGCATTCCCACCAAATATTTAATCACACATACTTCTACCACACACACTACACACAACATTTACCCATTTGCATATCATCTTAGATTTGACATAGGAAGTATCCATTTAGATCGGAAAAGGGGTCTAGCCTATGAATATACCTATTCTACAAATTAAAAATTTACGTACACACTTTTTTATGGAGCGCGGAGAGGTTCCGGCTGTTGACGGGATAGATCTTCACGTGAACAAAGGAGAAGTTCTAGGTATTGTGGGTGAATCGGGCTGCGGTAAGAGCGTGACTTCTCTTTCTATATTGAAGCTAGTTCCTGAGCCACCTGGTAGAATCGTTGACGGATCGATTTTGTTTAAAGGGAAAGATATTGTCCAAATGAAAGAACGAGACATGCGAAAAATTCGTGGAGATGCTATTTCTATGATTTTTCAAGAACCCATGACATCGCTCAACCCGTTGTTCACGATAGGCCAGCAGATTACGGAAACGATACGTCTACATCGGGATAGCAACCGTAAAGAGGCTAGGCTTCATGCAATTCAGATGCTTCAAAAGGTAGGAATATCAAGGCCCGAAGCGGTCATTGATGAATATCCACATCAGCTATCAGGTGGAATGAGACAACGTGTTATGATCGCGATGGCGATAGCATGTCAGCCTGAGGTTCTAATCGCTGATGAACCAACAACAGCACTAGATGTAACCATACAAGCGCAAATATTAAATCTAATTCGAGGTCTAAATGAGGAGTTAGGAACAGCAGTTATGTTAATTACACATGATCTAGGTGTGGTAGCTGAGATGTGTCACCGTGTTGCGGTTATGTATGCGGGTAAGGTCGTGGAAGAGGGAAGTGTGCATGATATATTTAATCATCCACTTCACCCATATACACAGGGATTAATTCAATCTGTTCCACGTATGAACGAGACTAGAAAAAGACTATACTCCATTCCAGGAAATGTACCCATTCTTAGCAGTCATATGACAGGATGCCGATTTACTGCACGTTGTCCTTATGTGATGGAGAAATGCCACGAATCTCTTCCAGAGTTAGTAGAACGAGAAACTCAACATCGTTGTAGGTGTTGGCTTCATGATGAGCCGCAGGAGGATGCTGTATGAGTGAGAACTTATTGGAAGTACATAATCTCAAGAAATACTATCCATTACCAAAGCGATTATTTAGTAGAACACAAGCGTATGTCAAAGCTGTAGATGATATTTCTTTTAACGTAAAAAAGGGAGAGACCTTTGGGTTGGTCGGGGAAAGTGGTTGTGGCAAATCAACTACGGGACGCTCGTTATTGCGATTAATTGAACCAACAGAAGGACAGATATGGTTCGAGGGTCAGAATATTTCACAGCTTTCCTCAGAAGAATTACGAAGGAAGCGAAGGGATATGCAAATCGTATTTCAAGATCCATTCTCCTCATTAGATCCACGCCATTCCGTGCAACGGATCCTTGAGGAACCTCTCATTGTTCATGGGGTAGGCAACCGAATAGAGAGGCAATCCATTATACAAAGGCTTATTGATGTTGTTGGACTGACCTCATCCCATTTACAACGTTACCCTCATCAATTCTCGGGTGGTCAACGGCAACGTATAGGAATCGCTCGTGCTCTTTCGCTTCAGCCGAAATTGATTGTGGCGGATGAGCCCGTCTCTGCACTAGATGTTTCGATCCAATCTCAAGTAATCAATCTGATGCAGGATCTACAGGATGAATTCGGATTAACCTATATATTTATTGCACACGATCTTAGTGTGGTCAGGCATATTTGTGACCGTGTGGCCGTGATGTATTTAGGTAGAATTGTGGAAATGGCAGACAAGGAGTCGTTGTATTCTAATCCGCAGCATCCATACACTCAGGCATTATTATCGGCTGTTCCTGAGCCGAATCCTGATATAAAGAAAGAGAGAGTCATCTTACAAGGTGAGGTGCCGAGTCCAGCTAATGCACCCATCGGGTGTGCATTTCACACACGTTGTCCGAAAGTGATGGATGTGTGCACCACGCATCGCCCAGATCTGGTGACTAGGAACAACGTGGAAGGTGACCATCGTACAGCTTGTCATTTGTATACGATCTAGTTCAAGCGTTATTCAATGCTGAGCATCATGTTCAGCTGAATATAGGATTCATACTATGTGTTCTACAGAAAGGGCGTTATAGAGATGAAGAGATGGATGACACTTGCACTGGTATTATCATTCAGTACTGTGGTTGCATTATCTGGTTGTAGTAGCAGTAATAAAAGTAGCACACCGACACCAAGTAATTCTCAGACGACGCCTGAACCAGCCCCAACGGAACCGACAGCTTCTAAGGGACAAGACACAATGATTTTTGGACGAGGTGGCGATTCTGTAGCACTAGATCCCGCTATTGTAACCGATGGAGAATCTTTGAAGATTGGACATCAAGTATTCGATTCTCTACTCGAATACAAGGAAGGCGTGACAGAAGTACAAGGAGCCTTGGCTGAATCGTGGGAAGTAACACCCGATGGATTGAATTATACATTTAAACTACGTCAAGGAGTAACATTCCATGATGGCACCGAATTTAATGCGGATGCTGTTGCCTTTAACTTTAAACGTTGGGACGACCCGAAGAGTGAATATAAATTCGAAGGTGACTCATTTGACTACTATGATTCCATGTTTGGTACTGAAGGCAGTCGTGTCATTAAAGAAATAAAGGTGATCGATCCGTATACGATTCAATTTATTTTGAACCAGCCACAAGCTCCATTTCTCCAAGATATCGCGATGACTTGCTTCGGTATTGCTAGTCCGAAGGCGATCCAGGAGAAAAAAGAAAATTTCAAGAGTGACCCTGTAGGAACAGGACCTTTTGTATTTAAAGAATGGAAACGAAATGACTCCATTACACTTGAGAAGAATCCGACCTACTGGAAAGAAGGGCTACCTAAATTAAGTAAAGTCGTTGTCCGCTCGATTCCGGATAATTCGGCACGTTTCAATGCATTACAGAATGGTGAGATCGATCTTATGGAAGATTTGAATCCGGATGATATATCAGTATTGGAAAGTAACTCAGCGCTTCAAAAGATTGAAAGACCGTCATTTAACGTGGCTTATCTTGGGTTCAATCTGAAACAAAAACCTTTTGACGATGTCAAAGTAAGACAGGCGTTGAACCATGCCGTTAACAAACAAGGAATTATTGAAGCTTTCTTTGCGGGTCAAGCGAAACCAGCGGTTAACCCTATGCCTCCAACGCTATGGGGACACAATGACAGCATTCAAGATTATCCGTATGATCTAGAGAAAGCTAAGCAATTGCTAGCGGAGGCTGGTTACCCGGATGGACTGCCTGAGGAAGTAACTATTTATGCGATGCCTGTATCTCGTCCCTATATGCCAGATGGGAAGAAAGTTGCTGAAGCGATCCAAGCTGATTTTGACAAGATTGGTGTCAAAGTCAAAATTGAATCACCTGAATGGGCAACCTACCTAGATGATTTGAAGGCTGGAGAAAAGGATGATATCTATATGCTAGGTTGGACAGGAGACAACGGGGATCCGGATAACTTTATTTACACGTTGTTGGACAAAGATACAATTCCCGGTAACAACCGTAGTTTTTATGTAAATGAAGACCTTCACAAGATCTTAGTTAATGCTCAGAAAGAAGTAGATCAAGGTAAACGTTCTGAAATGTATATGGAAGCACAAGTGATTATTAAAGAGGACGCTCCTTGGATTCCGTTGGTGCATACTACACCAATCCTTGCAGGAAAGGCGAATTTGAAGGGATATGTTCCTTCTCCGACAGGTTCTGAAGCCTACAGTAACATTTATTTTGAATAATACACAATACACCTGAGTGGGTGATCAATTTTGAACTCTTATATGATAAAGCGATTGATGGTCCTTATTCCTGTACTGCTGGGGATGACCATCATCGTATTCTCCATTATTCATGCTATACCTGGTGACCCCGCGGATACCATATTAGGGGATAAGGCAACGGAACAATCTAAAGAAGTATTGAGAGAGCAACTAGGACTAAACAAACCTTGGTTCCAGCAGTATTTTAACTATCTTGGGGATCTAGTTAAGGGTGACTTGGGAAGTTCTATCCGTACCAAACAGCCGATTGTCAAAGAAATCCTGCCTTATCTGGCGGCAACGCTCGAGTTAACATTTGCTAGTATGTTGTTTGCTATTATCATAGGTGTGAATGCTGGCATTCTTAGTGCGTGGCGACAAAATTCCTGGTTCGATTACATGAGCATGGTCATAGCCTTAGTAGGTGTATCTATGCCGATCTTCTGGTTAGGACTCATGGAACAATGGGTGTTCTCAATTAAGTTGCATTGGCTCCCTACAGGCGGGCGGATGGATCAACGTAACCCCATAGAATCGGTGAGTAATCTTTACATGATTGATGCCATATTGTCTGGGCATTGGAATCAAGTGTGGACCGTTATGAAACATTTAATTCTTCCAAGTATTGCGTTGGGTACCATTCCAATGGCGGTTATTGCACGTATGACGCGTTCTAGTATGTTAGAAGTGATGAGTTCAGACTTCATACGTACAGCTAGATCCAAAGGGTTATCTCAATTCCTTGTCGTGTATAAGCATGCGCTGAAGAATGCAGCAATCCCCTTATTGACAGTGATTGGTCTACAGACTGGGGCATTGCTAGGTGGAGCTGTACTAACAGAGACCATCTTTGCATGGCCAGGAGTGGGACGATATGTATTTGAGGCTATCAGCTCGCGTGATTATCCGGTCATTCAATCGGGTATTCTGATCATCGCTTTTATCTTTGTTATCATTAACTTGATTGTGGATCTTCTTTATTCTGTCATTGATCCACGCATCCAGTATAAATAAGGGGGTACCATGACACAGGCAACGGTTAGCACCCAAACCAGTAGTAACATTCCGACACAAGAAGAGGTATCAGGACCCTGGAGAGATGCGTGGAAGACTTTTCGAAAGAATAAAACAGCAATGATAGGGTTAGGCCTAATCGTGTTCTTCATTCTAATAGCATTGCTAGCACCATGGATTGCACCCTATGACTATAAAGAGCAACAATTGATGGAACGACTGCAATCTCCATCGTTAACTCATTGGTTCGGAACCGATGATTTGGGACGCGACTTATTTACACGTGTATTGTATGGAGCTCGTATTTCACTATGGGTTGGCTTCTTCTCGGTCATTGGTTCAGTTATTGTAGGAACAGCGCTTGGGATATTGGCAGGTTACTATGGGAAATGGATGGATATGATCATCTCCCGGATGTTTGATATTATGCTTGCCTTTCCAAGTATCTTGCTAGCCATAGCCATCGTTGCGATCTTAGGACCATCCTTGCAGAATGCATTGCTCGCGATTGCTATTGTTAATATTCCTACGTATGGACGACTGGTTCGCTCCAAAGTGCTTAGTCTGAAATCGGAAGAATATATTACAGCAGCGAAGGCTATCGGGATGAAGAATGGACGTATTCTAATTAGTCATATTCTTCCGAACAGTATGACGCCAATCATCGTACAAGGAACATTAGGAATTGGTATGGCGATTATAGAAGCGGCAGCATTGGGGTTCTTAGGCTTAGGAGCACAACCCCCTGATCCGGAATGGGGCAAGATATTATCAGATTCACGCCAATTTATTCAAAAAGCACCGTGGACCGTTATTTTTCCTGGGATCTCTATTATGTTGACAGTACTTGGCTTTAATCTGATGGGTGACGGGTTAAGAGATGCGATGGATCCGAAGATGAAGAATTAATAAGGGATAGTTAAAGGGGAATCTTTCCATCTATAAATGGAGAGGTTCCTTTTTTTATTGAGAAATCTTTAGGGTGTAAGCATTATTGAAGTTGTAACTTTTTTGAATGTCATACGTTCATAGGGTGAGAGGAGTGAATATGAAGCCCAACACATTAGATGAAGTATATAGAAAATATATGATGGATGTTTATCGTTATTTGCGATTACTATGCCGGGATGAGGCTACTACAGAGGACTTGGTGCAAGAAACCTTTTATCGCACTTTAAAATATTGCTGTTTCGGGCTAGAGAAAAATTGAGGCGAAACCGTGAAAGGGGCGACCAACATGAGTGAGGAATTCAAGAGAAAGATGAAAAGTTATATGGAGGGTACTCTGTCAGAAGAGGAACGCAGCACTGTGGAGCAGGAATTAGAAAAGATGGAGCTTTATCATTCTTATATGGAAGAAATGATGAGTGACGGGGAAAAGACTGAAATTAAACATCCATCATGGAATTCAGATTCACCTCGTTTGAATGAAGCGAGGATTCTACGAAAAGGCAAATGGAAAGCAAGATGGAGCACTGCTTTCACTGTGATCAGTATGTTCTTGATCTTTACGGTGATTACATCGATCATTACAATGGTGTTTTATCAATGGGGTGAGCCTGATCGTGGGGAACAATATAGAGATATCGTTAGCTCTGTAATTAAGATTACCCAACCTAATATTGAAGTGAATTTAAGCAGTAGTGTTGGACCTTATGAGGGGATGAAACTTACGGGAGAGATTCGGAAGCGGGTGGGCGCTGCTCGACTTAGTGTGGGGGAGTTCTCAGGTTCATTCTTTTTCAATTCTTTACGCACATATGATTTTGCATGGAATGAGCAGGGACAATATAGTAACGCGATATTTCAGTTACCTGAATCTGAAGGATTCAATAGTGATGCTGACTGGAAGCGTCTGAACATGTTACCTGAGGGAACAGTAGCTGAAGCCTATGTGTCCTATCGTAAATACTTCACCACAGATGAGTTATTGTCACAGTTCAAGGACAAGAATTTAGAAGTTGTATGGTTCGCTGTAGATACTGGACCAAATAATAAATCAGGAAATAACAACGGAATCATTACTGAGCCGATTGGGTTTCCTAGCAGTCCTATGTGGCATTCGGATGATATGATGGTTACGAGCAGTACGGAAAGCAAGAAACAATGGGGAATGAAGGTAACGATGCAGTCATCGACCTTCCCATCTGTCGACGTTTACGGGAACGGTGACCTTCGTAACGCTAATTTTATGAAAACATTGAAGTTAATTCAACAATATCCATCCATTACGAGGCAGTTGGCACCTTTTTATGATATCGATGTTGGTATATCATATATTGAGGAGCATGGCGTGAGATTATACGGTGCTGTAGTGACTGGTCCTACAAAGGAATTATTGAAATTGAAAGATGATCCACATGTATCCAATATCCGTATAGGTAAAGTTACACTTTGGGATTGGAACAAAGAATAAGGGAAAGAGGGACTTTAAAGATGCTTAAAGATAATGAATTATGTATAAGACCCGTTAAGGAGGAAGACTTACATACGCTTTGGGAGTTAATATACAAAGAGAAAGCACCCGAATGGAAGAAGTGGGATGCGCCCTATTATGAACACAAAGCCATCTCATATGAAGAATATCTAAAGAAGAAACCGAAAGTAATAGATCAAGATGATTATTGGGTCATAGAAATGGAAGGTCAAGTTATAGGCATAGTTAGTTACTATTGGGAACATGAACCTTCTCATTGGCTTGAAATGGGGATTGGAATATACCGTCCTCAGTATTGGAGTGGAGGTTATGGGACAAGAGCACTTAAAATGTGGATTAATCATTTGTTTAATACATTACCCTTGGTACGAGTAGGTTATACGACTTGGTCAGGTAATCATAGGATGATCAAGGTCGGTGAAAAACTAGGTATGACGATGGAAGCAAGGCTTAGAAAGTGTCGGTATTATAATGGAGAATATTATGATTCTATAAGAATGGGTCTATTGCGAGAAGAATGGCAGTCAATCTGACATTATAATAGTGTTTTTCAATGGAGGCGCGATTAGGCGTCTTTTTTTATAAGGAAAAAAGATTTTTTTAGCCCAAATATGGGTATATTCTTATACACGATGCAAGAAATAGCTTATAATGGAGCATAATAATGAGATATATACTTACATGGATGATGGAGTAAGGAGAGACTACCTATGACACTGAAAGAGAAAAGAGAACATCGGCAATATCCCGAACAGACGAAGCTAGATGCTTCACGTGCCACCTATGAACGAGATTATTCAAGACTCATACACTCTCCGACATTTCGGAGACTTCAAGGGAAATCACAAGTATTTGGTGCGGGAACAGGTGATTATTATCGGACGAGATTGACTCATTCACTTGAAGTAGCTCAAATTGCCCGTGAAGCCTCCAGGAGTCTGTTACGTTCCTATCCAGAAGTCACTCTTGAAATGGCAGATAACCCTGGACTGGTGATCGACCCAGAAGTCGTTGAATGCGCATCTATTGCCCATGACTTTGGACACCCTCCATTTGGACATAAGGGCGAAGAGGTACTGGATGGGATCCTCGAGAGATTTATCGATGAGAAAGTAAAGGCAGCAACGAAAGGGAAACATTCCTCGCCAGAACATCTCATGAAAGTACGTAGCGGGTTAAGGAAACAATATGAACATTTCGAAGGGAATGCACACAACTTCCGTCTGATTATGTTCTTGGAGAAAAGAGAGAATGTTGATGGCTTGAATTTATCGGATGCTGTATTACTAGGCATTAACAAATACCCATATCCAGGTACTGTCCTTAAAAAGGGGATGTATCAACATGAGTGGGAGTATATCTCACAGATTCGGAAAAGTTGGGACATTCCTGACGGGAAGAAGACGTTGGAAGCTCAACTGATGGATTTATGTGATGATATTGCTTATTCAGCGCATGACCTGGAGGATGGGATTAAAGCTGGAAAAATCGAGGTACACGAGCATTTCTTATTTGACCCCTCTATTATTCGACTAATCGTTGAGAAGATAACGACGCTTGAAGATTTCTTCTGGGACGGATGGACGAAAGAACAAATACAGCCTAAGGTGGAAGAAGTGTTGACCTCCTTTTTGCAAGTATGGAAAGAGAAGATGCCGTTGTGTGAGAATGACTATTCACGAACAAGACGTGAAGTGAAAGCCTATTGGGTGAGCCTTTTCGTGAGTAATCTGGGCGTTATAGCGGATGGGAATTGGAAGAAAGTCACGTTTGTGAAAGACGACGCCGAGAATGAGGATATGTTACGAACCGTATGTGTATTGAAGAGTTTTGCATGGGTCACGATGATTAAAGATCTACGTGTACAACGTCTGCAAAAAAGAAGCGAATGGATTATCAAGCGTCTATGGGACGCATTCTTAGATCCAGAAGTGTCGAAATCGATCATACCGTCGGACTGGTTGCAACGTTATGAGAAAGATCAATTGAAGGATAAACCGATATGGACATGGGAGCACATGGTCATTGATTACATTGCAGGGATGACGGATGCCTTTGCTGAGAAAATATATAATGAACTGTATGGGCTAAAAGTTGGATCAATCTACGACTTAGATTAATACAGCAAAATAGGCCATCGCATACGTAGTAGGAGAAGAGAGGCTAGTTGGAATTGGATAGTATGAATGGCATAACCGATTTTACAAATAAATATATTTATACTTACGCTTGTCACGAAACAGAGCTTGATTTATGTCAGATGGAGATCCGCTCTCTGTTTGGCAAGGATGCGGACACTTCTACGTATATCTTGAGTTCTAAGGAGATTAATCCTAGCAGAAGCGCATTTATATCGATGCGGTTAAATGTGTCGCATGCACTAAGTTCATTGGATCAGTTATGCGATAAGTTAGGGAAAGTTGAGATCGGCGATGCTTCTTTTAAAGTGGTGTATATGAAGGCTGGGGATCCCTTTACTTATGATGAACAGCGTTCTTTAGAGAGAAAGACGGGTGCTCGTATTAAAGGTACAGCTAATATGCGATCACCAGATGTACTATTTGGACTGATGGCGATCCAGGGTATATGGGTATGGGGGGAGTGTCAGTCCCCTTCGGAGTCTATTCGTCTTAAGCATAAGGACAAACCTCAGAATTATTCTACGGGTCTTCCTGTACATGTGGCGAGAGCATTAGTGAACATCGTTATTCCGAATCCGACAGAGGTGAGAGCCATTGATCCTTGTTGTGGTATGGGAAATGTGTTGATTGAAGCTTTATCTATGGGGATCGATATGGTGGGTTGTGATATTAATCCGCTAGCTGTAAAAGGAGCGAGAGTTAATCTTGCTCACTTCGGATATCCAGACGTTGTTAAATTGGGAGATATGAATAATCTAGTGGAAGAATATGACGCAGCCATATTAGATATGCCCTATAATCTATGTTCAGTGATATCGGAAGAAGATCAACTTCGTATGCTGAGGAGTCTGCGTAGACTCAGTAAACGGGCTATCATCGTATCTACACTTCCTGTGCAACATCTCGTTGAACAAGCTGGATTCCGTGTGATAGATCAATGCACAGTCTCAAAAGGTACATTTGTGCGAAATGTGTGGTTAGGCGAGTAATGAATTACAGTGAGTGGTTATAACGTAACAGTGGTAAGGATAGTGTCCTTTTTAAAAGAGGGCAGTATCCTTATTTTATTTTCGATTAAAAATAACTGGTAATATTATGAAATGTATATTACAATACCATCTATATGGATGGTATACAGATGTTTGAGAGATGGAAATTTGATATTAACCCATGGAGGCGAGTGTTATTTCAGAATCTGAGAAAGTAACAATTAACTTAGGAGCAGTGGATCTAGGACAGATCGATCTATTAGTAGACGAGGGGTTTTATTCTAACCGTACTGACTTTATCCGCCAGGCTATTCGGCAACAGCTTATCGTTCATTCTGGAGAAATCAAGCAAACATCAACGTACAAATATAGTGCGCTAGGGGTGTTCAAATATTCCTTGGATGAACTAGAAGTGTTGCAAAAGGGAAATAAGAAACTGGAACTGAAGGTGATCGGTACGCTAATCATTGATGAGAACGTACCACTTGAGTTAGTAAAGGAAACTTTCAAGAGTGTTAAGATATTCGGAATTATTAAAGCGCGACCAGACATCAAGAGTTTTTTACAGACTTTGCGCGATCTTTCCTAGAAAAGGGGGAATCGAGAAATGAATCAAGGTTCGACGATGCATAGGCTATTCTTGTATATGAAAAGGCAACGGCTATTGTATGCAGGTCTGACATTCACGATGTTGCTAGGTGTTGCGCTAGATTTATGGATGGCTTGGTTTCTGTCGAATGTGACGAATGCTGCCGCGAAGGGAGACATAGAGCGATGGCCATTCTTTATCGTTATAGGGGCTGTCGCACTATTCCTGTTAGGATTGAATTCTTATTTGGATCACTACTGGAAGACAAAGGTTTCTGTGAATATCCGTCAAGATATGCGGAACGATACCATGGAGCACTTACTTAAAGTGAATGTTCCATATCGAGATGATCATCATTCAGGGGAGTTACTATCTCGTCTAACAACGGACAATCAGGCTGTTGGAGACGGATGTGGGCATACACTGATGTCGGTAATTAAGAATCCTATTTTGATTGTTGCTTCGTTTGTATATCTACTACTAATTCATTGGCAATTAGCCTTAATCTGTCTGTCTATTGGTCCACTTACAGTATTGATCGGTGGCATATTTGGTAAATTAATGAGAACGAACACAGGGAAACTCCAGGAAGTACTAGGTCGCATGTCAGCTTTTCTACAAGATGTTCTTGTGGGAACATCTGTCGTCAAAACATTTGGTTTGGAACGCAAACTTTTACGTAAATTTACTCGTCAAAATGGTAACCTAGTTGATTTGGAAACTCGTGGCGGGAAGATTGAGGGTGCAGCGACTTCCGTGTCGAGCGTTTTTGGTAATCTTACCTTTCTAATTGCTATATTAGTTGCAGCTTTTTGGGTGGCTAAAGGTTCTTTAGAGGTAGGAGCCATGTTAGCTTTTATACAATTGATGAATTATTTAGTGGGACCGTTTATGCAGTTGCCTGGGCAATGGGCTTCTTTTCAAGGTTCCTTGGGAAGTGCGGATCGCATATTTTCTTTAATGGATGCACCAACTGAGGTTGAGAATCTACCCGAGGATAAAAAGGTGAATAAAGAATTTCGTAACTTAACTATAAATGAGGTTTCCTTTCAGTATTCAAGTTCAGGTCATCCTATTCTTGACGCTGTTAGTTTTGATGCCAGTGGGGGCGAAGTTATTGCAATTGTTGGGCCAAGTGGTGGAGGTAAATCCACGTTATTCAGATTATTACTTGGGTTCTACCCTATTCCAGATGGTGAGATTTCAATAGATGGTAATCTTATTAGCAATATGCCGCTACATGAATTAAGAAGTTACTTCGCGTACGTTCCTCAAGAAAACCATCTATTTACGGGTACAATTCGGGACAATATTGCCGATGGTAAAGCAGATGCGTCGGAAGATGAGATTATAGCTGCAGCTCAAAGTGCCAATGCGTATGATTTCATTATGGAGATGGAGGAAGGACTGGATACAGAAATCGGTGAGCGGGGAACTCGTCTGTCAGGTGGACAGAAGCAGAGAATCTCAATTGCGCGGGCCATATTACGCGATGCACCCGTGTTATTGCTTGATGAAGCAACGGCAGCCTTGGATAATGAAAGTGAACGTCTTGTACAAGATGCTCTGCTCACATTAATGAAAGGTCGAACGACGCTGGTCATCGCACATAGGTTGTCTACCATCACACATGCAGATCGAATTCTTGTCATGGAGAAAGGTAAGATTGTTGAGAGTGGCAACCATGCAGATCTTATGCGACAGGGAGACCGATACTATCAACTCTATACCACACAATTGAACACAAAGGCAGAGCAAGAGGACTTAAAGGTGGATGAAGTAATTTCAATTTAGATGAAATCACTATATAAATAGCCGAAGGGAGGCGGTTCCCATCGGCTATTCGTATGTTTACATCTTCTAGTATTTTAATTTGTAATTCACTAGATTTCTTGGGAGGTCTTTTCCTTCTATATAAGCTTTTAAGTTTTCTGTAAAAATATCAATGACCCGTTCATCGTAATGCTCTGTATTGCCCGCAATATGAGAAGTTACAATGACTTGGTTCATAGTCCACAGAGGATGATCTGCGGGTAAAGGTTCTTCTTCAAAAACATCGAGTCCAGCATACCGAAGAATTCCTTGTTCCAATGCGTTTAATAGAGCATCGGTTCTTACCGTAGGGCCACGTCCCACATTAATGAAACAAGCACCTGGTTTAACACTGTTAAATGCTGCTATATCAAATATGTGATGAGTTTCTTCGGTCAGGGGTAGAATATTAACAATATAATCGCTTTGTTGCAGTACCTCATGTAAGTTATCTATCGTATACATCGTATCTACATGTGGATCGGATTTACCAGAACGGCGTACCCCGAGTACATTCATTCCAAAAGCTTTTGCAATTCTCGCCGTTTCACTCCCGATTTCACCTACACCAACTATGGCGATTGTCTTACCGCGTAATTCTGGCAATGTCGCTGATCCGTCGGGACCAACCTTTGAATTCCATAGGTTTGTTTGTTGATTATGGATGGATTGTTGTATACCTCGAGTGAAGGTGAGAAGCATGGCAAAGATAGATTCTGAAATGGGTACCGCATGTACACCACTCGAATTTGTCAATAAGATACCTTTGTTTGAAAATTGTTCCTGAGGCATTTTATCTACTCCTGCAGACCAAGCTTGAATCCACTTTAATGGACTGTCCTCATGGAGAACGTCTTCTTCAATGGCTTTAGACCAACCTAGTAATACTTCAGCATTCCTCAGAAGTTCTGGATCCAGGTCCTTACTCTTTCCTACGGTGACGGTATAACCCGGAGCAATACGCTGAATTCGCTCAAGTTGCTCGGTTGATAAGTTATGCAGACTGACTATTTGATGCATGGTTTCAACCTCCTAAGAATAGATCATGAACATATCACATAAAAAGAATAACAGATTACATCGTAAATCGCATATTATCTGGGATATATTCAGAATTAACTCCTCGTAAAGGGTCATAATAGGAGTAATAAAAAATATTATCTTAGTCCAATTTATTCTAAAAGGTTACATTTAAATGGTAAATTATCAAAAAATACGAACACTCCGAAGCCTTGAGTTTATTGGACTTCGTTAAAAAATGTAATTATTTAGGTCACATATTTTTGCCGAAGTTGCTAGGGTTTTTTACCGACACCCATGAATTTGACGGCTTGAGCATTAGAACTGAAACAGCTATAATTACAAATGTTAGTCATTTCCCGATGATTAAATGGGTGATTGACATGGTATAGGGGTCTGATAAAATGAGAACAAATTTAACGAATAATAACGCACAAAGGTTATTTGTAGCTGTAAGGGTATCGGAATCACTACGACGAATGTTAGAGGCTGAGTGTAGTGATTGGAAAGAAACTACTTCTTTTCGCAAATGGACCTATTCGGAAGACTATCATATCACCTTGCAATTTCTAGGGGATGTGGAGGTAGAGAAAATTCCAGCTCTATGTGATTCTTTGCGACAAAGTGCAACTCAAGTTGCTCCCTTTATACTTGGAATTGGACCTTGGTCCACGTTTGGATTGACTGAATCACCAAGAGTGTTGTGGGCAAGTGTCACAGGTAATCTAGACCCACTTCTACGACTTCAACAAGTAGTAACTGAAGCTACATCAGTACATGGATTTCATAAAGAGGCACGTGAGTACCGGCCCCACATCACTTTAGCACGTAAATACGATGGGGAAACAGCATTTCAAGGACAGTTATTGCAAGCCGCAATCCCTTCCTTGGAGTCTTCACCTTGGCACATCAATGAATTTGTTCTATTCTCTACTAGAATGGGTTCTCAACCGATGTATGAAGTGGTGGAAAGGTTCACCCTACAACAATAATGTTTCGAAAATGATCAAAAGGGTTATTTAAAATCTATATTTTCGATTACATGTTTAGGGGAACGCCGGAATTTTAGGAGGTATATATGAATATCATTAGACAAAACCGCTGGTTTACACTCTTAATCGGTGTTATTTTAGTGTGTTTCTCTGCGATATATCTGCTGTTGCAGACAGAAGGTAAACAAGATAGAGGCGAATTGTACAAGCAGGTATCTATGAATGCAACACAGATTCATGGTTTTCAACCATTGTTAACATATACGATAGAACATAGTAAGCCATTCTATACGTTAGTTAATACACCAGAACCACAATCGGTTGTAACACCTAAGGGAGTAAAGACTGCTTCAGACCATGCAACCTTGAATAAGAAACAAGTAACGGAAACAGTTGTGGAAAAGAACATAACGACCGAGGTTAACGCTAAGCTCAATCCCCCCAAAGAACTATTCTTTACTCGGACCCAGCTGTTAAGTCAGAATGAGAAGGAACATTCGACTTGGCAATACACTGTCTCTGATAAAGAACTGCTAATGCTCCGTAAAATCGTGATGGCAGAAGCGGAAGGTGAACCGTACCAAGGCAAAGTGGCAGTTGCCAATGTTGTCTTAAACCGGCTACGGTCAGCTAATTTCCCCGATACTATATATAAAGTTATATATCAGAAATATCAATTTAGTCCTGTAGCTAATGGACGATTTGATCGTGTTAAACCTAATGGGGATACCATTCATGCGGTTAATGAGGCCTTAAATGGACGTAAAGAAGTTAGTGACGATACGTATTATTTCCTGTCACTAAAATTAGCTGATGATCTTACTGTTCATAACACACGTACATTCTATAAGACGATTGGCAATCATTCATTCTATAAATAGAACGATATTGTAGCCTTTATTAACTTTTCGCAATCCGTAGGCATATGTTATGTGGAGTAGCCTAAAGGAAGGCAGGAAAAGTTATGACTAATTTCATATCTGGTTATAGTTCAGGATTACGGGAAGCTGTATATGTTGAGCTGAATAGAATTATTCAAAGTGAGTATAGAGGCCTGTTGTATATTCAGAGGTTAGAAGATCTAGCACCAGCCAATCATAAGCATCACTTTCACAGTTCTGAAAAGAAGGAACGTCATGGAAGAATTGCCGATTTAACTCGTCATTATTATGCTCATATTGGATGCTATCCTTTGTTTGATAAGGTTGAATTCCCAGTGAATTATATCTTGGGGCTTGAACAGTCTTTAGATCATGCTCTAGTGTCTGCCAGGAATTATTCGGAATTACTACTCTCTAATCGTGATCCTTATATGCAGAGGGAATTATACAGGGCTGTGAATAGTGAGGTACGTTGGGCTACGCGTGTCAACTTCTTATATTCGAGTTATCTATATTCACAGAATACACATGGAACCAGTCTCAAACAAACACAAAGACAGCTCCCTACTAAGAGATAGTAAGGAGCTGTTTGGGGAATCTTATGGATTAGAGGCGGCTACCCAAGCCGTGGGGACATGGGATTGTTCAATCACCATATTTAAGACAGTATGTGCACAATAATCGGGTTGTAGATACGTCTCGTCTCGTTTCGGTTGTTGTCTACCAGCCTCGAAAGGGTTGTATTGTTGTGTGATTAGGTTGAACCATTGTTCAATCACTTCTGGAGAATGAATGGTTTCAGCAAAACCTTGGTTTACAAAAAAGCGACTATTCTGCTCTTCCTGACCTGGAATGGCTTGAAGGAATAACATTTGTATTCCTTTCGCGAGTCCTTCAGTACAAGTCATTCCACCTGGCTTCGTAATCAGTAAGTCGGATACATCCATGAGTTTGTTAATCTGGTGGGTATATCCGAGAATTCTGATGTTGGGATGATCAAACATCGGATTGTCCTCCATCTTCTCTAGAAGCTTCATATTACTACCCAAGCAAAAAATAAGTTGGATTCGGTCTGCCCAGGACGTTAACTGTTGAAGTAAATCTGGCTTCAAGTTTAGACCCCAACCTCCACTCATAATTAAAACGGTGGGCATATCCTTTAACTTTAATTCTTTACGAAGTTGGTCTTTATCTCCGACTTGCCAGAAATCGGGATGAACAGGTATCCCCGTTATTTGAATCTTGTCAGGTTCTACACCACGTTGGATCAGAAGGTTCTTAACCTTCGGTGATGAAGCTAAATATTGACTGACTTCAGAACTAATCCATGTACCATGAACATCATAGTCGGTGATCAGTGTAATCAGTGGTACATCAATCCCTTGTTTCTTTAATCTAGAAATGATCGTGTTAGGGATTGGATGTGTACATATAATAACGTCAGGTTTCAGTTGTGAAATGACTTGAGCAGCATGAGCATAGAAAATGCGATGAAGAGCAAGTTGTGTAAGTTTATTTAAGGACTTGTCATATTTATTCCTGTAGAACATGCCTACAATAGCCGGAGATGTATTTACAGTTTTACGATAAGCAGATAATATCCAAGGGCCAATGGTTGGATTTAAAAAATTACCTAGTTCAATAACTCTGCATTGTAAATGTGGATAAAGCAACTTCATTCCGTGGGCCAAGGCATGAGCGGCTTGCGTATGTCCTGTTCCGAAACCTTCCGATAACAGGAGTACTCTTTTTTTTCTCATGAGTTCACCTATTTCTTATTCGTTCTATATTTACACTTACAGAAATTAGAGCATTATTATGTAATTATGTATTTATTATAAGGGAGATGCAACCTTTTCTAAATAGACTTGAGGCGGTAGTTTTTCCTAGACCTAGGACGGGGGGAAGAATATACGAGTAAGTTCCCAGATAATTATTTTAAATTCATTCTTTTAGGATGAGGTTGATATTTAAAATAGAGCATGTTAAACTAACAAATGACTAAATGACCAATTGAGAAAACTGGTCATTAAAGAGAGTAACCATAATTAAAGGAGAGAGGAGGCGATAAAATGGCTGTGACGGATCGTCGTAAGCAAGTTCTAGCTTCTGCGGGTCAGTCATTTGCAACATTTGGATACAAAGCAACAACCATGGATCAGGTAGCTAAGATCGCTAACGTGGGCAAAGGAACGATCTATACGTTTTTTGCGAATAAAGAAGAGCTCTTTGATGAAATTCTGTATGGAGTTATCATAGATATGAAAGAAATTGCTGATCGTGAAATCAGTCGGGATAAGGAATTTTTTGATAATCTATACAGAGTTCTGGATCGTTTGCTGGAATTCCGTAGTGAGCATGAGTTGTTTATCAAGCTTTCGCATGAGGTACGTGATTTTGGAACCCCACAAGCACTTGAAGCGCTCGATAAAGTGGAGAATGTGATCTTGGGGTATATGGAGCGTGAGTTGCAGGCCGCTTTGGACAATAAGGAAATTAAGCCATGCGATCCTAAGATTGTAGCTAATGTGATATTGAGGCTCTACATTACATTAACAACAGAAACTCGAAAATCTTACGAGCCACTAAGTGAGAAAGAGATTAAGCGTTACTTTCGCTTGTTTCTCTCTGAAGGGTTGGCGGAAATAAGAGATCCCAACAGATAGGTTATGAATGATTCATAACCCCAAATAGTAAACATAGAGAAAAAAATTTCCTAAGGAAGCGGTGTGCATAAGTAGCACGGCATCGGATTTCGTAGAGGAGTTTTCTTAGGTCTAAAACTGACCGGATGAGGAATATAGTCATTAAGTATTTGTACTATAAGGAGAGAAAATAATAATGAAGTCGATATCCGTATTTTTGAAAGATATGGGGTCAGCGGTCAGAGATCGTAAATTATTGATCAGTATGATTGCTATTCTTTTTATCCCAGTCATGTATAGTGGCATGTTCTTAGGGGCCTTTTGGGATCCCTATGGTAAAATGGACGATCTTCCTGTAGCCGTAGTCAATACTGACAAAGGGGCTAATTATGAAGGCAAGTCGCTCCATGTCGGTAATGATTTGATGACGGAATTGAAGAAGACAGACGGATTCAAATGGGAATTCGTTACGAAGCAAGTAGCTGAAGCTGGAATGGACGATAATAAATATTATATGACCATTCTTATTCCAGAGGATTTCTCATCTAAAGCTACGACGTTATTAGATGAACAACCTGAGCCTGCTCAGATTGTGTTCAAGCCAAACGAAGGGAATAACTTCTTGGCAGGACAGATTGGTGGTACTGCGGTAGAACGGATCAGAGCACAAGTCGCTGCCAAAGTGACTGAAGTATACACGCAAACGTTATTTGATCAGATCAAAACAGTATCTACTGGATTTAAGGAGGCAGGTACTGGAGCTGGTGATATTAATGAAGGTGCAAGCAAATTGGATGATGGAGCCACTTTGCTGAAAGATAATCTAGGGAAGTTGGTTGACGGCTCAATAAAATTACAAGATGGCATTCAGCCTCTGACTCAAGGTGTTAATGATCTTGGAGCAGGTGCAACACAATTGAAGGATGGCTCTTCAACACTTGCAGGTGGACTAACGCAACTACAAGCAGCTCAGAAAAAGTTGGAGACAGGTGCGGTTCAAGCCCACGAAGGTACTACGCAATTGCAAGCAGGTCTAGAGTCCTCTGAACAGGGAAGTGCTAAGATTGTAGCGGGTCTACAATCTTCTGTAGATGGAAGTTCACAACTAGAAGTTGGACTTAAGTCTACGGTAGATGGAGCATCGCAATTGGAAACGGGTCTTAATGCTTCCGTAGAAGGAAGTGCTAAACTGGAACAAGGATTAAAGGATTCTGCAACAGGTAGTGAACAAGTAGCTAGCGGTGCAGCTAGTGTAGCACAGGGTTTGAAACAATTAGCGGCATCGAACCCAGAACTTGCTGCAAGTGAAGATGTCCAGAAACTACTAGCAGCGAGTCAAGCCGTAGCGCAAGGTAGTGACAAGTTAAATCAAGGGCAGCAACAATTAGTGCAAGGGGCTACCCAATTGAATCAAGGACAGACACAGTTAGCACAAGGGGCTACGAAACTTCATGAAGGTGCAGAGAAACTTCATGTCGGTGCGAGTGCGTTAAATCAAGGAGCACAACAATTGTTGAAAGGAAGTACAGAATTACATCAAGGGCAGCAGCAACTTGTCCAAGGTGCCACACAATTAGAGTCGGGTCAATCACAATTGGCTGATGGTCTTCAATTGTTCGGGACTAAGATGGGAGATGCTGTAACAGGAAGTCAACAATTAGCCGGTGGTGCCGATAAAATAGCGGCAGGTTCTGAGAAGTTATCTGGTGGTATGAGTCAACTAGGTGGCGGTATTGGAACGATTACCGATGGATCTAAGAAGTTAAGTGATGGTGCTGGGGAATTAGAAAATGGTCTTGTGAAGTTGAAAGACGGTTCTGATGAACTTGCTACTAAATTAAATGAAGCAGCAGATACAACTGGAGCAGTAAAAGGAACAGACGCAACGTATGGTATGTTTGCTGAGCCAGTAATAGTCAAAGAAGAAAAGGTAAATAAGGTTCCTAACTACGGTACAGGGTTCGCTCCGTACTTCTTATCCTTAGGACTATTTGTAGGAGCACTTATTTCAACGATCGTATTACCAAGTCGTGAATCTAGTGTGCCAAATGCTTCAGGCTGGAACAAATTTGTAAGTCGTACACTAGCATTCTGTAGCATAGGGATCATTCAATCGATTCTTGCAGCAGTGGTAACGCTATATGGATTAGGTCTCGAAGTTCAAAGTGTACCTTTGTTCTACTTATTCACCGTACTCACTAGCTTTACCTTTATGTTCTTAGTACAGGCGTTTGTAACATGGTTCGATCAACCAGGGCGCTTCGCAGTTATTGTTGTTCTTATTCTACAACTTACAACAAGTGCAGGAACATTCCCTAAAGAATTGATTCCAGGTTGGTTGAGCGCAATCAACCCATGGTTCCCAATGACTTATAGCGTGAAAGGATACAAAGCTATTATTTCTACGGGTAATTTCGGTTCCATGTGGTCTGATGTAGGAGTTCTAGCAATATTTGCAGGGATCTTCCTGATTGCTACACTCATGTACTTCTTAACAAAGACAAAACGTCTTAACGAAGAACATACTTTGAGAGCATAATTTAAAAGAAAATCATGGGAGCGAGCCATCAAGGTCATCATAATGACCTTGATGGCTCGCTCTTTTTTTACTATTTATATTCATCTCCTGAAATATTGTATTGAATAGTGAACCTTAATTATGCATAATTATTAAAAATACACTTCTATGCATTAAAGCTTTCATGCAAAACAATTATTATCGCCATAATAAAAAATATTAAATTGTGTAGATATTAGGTTGATGATAAAATAATATAACCAAATTAGAACGTTCTAATAGCAATCGGTTTTGTTTACTTGTGAATTCATATTCTATATATAGAAAGGTTGCGAACCATGAGACACACAGCACTCCCACCGAAACAGGGACTCTACGATCCACAACATGAGAAAGATGCATGCGGAATGGGATTTGTAGCTAATATTAAGGGGAAGACCTCTCACGAGATTGTCAGTCAAGCACTCACGATGCTCGTTAATATGGAACACCGTGGCGGTCAAGGAAGTGAGCCGAATTCAGGTGACGGAGCCGGTATTATGCTACAAATTCCACATCGTTTTTTCAAGAAGGAAGCCACGAAGTTAGGATTTAACCTTCCTCAGCCAGGACACTATGGTGTAGGGATGATCTTCCTTTCACAAGATCCAACGATTCGTGAAGCTCATGAGACGAAATTACAGTCTATTATTGAAGAGGAAGGTCAGGTTTGTCTGGGCTTTCGTGACGTACCTACAGTAGACGATATGCTTGGTAAATCTGCCAAGGATGCTAAACCCTATGTACGCCAAGTATTCATTGGTCGAAATAGTACGTTACAAGATGAAATGGCTTTTGAACGTAAATTGTATGTGATTGGTAGACGTATCGAACTTGCTACTCGTTATAGTGGGGATGAAGAAGGAGAAAGTTTCTATCTTACCAGCATCTCATGTCGCAAAATCGTATATAAAGGTATGTTGACGACAATCCAAGTAGGCCAATTCTATGTGGATCTACAGGATGAATCGTTCGAGTCCGCTATTGCACTTATTCATTCTCGATTCAGCACGAATACATTTCCAAGCTGGGAACGCGCCCATCCTTATCGTTATATGATTCATAACGGGGAGATTAATACACTCCGCGGTAATGTGAACTGGATGCATGCACGTCAGTCTCTGTTTGCAAGCGAAGTATTCGGTGATGATCTGGAGAAAGTGAAGCCTGTCATCAATCCAGATGGTTCAGATACAGCGATGTTTGACAACACTTTTGAATTCTTATATTTAAGTGGACGCTCGTTACCTCATGTTGCCATGATGATGGTGCCGGAGCCTTGGAATAACCACGAGACAATGGATGATACTAGAAAGGCATTCTATGAATATCACAGCACACTTATGGAGCCTTGGGATGGACCAGCTGCGATGGCCTTTTCTGATGGTGTTCAGATTGGGGCTATTCTTGACCGTAACGGATTACGTCCAGCTCGTTATTATGTAACCAAGAATGATCTTATTGTACTTTCTTCCGAAGCAGGTGTATTAGATATTCCAGCTGAAGATATACTCTACAAAGATCGGTTGCGTCCAGGACGTATGTTATTGGTAGATACGAAGGAAGGTAGAATTATTTCCGATGAGGAAGTGAAAGCTGAAATTGCCTCAGAGAAACCTTATCGTGCATGGTTAGATGAACATTTAATTAACCTAGATGAACTGCCAGATGCACCCGAGCTACCAGATCCGAAGCATGATAACATTCAACAATTGCAACAGTCTTTTGGATATACCTTTGAGGAACTACGTAAAGTCTTAGAACCTATGGCTTCTACTGGAGCAGAGGCGATAGCCTCCATGGGTTATGATGCCCCTCTAGCCGTATTCTCAGAACGCCCACAGCGTCTGTATAATTATTTCAAACAAATGTTTGCGCAAGTAACGAACCCTCCCATCGATGCGATTCGTGAGGAGATCATTACCGCAACTGGAACAACGATCGGACCTGAACGTAACATGCTGCATCCAGAACCTGAGAGCTGTCGTCAGATTCGCTTGGATACGCCCGTATTATCTAATGAAGACTTCGGCAAAATCCGTCATGTGCACCGCCCAGGATTTAAATCCATGACCATTCCGATCCTCTTTCCTGCGGCCGATGGTGCGAAAGGAATGCGGGAAGCATTAGATGTCCTATGTAAAGCGGCAGATCGTGTTATTGATAAAGGGCATAATATTCTTATTCTTTCTGACCGAGGTGTTGATAAAGATAATGCAGCCATACCAGCACTATTAGCGGTATCTTGTCTGCATCATCATTTGATCCGTCAGGGTACTCGAACCATGGTAAGTATTCTATTGGAATCTGGTGAACCTCGTGAAGTACATCATTATGCTCTTTTATTAGGCTATGGCGTGAGTGCAGTTAATCCATATCTAGCATTCGAGAGCTTGGACGATATGATTCAACAGGGAATGTTGCGTGGGATTTCACATGAGAAAGCTGTAAAGAATTATATTAAAGCAGCGACGAAGAGTGTGGTCAAAGTATTATCCAAGATGGGTATCTCGACGATCCAGTCTTATCGAGGTGCACAGATTTTTGAAGCTGTCGGATTGAACTCAGAGTTCGTGGATCAGTACTTCACACGTACACCTTCCCGGATCGCTGGTATCGGTCTAGAAGAAGTGGCTATAGAGACATTGTCTCATCATAATCGTGCATTTACAGATAAAGATGGAAATGACAAAGAACTCGATTCTGGTGGTGAATATCAATGGCGCAAAGATGGGGAAGAGCATCTGTTCAACCCTCAAACCATTCATTTACTTCAACAATCGGTTCGTACGAATGATTATACCCTTTATAAGAAATATGCTCGCTTAGTTCAAGGTGAGAATGAACAGCGTAAAACGATTCGTTCCCTTCTACAATTGAAGCCCGTAGGAGCTTCTATTCCTATTGAAGAGGTTGAATCCGTAGAGTCTATCATGAGACGTTTCAAGACAGGCGCTATGTCATTCGGTTCGATTAGTAAAGAAGCCCATGAAAGCATGGCTATTGCGATGAATCGTATTGGTGGGAAGAGCAATACGGGCGAAGGTGGAGAAGATCCAGCTCGGTTTATCCCAGATCCTAATGGGGATTCACGTCGTAGTGCAATCAAACAGGTCGCTTCAGGACGATTCGGAGTTACATCCAATTATCTAGTTAATGCAGATGAGATTCAGATTAAGATGGCTCAAGGAGCTAAGCCAGGAGAAGGTGGTCAGCTTCCAGGTCGTAAAGTATATCCTTGGGTTGCGGAAGTTCGAGGATCTACTCCAGGAGTGGGCTTGATCTCTCCACCTCCTCACCATGATATTTATTCGATTGAGGACTTAGCAGAATTGATCTATGATCTTAAGAATGCTAACCCACGTGCGAATATTAACGTGAAGCTGGTATCTGAAGTTGGTGTAGGAACGATTGCTGCTGGTGTTGCTAAAGGACGTGCAGACATCATCCTCATAAGTGGTTACGATGGAGGCACAGGCGCATCACCACAAGGTTCGATTCGTCATGCAGGACTTCCATGGGAGCTTGGGCTTGCTGAGACACATCAGACCCTTATTCTGAATAATCTCCGTGATCGGGTTGTACTGGAAACAGACGGCAAAATGCTAAATGGTCGTGATTTGGCCGTTGCTGCGTTGCTGGGAGCAGAAGAATATGGATTCTCTACAGCACCTTTGGTTGCTCTAGGTTGTATTATGATGCGCGTATGTCAAATGGATACTTGTCCAGTTGGGGTTGCTACACAGAACCCAGAATTGCGTAAGAACTTCATGGGAGATCCAGCCCATGTAGTTAACTTTATGACATTTGTAGCCCAAGATTTACGTGAGATTATGGCTGATCTTGGCTTCCGAACCATTCAGGAAATGGTAGGACGTACAGATTGTCTAGATGCGATCACAGCAACAGGTCATTGGAAGAAGGAAGGAATAGACTTGTCCGTTCTCCTTCATTCTCCTGAACTACCTGAAGATAGTACTCGATTTAACAGTAAACGTCAGAACCATGGTCTAGATGAGACATTAGATATTCAACAGTTACTAGAACTTGCTTCGCCTGCCTTAGAGAATGGTACCCCGGTGCAAGCTGTTCTACCGATTACGAATGTTAACCGTGCTGTAGGTACGATATTAGGAAGTGAAATCACACGTAAATATGGAGCGGTTGGTCTACCAGACGATTCTATTCAATTCACATTCTTAGGAACAGCAGGTCAGAGCTTCGGTGCCTTCGTACCGAAGGGAGTAACCCTAACTGTTGTGGGAGATTCGAATGATTACGTGGGTAAAGGTCTTTCAGGTGGTAAATTGGTTGTGAAACCTTCTGAGAAGTCTACCTTTAAAGCGGAAGAGAATATAATTATTGGTAACACAGCGTTCTATGGTGGAACTAGTGGTGAAGCCTATATCTGTGGAATAGCAGGTGAACGATTCGCGGTACGTAACTCTGGGGTTAAGGTCGTCGTAGAAGGTGTGGGCGATCATGGTTGTGAATATATGACGGGTGGACGTGTCGTCGTACTTGGTGAGACTGGACGTAACTTTGCAGCGGGAATGTCAGGTGGTATTGCTTATGTATACGACCCAGAGGGGACCTTTATTGAACGCTGTAATCTGGAAATGGTATTACTTGAGCGTGTAGAAGAGGCTGCAGAAGCTGCAGAACTCCAGGGTCTCATTCGTAATCATGTTGCGTACACGGAGAGTACCCTTGGACAACGAGTGCTTGATCAATGGACAGAAAGTTTGAGTCAGTTCGTTCGAGTTATTCCAAAGGACTATAAAAAGATGACAAGACAGATTGAGAAGGTTTACGAAAGTGGATTAACGGGTGAGGCTGCTCTTCTTGCCGCATTTGAAGCTAATATGCGTGAACTAGCCCGTACCGGTGGCAATTAATAAATGAATGATTAAAGGGATTTCACGAAATGATGAACAGATTTCGTGATAAACTTACCTACTACAGACTCGATTTATCGAACTGTGTAGGTAAGTTTTTTTTTCGACAAAATAAGAACCTATTTCTTTCAGAAACAGTGCCAAAAGACGACAACATAAAAAAAATAGGTATTATATAATATGATAGAAAGCATAGAAAAGATGTTCGGAATGAAAGTAACAATGAAAAGTAGAGTGAGGTTATCTTCGATGAAAGAAAGAAATGAAGTAGGTACCGAAGCCCGGTCCAATCGTGAGATACCGGATAAGGAAAGTGTGGATATACTAAAGATTATGCAACAATGTGGTATTCATCCCGAAGTATGGAAGGATTACATAAGAAATTTACAGAAATAAGGGGTTTACAAAGAAATACCTTAGTGTCCAAAGAAGTTACTTTGGGGACTAAGGTATTTTTGAAAATATAAGAATTTATAAGTATTTCTGCTTATACATAGACTTATATTTCAACGCTAAACGTTTCATCGCCGCTCAAGGACGGCGAAGCCGTTTATGCTTGTGAGACAATCTTCTATTTCATCGTTCGTTCCATACGAACAAAAGCAATAAATCTTCTTGCTTCTTCCTCTGATAGGCTTTGCCCATCAATGGTGAGATTAAATTTTTCTAATAGCTTATCGTCGGATAATTCTAAATCATCCACAAAGAGTCTTACATCGTCATCCATTACGATGGCAGGTTGAGAAGTTCGACCAATGAGGTAATCAATAGATACACCGAACACATCAGCAAGTTTGGTTAAGATCTCGAAGTCAGGCTTACGTCGATTCTTCTCATAATGGGAAAGGGATGCTCTCGTAATACCAATTGAGTGGGAGAGCTCTTCTTGTGTCCATCCTCGAACCTCGCGTAATTCCGCTATACGATTCCCGTGATTCATGAAATATCCTCCCTGTGGCTATCTACGTCTATCATTTCTATGATTAAAAGTAAAGCGAAAAACAAGAAAACACAATTTTTGTGCTTGACATGATACAATATGTATCGTAAATTGGAAGTATGAGATACATAAAGTATCAATAGGTGGGATTTGTACGATACAACACGTATCATTGATTCTTACCAAACTTATTCTTATTTATACATCCTATACTATTCTAAAGGAATGAAGCTATGAATCCCAATATTGATGATTGGGCCAACCTTTCTCTAAATGCACATATCTATATTAGAGAAGTAAGGGGCAACATGGTAAACAGTAAGCGACGTCCTATATTCTTAATGGAATTAGGGGATAACGCAATATGTTTCCTAAGTGACTTAGATATTCCAACGATACAGAATGTAGTGTTTGGCTTTGATATTGAAGACACCAGCTCAACCGTTACACTTTTTGGAGAAATAGAATCTAAAGGTTTGTACGAAGAAGTATTCCAATATCGTGTCAAACTAAATAACGAAAAGGTGAATCAAGTAAATCAATTGTATAATACAAGGCTTCTGAAAAAAATGCTAATTAATTTAAATTACTTTCTAATTTCTAAACATACACTTGGAATACATAGAAGGATCAACCTCTCCATATAAAACGGAAAAGAAACCCCATGAATACACTTATTCTCATTCTACTATAAATTACTGTGAAGTGCATTAGGCCGATTAACCCATAAAGGTGCATAAAAGACTAAATAAATAAGAGTAATTGCATCTTAAATATTAAATTCAAAGAAAAAAGCCTTACTGTGACTTTTATTGAAAAAGTCAAAAAAATCGTGAGGTCATTTATGGAAGAAATATAAATTACATTTCATTTCATTAGATATTCATATCTTGATCATGTAATAGGAGACCTACTAGATTATCGAATGATGGTAGTCGAATCGTGGAAGTTTGGCTACACAATAAAATAGAGATAAGGATAGGGTGGTAAGTGATGAAAAAAGTAAGGAAGGCAATTATCCCTGCAGCAGGACTAGGCACCCGATTCTTACCGGCTACTAAGGCAATGCCGAAGGAAATGTTACCGATCGTCGACAAGCCAACGATTCAGTACATTGTAGAAGAGGCCATTGCTTCTGGGATTGAAGACATCATTATAGTAACAGGCAAAGGGAAAAGAGCAATTGAAGATCATTTCGACAATGCCTTTGAACTTGAACAAACGCTTATTGAACAAGGGAAGTTGGAATTGTTAGAAGAAGTAAGAAAGTCTTCTAATGTTGATATTCATTATATAAGACAGAAGGAACCCAAGGGATTAGGTCATGCCGTATGGTGTGCCAGGAATTTCATAGGCAATGAACCGTTCGCTATATTATTAGGTGATGATATTGTTGTGTCGGAAGTGCCTTGTACGAAGCAATTGATAGAGCAATATGAAATTACGGGAAGATCCATCGTTGGCGTGCAAACGGTCTTGCCTCATCAGACGGATCGGTATGGAATTATAGACCCATTGAAGGCGGAAGGTAGACTAAGCTCGGTTCATCAATTCGTTGAGAAACCAGCGCAAGGTCATGCTCCTTCTAATCTTGCAATTATGGGGAGATATATTTTGACACCAGATATATTTCAGTATTTAGAGGAACATCGAATTGGTGCTGGGGGAGAAGTTCAGTTAACCGATGCTATTCAAATGCTAAATGAATATCAAGGGGTATATGCTTATGACTTCGAGGGTCTCCGATATGATGTTGGAGAGAGATTGGGGTTTATTTTAACGACTCTGGATTTCGCCCTAAAGAATAACGAGTTAAGACTTCCTATGCTTGCTGCACTTGAAGAGTTAATGGAGAAACAAGCCAACCAATTAATAATCGGTGGAGGGGAGTATAAATGATACCAACGTCTCAAAGGAACGAAGGTGAACTGTTTCTTGAGAAACACTTGCCATATCCTCATGTAGTACCTAATCGTGCACGGTCGGGTAATCCGTATCTATTCATGAAAAGAATGATGGATATCCTGGGAGCTTCATTGGGTCTACTCCTTTTGTCTCCTTTTTTTGCAATTTTAGCCCTAATTATTAAAATAGAGGACCCGAAAGGTCCGGTGTTTTTTCATCAAATTCGTGTTGGTAAAAATGAAAAGAGATTTAAAATGTTTAAATTCAGATCGATGGTCTCTAATGCTGAAGATTTATTAGATGAATTACTCGATCAGAATGAAGTAAGTGGTGCGATGTTTAAGATGAAGAATGATCCTAGGATTACAAGAATCGGCAAATTCATTCGAAAAACAAGCGTGGATGAATTACCTCAACTGTGGAATGTTCTTCGTGGAGATATGAGTATGGTCGGTCCAAGGCCGCCCCTGTTGAGAGAGGTCGTAGAGTATTCCTCATATGATAAACAAAGGCTTCGTGTAACACCAGGTTGTACTGGTCTATGGCAGGTAAGTGGAAGAAATAGTGTTGGATTTAAGGAAATGGTTGAATTGGATATTCGATATATCGATCGTAGAAGCATATCGTATGATCTTAAGATTATTTTCAAAACCGTAAAAATGTTATTTGGAGCTAAAGATGCATTTTAAGGAACGAAATTAGATATAAGTCATATTGCAGGAGTCTGAGGGTATGGCGAATTGCATATAGAAGAGGAGTGTTTTCGTTGAAAATAGCAGTGATAGGTACTGGATATGTAGGTTTAGTATCAGGTGTTTGTTTCGCAGAAATAGGAAATCAAGTGATCTGTGTTGATAATGATCCAAGTAAAGTAGATATGCTCCGAAACGGAGAGATTCCAATATATGAACCTGGACTTCAGGAGTTAGTAATCAACAATACTGCACGTGGGAATTTATCTTTCACAACAGATATCGGAGAAGCGGTAAGGGATTCTGAAATGATTATTATCGCTGTGGGTACGCCCTCGATGCCAAATGGTGAGGCGAATCTGAGTTATATTGAGCAAGTTGCTAAAGAAATAGGTAGCGTCATGAATGACTATAAAATCGTGGTTACAAAAAGTACAGTTCCTGTTGGAACGAACTATAAAGTGAAGGAATGGATTGGGGAATTAACGGATCAGCCGTTTGATATCGTATCTATACCTGAATTCCTACGGGAAGGAACGGCAGTTAAGGATACGTTATACCCTGATCGTGTTGTCATTGGAATTGATAACGAAAGAGTTATAGAAGCATTGCAAGCACTACATAAGCCCTTAACAGATCATATCATTATTACAGATATTCGCTCTAGTGAGATGATAAAATACGCGTCAAATGCCTTTCTAGCTACCAAGATTTCTTTTATTAATGAAATTGCAAATATTTGTGAAAAGGTTGGAGCGGATGTAACAAAGGTAGCGGAAGGAATGGGATATGACAAACGTATTGGACATTCCTTTCTACAAGCTGGAATTGGATATGGAGGTTCTTGTTTTCCTAAGGATACCGAAGCACTTATTCAAATTGCAGGCAACGTAGATTACGAGTTTAAACTATTGAAGTCGGTAGTCGAAGTGAATAAGGATCAGCGTTTCAATGTCATCCATAAGTTAGAAGATGCATTAGGGAGTCTGAAGGGTCGAAGAATCGGGGTGTGGGGTCTAGCCTTTAAACCAAATACGGATGATGTACGTGATGCACCTGCGATAGATATCATCAATACGTTGGTCAAGAAAGGAGCAACTGTGCAGGCTTACGATCCAATTGCGATGGACAATTTCAGACTTGTGATGGATGCTCCTGAGATCGAATGGTCGAAAGGTGCTATGGAGGCTGCAATGGACTGTGATGCGATTTGTATTCTAACAGAGTGGTCAGAATTTGCTGAAATCGAGTTAGTAAACCTTGCATCAATCATGAAACAGCCAGTCATGATTGATGGACGGAATGTATACGGATCACAGGAAATTAAGAACTCTCCCTTTGTTTATTATTCGGTAGGCAGACCTAACTTGAATACAATTGATGACGATAAATATGCGGTACCTGTTCTTCAGTGATGTATTGAGGTTAATTGAATAGAAGTACAAAAAGGGGTAACACCTATGAAACGTTGGATTAAAATAACTTTGCTAGTTCTATCTTTGATTATCCTCATTGCCGTTGGTTACGGAATCTACTTGTATCAATCTGTGAAATCGACAGCGAATGCCATCTATGAACCTAGGGAACCGGTTAAACCTGTAACGACAGATAAGTCCCCTCAAGGTGGCTTGCCTGTGAGTATGAATGAACGAGAGCCTTATACTGTACTAGTTATGGGGGTCGATCAACGTGAGAATGACGTGGGTCGATCGGATACTATGATTGTATTAAGTGTGAACCCATCTAAGGAATCCATTCTAATGTTCAATATTCCAAGAGATACACGAACTGAAATTATAGGACATGGTACAACAGATAAGATCAATCATGCTTATGCTTTTGGTGGTGTGAATATGGCAATACAGACGGTTGAGAATTTCCTCCAAGTTCCGATGAATTATTATATAAAAGTAAATATGGAGGGTTTCAGCCAAATTATCGATTTGCTGGGTGGCGTAGAGGTTAATAATCAATTTTCCTTTCAATATGATAGTCATGATTTCAAAGAAGGTATTCTGAAATTAAACGGAGCTGAAGCACTTGCATACTCACGTATGCGGTATGATGATCCGCGAGGAGACTTCGGACGCAATGCTAGACAACGAGAGGTGCTTACGCAGACGTTAAAGAATATGTTGCAGGTTAGTAATATTGTACGTGTTCAATCGATGCTTGATGAAGTGGGAAATAATGTGAAAACAGATATTAGTTTTGATGAAATGAAGAAATTTGTAACAGATTATCGTTCAGATCTGAATAGAATTGACACACTAGAGCTAGTTGGTCAAGGCAAGATGATAAACGGGATTTATTATTACCAAGTAGATCGTGTCGAGAAAGATCGAGTTCACAATGAGATAGAAGAGCATCTGAAGAAGGCAGACAATGAATGAGAAAGAATAATGATTTCTTTTCTTTAGGTGATGGTGTAATGGCTAGTGAGAACTAGCCTATTTTTGTGTTCCCTCAATCCCAGCTATTTTCCCTCGCTTCATCATAATCGGTCCGAACTCCGTCGAACGTTGTCCAAATTACAAAAACAGTGTACCCATAATTCATGATTTCCTGACGGCGAGGTCATTTTTTGATAAGTAGTTTTGAATCTGTCTCGGATTGGGTAATTATCAGAAAGTAAATGAATGAAGGAGTACAGAAAGTGGAGGAATACATATGATACAACTATCAAGAAATTTTGATGGGGTACTTGAAATGGATGAGTCTGGTAGTAAATATGCAGGTGTGAAATTAATTCGAACATTCCCGTTAACAATGCCGGATCAGTACATTTCAGTTCGATCACAAACGGATGAAGAAATTACGATGATTACGGATCTTTCAATGCTGGAAGATAATAGTAGAAGAGAAGCAGAGAAGGAACTCAAGCAGTATTATATGGTACCAACAATTCATAGAATTATATCTATAGTACGACCAGAAAGTGAATGGGTATGGGTCGTGGATACGAGCTATGGTAGAATGACCTTTCGAATGAATGAAATGCATGAAAGTGTACATCCTTTGAGTCAAGTTAGTTGGCTTCTAAGTGATATTGAAGGACGTAGATTTATTATTTCAAATTTTCAAGAACTAGACGAGAGTAGTCTGAAACAATGGAAAAAAATTTCCAAATAAATTACTCATTAGGAATTACTTGACAATACAATAAATGTCGAGTACATTACAGTTATTGATACAAAATGTATCTTTTTGTATTTTGAATGACACAATATGTCGAATAAGAGTGATATCTGTGAGGGGTAGGTAGTTAGTATGGTTAAACAGTTTCAGTTTTACTGTGTGTATTGTGAACGTATTGTAGAAGGAAATATTAAGAGTCCCATTTTTAAGACGGGATTCTATCGGTATGATATAAAGATGGGGTGTTGTGAGGAATGCGCTGTAAATCAATATACGTTATGTACAAATAATAATAATGTTGAGAAAAATTTCTAAATATTTGTTAGACTAGAGGAAGATTCGATCGGTGTCGTTTCGTGTTTGTTTATCCTAAGGAGTGAATTTAGATGCAGCAGGAACCCGTAGTTCAATTGGAGGGTGTCTCTAAGATTATCTCATCCAAGGCAATTATTGATAACCTCAGCTTAGAAATTACACCTGGTCAAGTGTTTGGATTTCTCGGTCCCAATGGGGCAGGGAAAACCACAACCATTCGCATGATGGTAGGTTTAATATCTATTAGCCAGGGTGATATTCGTATATGTGGGAAAAGTATTAAGAATGAATTCGAAGAGGCGATAGCGAACGTAGGGGCTATTGTGGAAAACCCAGAGATGTATAAATATCTGAGCGGGTATCAGAATTTATGGCATTTTGCTCGGATGATGCCTATGATTACGAAGCAACGCATACAAGAGGTTATTGCTCTTGTGGGACTAGATAATCGAATTCATGATAAGGTCAAAACGTATTCTCTTGGCATGAGACAAAGGTTAGGTGTAGCTCAAGCTATTCTACATAATCCGAAATTACTTATTTTGGATGAACCTACTAACGGATTGGACCCGCAAGGTATCCGAGAATTACGGGACTATTTACGTCATCTGTGCAGAGTTGAGGGAACAACGGTATTCGTATCGAGCCATTTACTTTCTGAGATGGAACTGATGTGTGATCGAGTGGCTATTATTCAGAATGGTCGCCTAATTGATGTCCGTCAATTGAAGAATGATGATGGGGTGGCTGTATCCGCTGCGGAAATAGCATTTGATGTGGATCAACCACAGCAAGCTGCAGCTATATTGGGAGTCGACAGAGTGGAGAATAATATGCTTATTATGCAGGTCTCACGTGAAGAAATAGCTGATATTAACGCTCGCCTTGTTCAGGCAGGACTCAAAGTATATGGCATTCGCGAAGTAACTCGAACGCTCGAAGATCAATTCTTGGAAATGACGGGAAGTGAACAAATTGTCTAGCTTCTATAAATTAGTATTAAATGAGAATATGAAAATATATCGTCGCGTGCGTACATGGATCATGTTATGTCTATTAGCTATATTTAGCATACTTCTGCCGTTTGTATTCTACATGGCTGGAGGAGAAGATAACCCTAATGTATGGGAAGTTACGATGTTATCCATGACGATTACGTTTTTTCTGAACATTATATTCGCAGTCGTTATTGCAGGTGATTCTGTAGCTAGTGAGTTCTCATGGGGAACCATTAAACTGCTTCTGATCAGACCGTGGAGTCGATCCAAAATTTTATTATCAAAGTACATCTCCGTCATCCTATTTGGGATGATAAGTAGCTTAGTGTTGTTCATCTTCGCATACATCTTCTCTAACATTTGGTTTAATTATGAGGGTAATGCAGGAATGATCAGTAGTTCATGGAGTGATATGTCATATACATTAATGACGCTAGGATCACGATATGTTGAGCTACTATTAATCACTACGATCGCATTTATGATTTCCACCTTATTTCGTTCGAGTACGTTCGCTATGGTGGTAGCATTGTTTATTTTGTTCACGAAGGATATCTTCTTAGCTCTTCTTAATCCAGAGAAATATGAGTGGATGAAGTATGTTATATTCACACATATGGATTTAAAGGGATATCTTGATAATCCAGTTGGGCCAGCAGGATCAACGTTACTCTTCTCGGTAATGGTACTGGCCATTTACTATATTTGTTTCTTACTCATTTCTTGGGTGGTATTCAAGAAACGTGATGTATCAACATAAGGTCAGCGATCGCTAACTCACAAAGCCCTGAGGAATAGGATTGAGTCTATTCTACAGGGCTTTATTGTGTGGTGAATACATAACATGACAGGGTTACGTAGCATAATTGAGAAGATGGCAATGGTCAGATAAATGCTAGCTTACTTCAGTTTGTAAGAAACGTGGATTCATTTCCTTCGACTTCTCAGTCACAGAATCAGCAAGGTTCATCGTACTAGTACCACTCAAGGCACCACCTTCCATAATGATAAGAGAAGAGGCGGTTACATCCCCATACATTTGTCCAGTTGCTGTAATTGTAAGTTTACCCGTTGCGGCGATGTCTCCATATACCTTACCGGCGATGATTACTTCTCTTGCTTGAATAGTAGAGCGAGCTACCGCATATTCCCCCACCGTTACATCCCCTTGGCTCTCAATCTCACCATTAAAGGTACCTTCAATTCGTAAGTTGGCTTCACAGTTTAACTTTCCAGTAACCTCAGAACCTTGTCCAATTAATGTATCTGTTGCTGCGTTTGCCTTTCTATTTGAGTTTCTTGATCTTGCCATGTTTGATAACCTCCTAAAATTTTTTGGAGAGCGAAACTCCCCGAATAACCATCGTTTCAAAAAATAGCGTCGAAAGCATAATCTTAATTTTTGTGGAGCAACGCTCCTTAGATAATCTTCGTAACAAAAATACTTCGAAAGCATAAACCTAGTTTTTGGAGAGCTGAACTCCCCGAACTATTTAATATAAGATAGAGGGTTTACGACGGTGTTCTTTTTCTCAACTTGAAAATGAAGATGTGATCCCGTACTGCGCCCCGTACTTCCCATTTCCCCAATGGTTTGACCCTTTGAGATTGCGTCTCCCACATCGACCTTGATCTTGCTTAAATGCATGTATACTGTCTGTAATCCATCAGGATGTTCTAACTTAATATAAAGTCCACGTGCGCCCTGTTGCTCAGCTTCTAGCACGATGCCTGCTCCTGCAGCGTAGACAGGATCCCCTGTGTCTCCAGAAATATCAAGACCGGCGTGGTAGGACGCAACTCCGGTAAAAGGATCTGTTCTATAACCGAAGCTAGATGAAACAACGTGTGAGGGGGTTGGCCACATATTAGGAATGCCAGCCAACATATCTTGTGTTTCTTGGGCTTTTTCAAGCATTTGTGGGATATTGTTCTCCATGGAATCAAGTAAAGCTCGGATCTCCTCAAAGTCATCCTTTGTCTCACGTGTAAGGTCAAGAATATCTGTCGAGTCTATGGCAATAAACTCACCACCTATATGATCGGCGTTATTGTTAGTAGAAGATAAAGAAACACTCGTTGACGTCTTCGGAATCATACTGGTTTTATTCATATTAATGAACTTTTGTAATTCTTTCTCCAGATCATTCACACGTTGCATCTTACCCTTCATGTCCTGTGCCTCAGAGGAAAGGTTGATAATCTCATTCTGCAATCTGGAGATAGCCTCATCACGGTTACTTACTGTGATTTCCATCTGATGGGTTGTCATCGTTTTGAGGTGCATTTCCTGTTCCATATTAGAAATGATTTGGGAAGAGTGAACTTGCATGGAGATAATTAAGCCAGAAAGGGACAGAATAGCAATAGTTGGTACGGCAATAAGTAAAGGTTTGGAGAGATGGACTTGTTTAACCGAATGTTGTGCATCACGTAAAACAAGAAGAGTTAAAGGTTGTTTCGGTTTCGTACTTTTCATAGGGACTCCTTTCTATAGATGAGTTGTGAATAGCTTGGTTATATTCTATTTATTCGTGAGAATCTATAAACATGTCAATTTCTTTGGAGATTATTGGTTGAATTTGTCCTTAGCCAGGGTATGTAATGAATAAATCCCTATCTCATTGGTCAATGATGAACGTTACTGGGAGAGATAGAATCTGTGAGATTATGATTTTTCTAGAGGAGGTCAGTCGCATGTTGTGGCTCCTTATTGCACTATTCGTATTTATTTTTCAAATGGCGACGATCCTAATTCTTGAATTTCGAAATCCAACCAAAGCTATAGCGTGGATGTTTATATTATTTTGTTTTCCACTGGTTGGATTTGTAGTGTATTACTTTGTAGCCCAGGAATATAGTAAGCGTAAGCAAGTTCGTTCAAGAGGTTCCCGGTTGTTTCAGGAAATACATGGACTATTATGGAAAGAGTCAGTCATTGTAGACAACGTAGAAGAGATGCATAATAACACATTTCGTAACCAAAAGAGATTGTTTCAACTTCTATCGAATATATCAGAGAGTCCCATAACAGGGTGTAATACAAGTAGAGTTCTAACCGATGGGAAAGAAGCTTACCAAGCCATGCTTGATGCGATGGAGTTGGCAAAGGATCATATCCATATTGAGTTCTATATTTTCAGGGAAGATATGATTGGTACTGAATTTCAGGAGGTGATGATTCGAAAGGTGAAAGAGGGAGTTAAAGTTCGGATGGTTCTTGATGGAATTGGGAGTTATCACTTGAAACGTCCCTTTATTAATCGCTTGAAAGAGACGGGTGTAGAATTTCTTTTCTTTCTTCCTCCGCGTATCGCTACCTTTGAACGTCGCATTAATTACCGTAATCACCGTAAGATCGTCATTGTGGATGGGAAGAAGGGATTTGTAGGGGGATTAAATGTAGGAGATGACTATTTGGGTCTATACCCCAAAATGGGATATTGGAGAGATACTCATCTGGAAGTCGAAGGGGATGCCGTTTATTTTCTGCAAAATATATTTCTGAACGATTGGAAATTAGCTTCTAATGAACGAATTACAGATCCTAAGTTATTCCCAGTACATGAATGTCAGGGAGAGGAGCAAGTTCAAATTCTGAGTAGTGGTCCGGATCAAGTATGGGATGCGTTGCAGGAGATGTGTTTTGGAGGAATAACGGTTGCTAATGAAAGAATATGGATTACTTCTCCTTACTTTATTCCTGATCCAGCCATTTATGAGGGGCTCAAAACGGCGGCGGTTAGTGGTGTAGATGTACGAATCATTATTCCTTGGAACTCCGATTCAAAGTTGGTCCATCTGGCTTCCTTGTCTTATGTAGAAGAACTGCTAGAGGCTGGAGTTCGATTCTACCAATATCGTAAAGGTTTCATACACGCCAAAATCATGATTGTGGATCATCTTCTGGCATCGGTTGGTACTGCAAATATGGATATGCGTAGCTTCTTTTGTAACTTCGAGTTGACTGCCGTGTTATTTGAACAGAATGCCATCCAACGGATAGAGGACGATTTCATAAAAGATCTCCAAGATTCAACAGAAATACAGCCTAATGAATTTATGGCAAGGTCTCGTTTGCAAAAAGGGGGGGAGATTTTATGCCGTATGTTGTCTCCATTATTATGAACAACCTCTATAACAAAAAAAATATGCATTAATTTTATTCATGATAAAAGTCTATGGTATAATATATACCATGGACGAAAGGCTGATATTATGAATAGGGGGAGTTGTGTGAGTACGAGTATAGAAACGATTGAAGGAAATATTCAGAAAGAAACAAATTACCCACCCAAAAATCCAGTTATGAAGAAAACGCAGTTACTTCGAGCGGTTATTATGCTTATTGGAGCAGGTCTTGTCTCCGTAGCGCTCGAGATTTTCCTAGTACCCAACGATATCATTGATGGAGGAATAACAGGGATATCGATCATGGGAGTTCACTTTTCACATTTACCACTGGGCATATTTCTTACACTCTTTAACCTTCCATTTCTGTTTCTAGGTTACAAGCAAATTGGTAAAACATTTGCCTTATCGACATTGTTCTCCATTCTTGTGATGTCTATAGGAACTTATCTTTTACATCCAGTTGCCCCACTTACCAGTAATGCCCTTCTTGCAGCGGTATTCGGTGGTGTTATTCTTGGGATTGGTGTAGGACTTGTTATTCGTGGTGGAGGATCAACAGATGGTACCGAGATCGTCGCTATTCTGTTGAGTAAGAAATCGCCATTCTCTGTTGGTGAAGTTGTTATGTTTATTAACGTCTTTATACTTAGTGGTGCCGGATTCGTGTTTGGATGGGACCATGCTATGTATTCTCTTATTGCTTATTACATTGCTTTCAAATTAATTGATGTAACCAATGAAGGTTTGGATCAATCGAAATCAGTATGGATCATCAGTGATCTATACAGAGATATTGGTGACGCGCTTACACAACGGCTTGGACGAGGTGTAACTTATCTAGATGGTGAAGGATCTTATTCTGGTGAGAATAAGAAGGTTATCTTTGTTGTTATTACTCGTCTAGAAGAAGCAAAATTAAAGACGATAGTTGCTGAATGGGATAAAGAAGCTTTCATTGCTATAGGTAATATTCATGATGTCAAAGGCGGACGCTTCAAGAAGAAAGCGATCCATTAAATCTAAAATCAATATGACGTGTATATATATGATAAACCCGGGGTGTCTGACTCCGGGTTTATCTGTGCTTTAAATGATGCAGTATATGCTGAAGAGGTTGAGGTGAGACCGTTCTGAGTAGATCCCCTTTGTCCAATAGTCTCGCCTCAATATTTAATAGATGGAAATCTGTAGGGGAGACGTTGTGTTGAACTTCCTCCCAGGATAGAGGTGTAGATACGGTAGCTTTTGCTCTAGCACGCGGAGTGTAGGGCGCGGCCAACGTTTTCCCTGAATAATGTTGTAAATAGTCAAAGTATATTTTATCTCCCCTATGTTTCTTAAATCTTTCTAAGGTGAATAACTCGGGGTGACGCTCCTCAACATAACGTCCTACGAAATGTCCAATCATTCGTAAGTCGTCAAAAGTAATTCCCTCTTCAATTGGGATGATAATCTGAACACCGGTTGCACCCGACGTCTTAGGAATGGACTGAATTCCTAATGAGGTTAGAACATCACCCACAATCGCTGTCGCTTCCATGATACGAGGCTCAACTTCTAGGGAAGGGTCTAAGTCAATCATCCATTCGCAGGGTAACTCACTATGTGCATAATGGAGAGATGGATGAAATTCCAATGCGGCTAGATTTCCTAACCATAGTAATTCAGGCAGACTATGAAGAACGATATATGAAATATCATCGACTGAAACCGTAGATACATAAGGTGGACGGGGTTCTGGTGCATTCTTTTGATAGAAGAATTCTCCATCCACGCCATGTGGATATCGGATCGTCGTCAGCAGTCGGTCTCTGCAGTATGGAAGTAAATAGGGAGCAAGGATAGCAAGCTTTTGTAAATAGATTGCCTTCGTGATCCCCATTTCTGGCCACAGAAGTTTGTCCGGATTAGATACAGGGATATGTTTGCCTTCCACAATAATACTTCCTTTTAGACGAGTAGCCATTGCAGTAACCCCTTTAAGATATGGTTTTTTTGGTTTTTTTGGATGTGCTACGAGCCTTGGGTTTTGTTACATCATCTATACCACTAGTTTCCGTTTTTGTACTTGTACTTCTTTTTCGCTTCGGTTTACCGGGATCTGTAATAATGGGTTGTACAGCTTCAATGCTAGCTTGAAGAGCTGCCATGAGATCAATGACATTGGATTCTTGACGAGCGGGAGCAATCTTGAACTCTTCACCAGCAATCTTGCTCTGAATCAGTTGTTGTAATGATACCCGATAATCGTCTGTGTATTTATCAGGACTAAAGGGAGTTGAGAGCTGTTCAATGAGCATTTTGGCCATATCCAGTTCCTTATTGTTCACTTCCATATGTTCTGGGAGATTAGGAACTTGGGATACGGGTCGAATCTCATCGGGATAAAAGATCGTCTCAATAGCAAGACATTCATCAAGTACACGAATAGCTGCTAGACTACTTTTAGAGCGAATAGAAATTTTGGCTATTCCGATCTTGCCTGACTGACGCATGGCTTCCATAAGAAGCATATAGGCATTTGACCCTGCTTGATCTGGAGAGAGGTAGTACGTTTTTTGAAAATAGATGGGATCGATCTCCGTCAAATCAACAAAGTCTAAAATGGTAATGTTCTTATTATTTTGTTCCGTTAATTGTTCCATTTCTTCTTTTTCAAACAGCACGAACTTCCCTTTCTCATATTCATATCCTTTGGATATTTCCTCCCATTCCACTTCCTTCTCACAGACAGGGCATTTCCTTACGTAGGAAAGTGGGCTACCGCAGACTTTGTGTACATACCTCATTGAGATATCTTTATCTTCTGTTGCCGAGAACATTTTGACAGGAACATGGACCAATCCGAAACTGATCGCACCTTTCCACACTGTATGCATGAATAGTCACCTCTATTTTCTTCTTTTTTTAAAATATAGTATGCCCCATCTTCATTCATTTTAGTGGGGATTTCGCGCATGATTACGTACGTCGCAGGGCATATTGAGAAGAGTTAAAAACCTATAACAAGAAAATAGGGGGAGATGAATCATCATGGACGATCAAGATCAAGATAAAGTTGGTGCAGAAGAGGTTAATTGGTACAACGTTACAAGTTCTGAGCCGGACATGGCTGAAGAAGAAGCCTATCTATTGGACGTGGATCGAATGGTGAATGAGGGTCTTGGTGGTGGAGAAGTGACGATTGCTAATGGGTATATTGGTGATATTGCACCTGAGAAACTGTATATGGATCGAGAAGAAGAGTTTCTGGATTTAGAAGGTAATGGGTTAGATTATGAAAGTGAAAAGGAGCAATCATAAATGGATGTTAAGAGAGCCATTGATATTTATCAGACTAAGGATACCGTTGCTGTTCAATTAGAAGGAGAGCCTGTCTGGATTGAGCATGTGGATGAAATAAATGGAATGGCTACTGTTCAGGTCGGCTCACGCCCAACCAATACGCATACAGTGAGCGTGGATCGGCTTCTTGAAGAAGAGAAATAATAGACCAAGCTACGATGACCAACAATCGCCACATAGCAGCTCAAGGATAACCACCTTGAACTGCTATTTTTTGTGCATTCGTATTTCTTTGGAAAAAGCCGTGTGCCTCATTTTTGTGCATATTATGGAATTTCTAATCCTTTGATTTCTTGAGAAGGTTCCTATTCATATCTAAGCCTCAACTCTTTATTAAGAAATAGAAGTTGTCGCTTCTTGCGGGTGTTCGCATTGACCGATATAATTAAGGTCAAGTTATGGTGTAAATGGCCGTAAAGGTGGGATTGAATTGGAAATGAGTCATAATGAAGAACAATACATGTTTACCTCCAATGGATTACAAGATACTGAGGCGTTGGCAGCTTGGCTTGCTGAAGCTACGGTACCTGGTACTGTGATTGGATTGGATGGTGATTTAGGTGCGGGCAAAACAGCCTTCTCACAACTATTCGCTAAACATTTAGGTGTGAAGGGGATTGTTAATAGTCCAACCTTTACGATTATTAAAGAATATGAAGGTAGATTACCTTTTTATCATATGGATGTTTATCGCCTTTCGATCGAGGAAGCGGATGAGCTTGGACTGGATGAGTATTTCTATGGCGAGGGAGTCTGCCTGGTAGAATGGTCTCAGATCATAAGTGAACTACTACCTGAATCGCATTTGCATGTCTATCTAGAGACTACCGGGCTTGAACAACGTAAGATTACAGTCCGTGGTTCTGGAGAACCTTATGAGGAATGGTGTTGTAACCTGAAAAAGAATGGAGTCTTTAAATCATGAACAAACCTCAAGAGACAGAACCCATACAAAGGGTTCTAGCTTTGGATACATCTACAACTTCGTTATCCGTAGCGATGATGGACAATGGAAAAGTACTACACGAGATCAATGAATTCGGTGAGCGAAACCATTCCATTCGTATTCTCTCAATTGTGGAAGAAGTATTGAGAGCATCATCAACATTAAACTCAGATGTGCAAGGGATCGCGGTTGGTGTTGGTCCAGGTTCTTACACGGGTACACGCATTGCCGTTACAGCAGCGAAGACGTTGGCTTGGGCATGGAATGTTCCTGTGGTGGGGATATCTAGCTTACATTCATTGGCTTATGGTGGTTTCAGCCATGCTATGAATGCACAAGAAGATCGGGAGAAGATAGGGCATATTCAATGGATTATTCCTCTGATCGATGCTCGCCGTGGTCAAGTATATACAGCGTTATTTAGTTCATCAGATGGAAGTGCGCCTGAACGGATCGAGCAGGATGCTATCCGCTTAATGGAGAAATGGATCGAGCAGATTATGACTCGTATAGAGGAGACTCCAGAACATGAGAAACCTCAATCGGTCTGGTTCGTGGGAGACGTTAATCTTCATAAGGAAACAGCAGAACGACTTAGAATATATCTAGGGGATGCACTTCATGTTGTTTCTTACGATATGGAAGGTCGATACGTTGGGGTGTTAGGAACGGAGAGGTTTCTTGCTGGAGAACAAGACGATATGCATTCGTTGATTCCGAATTATACCCAACTTGCTGAGGCGGAAGCCAATCTCCTTCGCAAGTCATGAAGGGAGTAAGTTATGTTAATAGAACAGATGGATAATGAAGAGCATGAGGATTTCTCGTTTCGAAAAATGAAAATAGAAGATATCCCTAATGTCATGGTCATTGAACACGAGGCGTTTACTTTACCATGGACAGAGACAGCCTTCCAAAATGAATTGACGAACAATCTTTTTGCACATTATATGGTTATGGAGTACGAAGGTAAGCCTATTGGATATGCAGGAATGTGGACGATTGTTGATGAAGCACATGTGACGAACATTGCGATATTGGAAGCATTTCGTGGACGGAAGTTGGGTGACCGTCTTTTAGATCATTTAATGAAGATTGCCTCTATTAAAGGAATGATTCGGATGACATTGGAAGTTCGTGTGTCTAATATCGTTGCTCGAAGTCTGTATGAGAAAAAGGGTTTTGAATCAGCTGGCATCCGTAAAGGCTATTATTCGGATAATAATGAGGATGCTATGATCATGTGGGCAGACTTACCACAATACTAGGAGTACAGCCGTAGGGAAGGAAGCGTTAGATTGATGAATGAACACAAGAATGAAGAGAGATCTTGTTATATCTTAAGCATAGAGACAAGCTGTGATGAAACAGCTGTGGCTGTCGTGAAGGATGGACATGAAGTGATGTCCAACTTGATCGCAAGTCAGATTGAGACGCATAAAGCTTTTGGTGGAGTTGTACCCGAAGTGGCTTCACGTAAACATGTAGAAAGTATCACCTTAATGTTAGATGAGGCGGTAGCTGCCTCAGGAATCCAAATGAGTGACCTATCTGCCATTGCTGTGACGCAAGGTCCAGGACTTGTAGGGGCATTATTGGTAGGTGTAGTAGCTGCAAAGAGCCTGTCTGTCGCTATATCTAAACCACTTATTGGTACACATCATATCGCAGGACATATTTATGCCAATCGATTAATTGGTGAAATTCAATATCCTTGCATGGTATTGGTTGTATCTGGGGGTCATACAGAGCTTGTCTATATGAAGCAAGAGGGTCATTTCGAAGTGATCGGACGTACAAGGGATGATGCTGTAGGGGAAGCGTACGACAAAGTAGCACGGTCCATTGGATTCCCTTATCCTGGTGGACCTCATGTAGATAAGATGGCGTTGGAGTCCGAAGAGACGATCGATCTGCCACGGGCATGGCTAGAACCGGGATCCTATGATTTCAGCTTCAGTGGGTTGAAGTCTGCCGTATTAAATGTTATTAATCAGCGAAAAATGCGTGGAGACGAGCCTATGTCCGCCGCTATTGCTCGTGGATTCCAAGAATCCGTCGTGGATGTACTTGTTACGAAGGCGATTCGTGCAGTGAAGGCTTACGATGTGAAGCAACTTCTACTGTGTGGAGGCGTTGCGGCTAATCGTGGGATTCGAGCTGAACTCAGTAAACAATGTGCCAAAGAAGGAATAGATCTCTCCATTCCTCCATTTGAATATTGTACAGATAATGCTGCCATGATTGGAGCTGCAGCCTATCTCAAATGGAAGGAACAATACTTCACATCTCTTGATATGAAGGCAGATCCACAACTTTCCTTAGAAGATTGGGGCAACAATAATTTAGAATAAATGGTGTGGTAATGAGTGTTGGGATGAACTATTATTTACGTTATTCCTATATTGACAATTTTATCTAGGGTAGATATAATCATTTTAAATTTCAGATAGAAGCAAACGTGATGAACAAGAGTAGTAAGGTAAACCCCGGGATATTATAATTATAGAGAGCTGCGGGATGGTGCAACGCAGTCGAGGGGACCTGAACTCGCTTGGGAGCGGAATGGTGGAACACGGCGAGTAATCATTCGTCGCAGTCCTGGTAGTGCACACCGGGGAAGTATACCGTTACGTTGACCTCCGTGAGAGGGTAAGCCTGTCAGTCCAGCGTATTGTGAGTTATGGCTGATGGCGTTTGAGGGGTTCTTCTAATGATCCTATGTTTACATAGGTAAGAAGGACAACAAGAGTGGTACCGCGAATGGGTGAACAGCCTGTCGTCTCTTGATTTAAGAGATGACGGGCTTTTTTGTATACACAAATAGATATCAATACAGACCATGATCGGGAGTAGTAAAAGGCTAATGTCTTTCAGAGAGCTGTGGAATTGGTGTGACACAGTGGCAATCCCCTTTGAATCTCGCCCGGGAGTTAATTTTCATGGAACTTTGCTAAGTGCGAGTTCAAAAAGTCAGATGTGAGAACAAACTTTAGATGATGTATTATCTAAGCTTGAACCTTACCTTAAACCTTATCTTATCGCAAGATCGATATTCGATGCCGAATTACTCACTTGGCATACTTCGTGATCATAAGGTGACTTTTTTGAATAACCACTTAGGAAGTGTACATGAGTTCGGTGATCCACCGTTAAAGGGAGATCTTTATGCACACGGTCATACAGCCGGTCATAAAGAACAAAGTGGGGTGCTTAGACAGTCATGTCGATAAGGCACCAACAAGAGTGGTACCGCGGAGGGTGAAAGCCTGTCGTCTCTTATTTATAAGAGATGGCAGGCTTTTTGTGTGTGCTGGCGTTACGTCCTAGGGCCATGACGGAGTGAAGGGAGTGAGGGAACGAGGGTGAGGATGAAGATGAGGATGATGATCGATGGAAGGAAGGGTTGGAGTGAAGGAATGAGGTTTGAAGGAAATAAGGAAATGAAGGAAATGAAGGATTGATGTTGAACGAAGGAATGAATGATCAGGGGATTGAGGTTGAATGAAGGAAGGATTGGAGTGAGGGATGAGGTTTGAAGGTAATGAAGGATTGGAGTGAGGAATTAAAGGCTAAAATGTGGTGCTCCTGATGAGCTGAAGATGAATAACAGGAAATTTTCCAGTTAATATCACCTAAATGCTATTAGAAAACCATCTAACTGGAAAATATCCATCTAATTCCGAATTTGAAGCGAAAATAACGGGTAACGGGTTAGATTGACAGGAGAAATTCCAGTTAGACAAAGAATTAGTGGTTTTTACGATAATTTAACGGGAGATTTTCCATGTAAATACGATAGTAATCGGCCACGGGAGAGGGTGAAGGGTGAATCTCCAATGTTCTATTGTTGTTGATGGAACACACATGGCGGCGCGCTCTGAACGCACTATAGTGGAGTATTGATATCGGGAATATGCTTCTGAGGTGTTTTTTTGAAACGAAGACTAATCAGAGAAGAAATTAACTCTTCAAAATGGATCATGCTTCCGAAGCTAGTTTTGTTACGAAGAGTACAGCAAAGGAGCATTGCTCACAAAACTTTTAGGAGGTCATAAAATGACAAACCAACCAACATCGCCAAAGATTAATATATTTGATACAACGCTACGTGACGGGGAGCAAGCACCAGGTGCAAGCCTACAGCCCGAGCAGAAAGTGCAACTTGCTGCTAAGCTTGTTGAGCTAGGGGTAGATGTGTTGGAACCAGGGTTTCCAATCTCAAGTCCAGGTGAATTTGCGGCTGTAGAGGCTATATCGCGGCAGTTTCGGCAAGTAGAAATATGCGGGTTCGCAAGAGCTGTAAAGGGAGATATTGATGCTGCTGTTCGAGCTACAAAGGATGCGGAAAGTCGTCGAATTCACCTCTTCTTGTCATCATCGGACATTCACTTGAAGTACCAATTGCGTATGAGTCGTAAGGAGGTCGTAGCTAAGGCACGTGAGATGACCGCTTACGCCAAACAATTTAGTGAGCATGTTGAATTCACAGCTATGGATGCTGCTCGTACAGGAATAGATGACCTAATTGAGATCGTAGAGGCTGTGATTGAAGAAGGAGCAACCATGATCAATCTACCAGATACGGTAGGATATGCTTTACCGAGGGAGTATGGAGATATGTTCCGGAAAGTTCGTGAGGGAGCAAGAGGAGGAGCGGGTGTCCTGTATAGCGCTCACTGCCATAATGATCTGGGCCTTGCAGTTGCAAATAGCCTTGCTGCGATTGAGAATGGAGCATCTCAGATTGAAGTGACGGTGAACGGAGTTGGAGAGCGAACAGGAAATTGTGCGCTTGAAGAATTGGTCATGGCTTTGGAAGTAAGGAAAGATTCGCTGAACTATACAACAGGTATATCGATGGAGAAGTTATACGGAGTATCGAAGGCAGTTAGTAGTTCCATGCATTTTCCGATGGCTTATAACAAGCCTATTGTAGGTCGTAACGCATTTCAGCATGAGTCTGGTATTCATCAGGATGGACTTTTAAAGGATCGAAGTACTTATGAGATTATGAGTCCTGAATCACTAGGTATTCCACGTGACATGATTATTCTAGGTAAACATTCGGGTCGACATGCTCTGAAAGATCGTATAGCTAGATACGGAGTTCAGATGAAGGATGAAGAGATGGAAGTCCTTTATGGGTCCTTTAAGGACACTGCGGATCGTTTAAAAGTGGTCACCGATGACTTGCTGCTGAAGATGGTCAGTCATACGACAGGCAAAAGGATTCAGAACTTTGAACTTGGAGAAGTTCAGGTACAATCGGGAAGTGCAGAAGAGCGCATTGCATCTGTCACACTGAGACATCTACATGAAGATCGAGAATCTGTTCATACCGCTGCAGGGAAAGGACCACTGGAAGCACTAATATCAGCGATTAGCCAAGGGATTGATGCAGAGATCGTATTTGGTGATCTGGAGTTACATTCTCTTAGTACAGGTGAAGAGGCGCATGCCGAAGCTGCCGTAACGGTGGTATGGGAAGATAAGACCTATCGAGGGACAGCAATCCATCAAGATATTGTGATGGCTGCCGGTCTTGCATATGTTGCCGCTTGTAATAGCGCTCTTTCAAAATATCCCTCAATTCTTCAGTCTAACGTAGAGATGACTGAGTGATTGCAAGACTGATCGTTCGCGTAACTCCTAGCGCGCGGTGCACGATGGCTGTCATCCACAAGAGTAAGAACAATTAGTCAACAAAACCATTCTTATTTGTTACTTTGGTGGTCTCTATAGAAAGACAAATAAGCTTGTCAAGATGTGGACAAGGTTATCCACATATCCAAGTGGAATTGTGTACAAATAAGCTCGAATAGGAATATATCTAGCTTGAAATTGATTTTGAAACCGTGGATATTATTTTCAAGAAAATTGTGGATAATGTGCATAACTTAGTGGATAAAAGTGGATTATTCGGAAAAAACGCACTAAAACGCAAAAAAATAGCCCTTAGGGCTATTTTTTGTGAGGAGTTATGCACGTTTTACGGGGATAACATTGTGCATAACCCCAAATATATGAAATAAACTTTTTTTGTGTTTCTTATATCATTGCATTTACGAATGTTTTTTGCTTATTCCATAGCAAGGATTTCCCATTCGCTATACACGCTTTCGAGAGCGGTTCTTTTCAAATCGACCTTCTGTTGATGTTCTTGTAGAGCCATATAATCTTGAACAATTTCTGGGAGGGCCATCTTGTTTTCTAGATCAGTAATTTCCTCTTCTAATACATGTATCTCTTCTTCTAATGTAACCAGTCGTCGTTGACGATTACGTTCTTCACGTTTGGCTAATTTCTCCGCTTCGAATGAAGAAGCTCCAGAAGTATCCATAGAATCTAAAGGGATGTCTGATTTCGAGCTTGTTTTTGCCGCAAGAAGTGCCTCTTGTTGTATTTCAGCTAGTTCTTGTTTCTTTTCGGTATAATCATCATAATTTCCTAGGAACTGTTCAGTACCTGTTGGAGAGAGCTCAACAATGCGTTCTGCCATCTTGTTAAGGAAATAACGGTCATGTGAAATAAATAGAAGAGTCCCTTCATAATCGATTAATGCAGACTCAAGCACTTCTCTACTGAATAAGTCTAAATGGTTGGTAGGCTCATCCAGGATGAGCATGTTAGCTTCTAGCAACATGAGTTTAGCTAATGCAACTCGAGCCTTCTCACCCCCACTGAGAGCAGAGATTTTCTTGAGAACATCCTCGCCACTGAATAGAAAGTTGCCAAGTACCGTACGAATACGAGCTTCATCCATATGAGAGTACTCACTCCAGAGCTCCTCAAGAACGGTATTCTTCGAATTTAGATTGGTCTGTTCTTGATCATAATAGCCAATCTTCACTTTCGTTCCCCAATGGATATTGCCGGCAGCAGGTTCGAGTGTACCTAGCATACATTTAAATAAGGTGGATTTCCCAATTCCGTTAGGTCCGATTAAGGCAACGGTTTCTCCTCGACGCATATCAAATGATACATGTTGGAATAAAGGTTCTAACGGATCAAATGCGACAGACAGCTCATTGACCTGTAGGACTTCTTTACCTGACGAATATTCTACTTCAAAAGAAAAGTGTGCCTTCTTCAGATCGCCGAGTGGCTTATCCAATCGATCCATTTTTTCAAGGGATTTGCGACGACTCTGTGCTCTCTTGGTGGATGAGGCGCGTACGATATTGCGTTGAACGAAATCCTCCATACGGGCAATCTCGCCTTGTTGCTTATCGTATTGTTTCATTTGTGATTCGTATTCAGCAGCCTTTAGATCAACATATCGACTGTAATTTCCCGTGTAACGCTTGGATTGATGACGTTCAATTTCAACGATGGTTGTTACTAGACGATCTAAGAAATAACGGTCATGGGATACGACTAATAATGAACCTGAATATGAACGTAAGTAATCTTCTAACCAAGTCAATGTCGCAATGTCCAAGTGATTCGTAGGTTCATCCAGCATAAGTAAGTCGGGAGCTAATAAAAGAATACGTGCTAACGCAAGACGAGTCTTTTGCCCACCACTAAGTGTTGAGATTGGCGTATTAGGTGCAAAATCTCCGAACCCCATCCCATGAAGTACACTGCGGATCTTGGTCTCCATTTCGTAACCGCCATGATCTTTGAACCAATCGGAACGAACTGCATAACGATCTAATAGATCTTGATATTTCTTAGGATTCTCCATCGAAACAGGATCAGCAATTTGACTCTCCATTAAGCGTAGTTCCTGTTCGGCATCGATTAAGGGAGTAAACACGGCTAGCATTTCTTCCCACAGTGTTCGATCGGATTGAAGACCACTATTCTGAGCAAGATAGCCTATCGTAGTTTCCTTTGCTTTGAAAATTTGTCCTCCATCATGGGATATTTCCCCTGCTAGAATTTGTAGAAAGGTAGATTTACCTGCACCATTTACACCTACGAGACCGACGCGCTCTTTTTCAAGAATCTGTATATTTATACCGTCGAGAACCGGATGAACTCCGTATAGTTTTTTAATTCCAGTAGCTTGAAGTAACATGCGATAGAAACCTCCATCTTTGTTCTTATTTAAATGATAAGAAAGCATTAAGTCTCACATGATCAATTTCATAATCGCTGAGGTATCTAAATCCATTTGCGTATATATGAAAATATTGATCCATGATAATATATTGCTAATATTTCCGATATAACGGATTCTGTTCTTGAAAAAAGGACAGCACGTCCGCTTCTACTTGTTAGTTATTTTACATGAAATGGAGGGATTACGCGACTTCAGTTGCAGGACTTCAGTCCGATCTTGGCGAAAAGAAAGCAACAGTGGTACACTATAGGCAAAACATATGTATACGTAAACATAGAAAAGGCGGCTGAATGGGAATGAACGGGAATAATCACCCATTATCCGATGTTAAAAAAAACTTACGTCTCACTATGACAAAAGCTCGAAATGCATGTTCCAGTATTCAACGTGAGCAGTGGTCTAATGAAGCTATTCGTCATATAACACAAGAGATGGAATCTATGAGAATAAGTCATTTTCTAGTCTATATTCCGTTTCGCTCTGAACTAAATACAAGAAGTTTAATTGAATGGGGATGGAATAAAGGCTTACAAGTACTTGTTCCTAGATGTGATCCTAGAGAGTATTCTATGGAGATCTACCCACTTCGAGATTGGAATGAATTAGAACCAGGTGCTTACGGAATAGAAGAGCCCGATCCTTTGCGTTTAAGCGCTCTTAGACATGACTTTGTTCCAGATGTAATTATTTTACCGGGACTGGCCTTTGATAGGATAGGTGGAAGGTTGGGTTACGGCAGCGGCTATTATGATCGATATCTTGAGCGGTTACAGCCATACGTTAATCATAAGAACCCTCCAATTTTGATCGGACTTGGCTATGAAATGCAGGTCGTGCACCAGGTACCCATGGATAGACATGATGCAATGCTAAATATTCTCGTTACTGAGAATGGCGTTGTGAATTGCAATAAGGAGGTTTAATAAATGGAATTGACTCATTTCAACGAACAAGGTAGAGCACGTATGGTGGATGTATCGGACAAGGAAGTGACCGCACGGACTGCTGTTGCGCACACTACGGTTACGATGGCACCAGATACGCTTGCGAAGATTAAAGCTGGGTTAATTGGCAAAGGTGATGTACTTGCGGTAGCGCAAGTAGCAGGTGTAATGGCTGCGAAGAAAACATCCGATTGGATTCCAATGTGTCACCCCCTATCACTCACAGGCATAAATATTCATTTCACTGACAATGATCATAATGAACTATACATAGATGCAACTGTAAAGACGACTGGAAAGACAGGGGTAGAAATGGAGGCATTAACCGCCGTATCTGCTACAGCTCTAACAGTGTATGACATGTGCAAAGCGCTTCAAAAGGATATGGTGATTGGACCCACTTATCTACAGTCGAAGAGTGGTGGGAAGAGCGGAGATTATCAACTTAACACTTAAAAATAGAGGGTAGAATAAGAAGAGAAGGAGGCGGGTGATCACATGGTGTGGAAAACAGCGATCTTAACTGCTAGCGATAAAGGATCCAGGGGTGAGCGCGAAGATACGAGTGCCCAGGTCATCCGGGAGTTGGTGGAAGAAGAATTGGGCGGAGAGATCGTAGAATACCGCATCGTCCCCGATGAACAAGATGAGATTATGGCCTCACTCATTGAACTAACCGATTATTTCAGAGCAGATTTAGTGTTAACGACAGGTGGGACAGAACTGGCCATCCGCGACGTTACCCCAGAGGCAACTAGAAAGGTTATTGAACGTGAGGTTCCTGGGATGTCAGAAGCGATGAGGGGAGTAGTAATGCAGCGTAACCCTTCTGCAATGCTCTTTCGAGGTATTTGTGGCATTAGAGGCAGAACTCTCATAGTGAATCTTCCGGGCACTCCAAAGGGCGTACACGAATCTCTAGCGGCGATTATGGATCAGTTGCCTGAAGCGCTCCTAATGGTAACAGGTCAATATCGTCAATAGAACGATATATAATGGCGAATTAGTAACGAAAATAGCTGTGTTTATGTGATATAAGTTATGGTATAATTCGTATATTAAATATTGTGTTAGTGTTCGTGTTAGCTGAATTTATAGATTTAACACAAGTACTTAAGGATAGCGATACTGTTTTTAAATAAGGAGGAATTCATTATGGGAATTGGAACTCCAGGTATTATTTTGCTTGTAATATTAGCGTTACTACTATTTGGCCCCAACAAATTACCTGAATTAGGACGTGCTGTAGGACGGACTTTCCGGGAATTTAAAAATGGAGCACGTGACATTATGGAGGATTCAGCTTCTCCACAGAAGACTGAAGTGAAACAAGCTACCAATACTCCGAATGAGTTAGAAAATAAACGCCTTCCAGAATAGTACGTCAGGAGCATACTGACAGATTGATCCCTTCCTGCGGGGAGGGATTTTGTGTTGGCCACAATTGATGTGAAAACCGAGGTGACAAGCATGTCTGCAGTGCAGGATGAGATGTCCATTTTTGAACATTTAGGTGAACTACGTAAAAGAATTATTTATGTGTTATGTGTATTTCTGGGAGGACTTATCATTGGTTTGTTTCTAGCCAATCCTATATATCATTATTTAATTGATGCGGATACGGCCAAGGATTATGTACTTCATGCCTTTTCATTCTGGGATGGTATTGGAATCTACATGAAAATATCCATGGTGATATCGCTAGTGATATCCTTACCTTTTATTGTGTATCAATTGTGGGCTTTCGTAAGCCCTGGCTTAAGGGAAATCGAACGTAAAGCGGCGTTAAGATATGTACCGTTTGTGTTGATTCTTTTCCTACTAGGGATCTCCTTTGCTTATTATATTGTGTTTCCAATGGCTCTGTCTTTTACTACGGCAGTCACCACAAGTATGGGCCTAGAAGAAACGTATGGGATTACGCAATATTTCAGCTTTATGTTTAGTTTAGTGATTCCTCTTGCACTCCTTTTTGAACTACCCCTTGTGGTTATGTTTTTAACCAAGATTAGAATTCTGAATCCATTACGTCTACGTAAAATGCGGAAGATTTCATATTTTGTACTTGTGTTTATAGCCGTGGTAATCACGCCACCGGATTTCATTTCTGACTTTCTAGTGACGATTCCTCTTTTATTATTGTACGAGTTCAGTGTATTCGTATCATCACTGATCTATCGTAAGCAGCTAGCAACTGATGAAGAGATCGAAGCTAGATATCAGCAAGAAGATGACACAGATAAATAGATCTAAGTAGAACGGACTTATTCCATTCATCGGCATGCCTTTCATCTGAAGGGGGTGTCTTTTTTTCTATGGAGAATGTCATTTAGAAGGATAGGGGCATATTTAACAGCGGTATGGATAGAATGTATGAGGGCTTACACATTTTTTTTTGAAAATAGGTACAAAAGACTTGAAAAATGTGCCCAAGTTGAGTATCATAAAAATTGGTTGTTAGCACTGAGGCTTGTCGAGTGCTAATACATATTTCGACAGATGGTACTGTCTCACACAATATACTATTTTAATAAGGAGGCTATTTTTCATGATCAAACCTTTAGGTGACCGCGTACTGGTAGAACCAATCGAGCAAGAAGAAACGACTTCATTCGGGATTGTCCTTCCGGACTCTGCTAAAGAAAAGCCGCAAGAAGGTAAGGTTATTGCTGTAGGTAACGGTGCGGTAAAAGATGGTGCACGTGTTGCTCTTGAAGTAAAAGAAGGCGACAAAGTTCTTTTCTCCAAATATGCCGGAACAGAAATCAAATATGAAGGTAAAGAATATTTGATTATGAAAGAAAGCGACATACATGCAATTGTAGGCTAATCACCTCGAACATAGGAATGCACGAAATGTAATATATAATCCATAAGGAGGAATACATCACCATGGCAAAAGATATTAGATTTAGTGAAGACGCACGCCGCTCTATGCTGCGCGGTGTTGATGCTTTGGCAAATGCAGTAAAAGTAACATTGGGACCTAAAGGTCGTAACGTTGTTCTTGAGAAGAAATTCGGTAGCCCATTGATTACAAATGATGGTGTAACCATTGCTAAAGAAATCGAATTGGAAGACGCTTTTGAAAATATGGGTGCACAACTTGTTAAAGAAGTTGCTACTAAAACCAACGATGTAGCTGGTGACGGTACAACTACTGCAACAGTTCTTGCTCAAGCGATGATTCGTGAAGGTCTTAAGAACGTTACTGCAGGAGCTAACCCTATGGTTATCCGTAAAGGGATCGAGAAAGCTGTTAAAGCAGCTGTAATCGAGCTTAAGAGTATCGCTAAACCAATCGAAGGCAAACAATCCATTGCACAAGTTGCATCGATCTCTGCTGCTGACGAAGAAGTAGGCGAATTGATCGCTGAAGCTATGGAAAAAGTGGGTAATGACGGTGTTATCACTGTTGAAGAATCCCGTGGATTCGCTACTGAATTGGAAGTCGTGGAAGGTATGCAATTCGACCGCGGTTACATTTCTCCATACATGATTACAGATACGGACAAAATGGAAGCTGTTCTTGAGAATCCATACATCCTAATCACAGATAAGAAAATCACAAGCACACAAGAAATCTTGCCATTGCTTGAGAAAATTGTTCAACAAGCTAAACCGCTTGTGATCATCGCTGAAGATATCGAAGGCGAAGCACTAGCTATGCTAGTAGTTAACAAATTGCGTGGTACTTTCAACGCAGTTGCTGTTAAAGCTCCAGGATTCGGTGATCGTCGTAAAGCAATGTTGCAAGATATCGCTGCATTGACTGGCGGACAAGTGATTACAGAAGAATTGGGTCTTGACCTGAAGACTGCTACTGTTGATCAATTGGGTACTGCACGTCAAATTCGTGTAACTAAAGAAAACACAATCGTGGTTGATGGCGCTGGAAACAAAGCTGATATCGACGCTCGTGTTAATCAGATCCGCGCTCAATTGGAAGATACAACTTCCGAGTTCGACAAAGAGAAATTGCAAGAGCGTCTGGCTAAATTGTCAGGTGGCGTAGCAGTAATCAAAGTCGGAGCTGCAACTGAAACAGAATTGAAAGAACGCAAACTACGCATCGAAGATGCCTTGAATGCAACTCGCGCAGCGGTTGAAGAAGGTATCGTATCCGGTGGTGGTACTGCACTCGTGAACGTATATAAAGCAGTAAATGCTGTAGACGTGACTGGCGATGAAAGAACAGGCGTAAACATCGTATTGCGCGCTCTTGAAGAACCAATCCGTACAATCGCAGCTAATGCTGGCCAAGAGGGTTCCGTTATTGTGGAACGCTTGAAGAAAGAAGCTATCGGAATCGGCTACAATGCTGCTACTGATGAGTGGGTAAACATGTTCGAAGCTGGGATCGTTGACCCTGCTAAGGTAACTCGTTCAGCATTGCAAAATGCTGCATCTGTAGCTGCAATGTTCTTGACTACTGAAGCAGTTATCGCTGACAAGCCAGAACCAGAAAAACCAGGTATGCCTGATATGGGCGGCATGGGCGGTATGGGCGGCATGATGTAATAAGGGATTAAAACCCTTATGCATCAAAGGGTTTTCCGCATGGGAAACGCCGTTTGACCATATTGTTACTCCATTGTGTAAAAAAAGAGGCATCGGTTGAGTTCGTAAACTCAACCGGTGCCTCTTTTCCTTTTGATTATTCCAAACCTCAAAAGCCAATTGTATTTTGATTGAAACCATTAACTCAACGAAATCGTGGCTTTGCGGAATATTAGGTTTGACCCAAAGTATATTTATAGTCATTAATGGTTGACAAAAATAAAAACAACATTTATATTTTAGGTAAGCGTTTACGTAGGAAGTATTACATTTCATGAAATAAAAAGTTAACGTTTACATTACTGTTGTAAGACAGGTTAAAGAGGAATTGATATGAATCCAAACGCTTCAAGCAATCCAACGATCAAAGATGTAGCAAGGAAAGCTAATGTATCTATCGCTACTGTTTCGCGGGTACTGAATAATCTTTCCGGGTATTCGGACAAAACGAAGCAAAAGGTGAATCAGGTTATTAAAGAAATAGGATACCAGCCTAATGCAATCGCCCGCGGCCTTATCAATAAGCGGACGCAGACGATCGGGGTAATGTTCCCGACTGTATCAAGTTACTTCTCTGCGGACATTCTCCATGGTATAGAAGAGTACGCCAACGACCATAACTATAGCGTCTTTGTCTGTAATACGGATGCAGATGGTAAGCGTACGATGAAATATCTGCATGTGCTACGTGAGAAGCAGGTAGATGGCATTATATTCTCCAGCGAAATGCTGAATGAAGAGTATTATGAAGTGCTACAAGCGATGAAAGCACCTGTGGTATTGGTATCTACCAAAACGGATTACGCTTCCGTTCCCTACATCAAAGTGGATGATAAGCAGGCAGCATATGATGCGGTGGAATATTTGATCTTAAATGGTCACCGGGAAATTGCCATGGTTAGCGGATCTGTGACTGATAAAATGGCTGGCATCACGAGAATAGAAGGTTACCAGAAGGCGTTACAGAATTATGGGATAACCTTTAAGGAGTCTCACCTGGTCTTTGGGAATTTCGAGTTTGATGATGGATGTATAGCTATGGAGAAGCTGATTCAGACTGCGCCGGAGGTTACGGCTATCTTTGCAGCGAGTGACGAGATGGCAGTTGCAGTTCTGTCCGTTGCTGCGAGGCATGGTCTCAAGGTTCCAGAAGACATTTCCGTAATCGGTTACGATAATCTGAAGCTTGCTGAAATGGCAGTGCCCCCCTTAACAACAGTGGATCAGCGGCTGTATGAAATGGGGAAATTAGCTACAGGGAAGCTGATTAATATGATTGAGAACGACTGCGTAGCAGAAAGCAGTATTATGCCTCATAAGATTGTTGAAAGACAGTCGGTAAGGAAACTTACCTAAAGTTTTTTTCAATATAACGTAAACGTTTACCATCTGAAATTAAATGGTTATTACGAGAGAGAGGGATCAGAAATAGGAGAAAAGGTTAACACATCAAAAGAACGTAAACGTTTACTCTCAAGAATTAAGTTGAGGGTGAAGGAATAACCACAGATCACAATAACCAACAAATTAATTTTCTCAGGGGGAATAGATGATGAAAAAGGTAATTAAACCTCTTTTAGTAGGCGTACTGGCGATCTCTTTACTTAGTGCATGTGGCAATAATGGTGGTAATTCCGAAGGAGCTTCTGGTAAGACGGTGGAAATTGAATTCTTCCAGAACAAGACTGAAGCTAAAGCTACTTTCGACAAGCTCGTAACCAAGTTCAATGAAGCTAACCCGAACATTAAGGTAACCCAAGTAAATCCACCGGATGCAGAAACGGTTCTAAAGACCCGCGTTGCGAAACAGGATATTCCTGACGTCATCGGAACGGGCGCAACGGATACGTTCTCGACTCTTGCCAAAAGCGGACTGTTTGAGAATTTCACGAATGACCCGCTTATTGAGAACATTCAACCGGTTTATCTGGATATGCTGAAAGGCATGACCGGGCTGACAGAGTTGAACGGCATTCCTTTCTCAACAAATGCTAACGGCGTTATTTACAACAAAGCAATCTTCAAGGAGCTAGGACTTACTGTTCCAACAACCTGGGATGAATTCATTGCAGTTGCCCAAAAGGTTAAGGATTCTGGACAGAACGCCTTTTATCTCACACTAAAAGATGCATGGACATCCCTTCACCAGTTCAACTCACTGGCGGGTAATATCGCAGGCCTTGATTTCTTCTCCCAGCGCGCGGAAGGCAGTGTAACATTCAAGGATACGTATCGTGAGATTGCTGAGAAGCAACTGAAGCTCCTGGACTTTGCTCAAAAGGATATCTACGGCAAGGGATATAACGACGGCAACACCGCTTTTGCCAAGGGTGAGTCTGCAATGTATCTGCAGGGAGTATGGGCTATTCCAGAAATTCAAAAGGGTAATCCGGATATTGAACTGGGTGTATTCCCCTTCCCAAGCACGAATGATCCAGCCAAGAACAAACTCGTTTCCGGTGTAGATACTATACTTACCATTTCTAAGAGTTCGGAGCACAAAGAGGAAGCTAAGAAATTTGTGGACTTCTTACTTCAGCCGGACAATGTGAAGCAATATATCTCTGAGCAAAAAGCATTCTCTGCAGTGACAGGTGTTACACTAGACGATGCTAGTGTTGCTGACCTGACGGAATCATTCAAAAATGGCCATCTCATTGATTTCGCAGATCACTATATCCCTGCGGCTATGAAGTTAGATTCAATCATTCAAGGCTTCTTGCAAGAGAAGGATATTGACGCTTATCTAGCTTCACTCGACACCGAGTGGGACAAAGTTGCCAATCGTAAATAATACAGAGTTGCATTCTATCCTTTAACCTTATATGTCACAGAGACGGATACCGAACTTTAAAAAGGGACGGTACATCCGTTTCTTCTTATTTGCAGTATAGAAGGGAGACACACTAATGGCTAAACGCCGCATCGCCTTTTACATAATGACCATCCCAGCAGTTCTATTGTTCTTTGCCTTTCATACATTTCCTACGTTACAGGGAATCTTTTATGCGTTTACGAATTGGGATGGCTTCAGCGAGAGTTACGGTTTCGTAGGAATCAAGAACTTTGTGAACCTCTTTAAAGATTCAAATGTGATGAATTCCTACCTGTTCACTTTCAAGTATGCCATTATCATGACGATCTTCATTAATATAATCAGCCTGCTTATTGCGCTAGGACTGAACGCTAAGATCAAATTCAAAAACTTTTTTCGCGGCGTATACTTCTTGCCCAACATTCTCAGCGTCCTGATTATCGGCTTTATCTTCAACTACTTGTTCTCCAATGTTTTTACTGTCTGGGGAGAAAAAATAGGTAGTGAATTTCTCTCGCAAAATATTCTCGGAAACGCTGATTGGGCGTGGGTTGGGATTGTTATAGTTGGCGTATGGCAAGGTATCGCGTTTAACACGATTTTGTATTTGGCCGGTCTTCAGACGATACCACAGGATTTGTACGAGGCTTCGAATCTGGATGGTGCAGGAAAAATCAGAGAATTCTGGAACATTACGTTCCCACTTCTGGCTCCTTCCTTTACCATTAACATGGTACTTGCCATGAAGGGCGGACTGATGGTGTTTGATCAGATTGTTGCCCTTACGGGAGGCGGCCCGGGACGCTCTACACAATCGATTGCGCTTCTTATTTATACAGGAGGATTTCAAGGCGGAGAATTTGCCTATCAATCGGCCAATGCCGTCATTTACTTTATTCTTATCGCCGTGATCTCCGTGATTCAGATTAAATTTCTACAGAAACGGGAGATGGACATGTGATGACAAAGAAGACGAACTGGACCATTACTATACTCGTTGCACTGGGCTCTCTGCTCATTTTATTCCCGCTCTATATGACCGTCAGCATCGCACTGAAGAACCCGGCGGAAATGGCTCAATCGATCTTCGCACTGCCAACGGGGTTGCATTTTGAGAATTTCAGTAATGCAATTAAGGCGACGAATTTCTTCAATGCCTTCAAGAACAGTGCCGTTATAACTATTACTTCAGTCGTATTCATTCTGCTGACAAATTCTATGGTGGCTTACGCGATTGCGCGAAATATGAAACAGAGGTTCTTCAAAGGGCTGTATTTCTATTTCATCAGTGCCATGTTCATCCCGTTTCAGATCATTATGTTACCTGTGGTTAAGGTGACAACAGACCTGCATATGAACAATATTATGGGACTGATCATTCTCAACGTCGTATACGGCCTTGCATTCAATGTGTTCGTGTATGTGGGTTATATCCGCTCCATTCCGGTAGAGCTTGAAGAAGCAGCGAACATTGATGGGGCATCGACATGGGGGACATATTGGAAAATCATCTTTCCTCTCCTTGCGCCAATCAGTGCAACGGTCGGAATTTTATCCTGCCTGTCGTCATGGAATGATTTCATGTTACCGCTAATTTTACTGGGAGACCAAGATTCCTACACGCTCCCACTGGTGCAATATGTGTTTCAGGGACAGTTCGGTACCGATTTCAATCTAGCGTTCGCTTCTTATCTGCTGGCCTTATTGCCTATGGTCATTGTGTATCTGTTCGCACAAAAATGGATTATTAATGGTATTACCCAGGGTGCGATTAAATAGTAACCTTACTTCTGGATAGGAGAGAGTATAGATGGAGAGAAAATGGTGGAAAGAAAGCATAGTGTATCAAATTTATCCTCGTAGCTTCAAGGACAGCAACGGGGATGGCATTGGTGACATCAAAGGAATTACTCAAAAGCTGGGTCACTTGCAGGATTTGGGTATTGATGTTATCTGGTTGTCCCCAGTATATAAATCGCCGAATGATGATAATGGTTATGATATCAGTGATTACCGAAACATTATGGATGAGTTCGGAACCATGAGCGATTTCAATGAAATGTTGGAGGAAGCTCATAAGCACAATATCAGAATTATGTTGGATCTGGTTGTGAATCATACCTCGGATGAGCATTCGTGGTTCATCGAATCGCGATCGTCCAAGGATAATCCGTATCGCGATTATTATATTTGGAAACCTGGTAAAGAAGGGAATCCGCCGAATAATTGGGGTGCTTCTTTTGGTGGGAGTGCGTGGGAGTATGATCCATCTACGGATGAGTATTATTTGCATCTATTTAGTCAAAAACAACCTGACTTAAATTGGGAGAACCCGGATTTACGAAAAGAAGTATACGACATGATGATATACTGGCTGGACAAAGGCGTCGACGGGTTCCGAATGGATGTGGTTAACTTTATATCCAAGGATCAGCGATTCCTGGATGGAACGGTGAATGGCAACCCTTATGGAAACGGGGGCCCACATTATACTAACGGGCCCCGCATCCATGAATTTATGCAAGAGATGAACAAAGAAGTGTTATCCAAGTATGATACCATCACGGTTGGTGAAATGCCTGGTGTAAGTTCGGAAGAAGCGAAGTTGTACACAGGCAATGACCGGAATGAGTTAAATATGGTCTTCCATTTCGAACACGTGGATGTTGGCAACGGCAGATTTGGCAAGTGGACACCAGCTCCATGGAAGCTGACGGACTTAAAGACGATCTTTTCCAGATGGCAAGTTGGGCTTGAAGAAGATGGATGGAATAGTTTGTACTGGAGTAATCATGATCAGCCAAGGGCTATTTCACGTTTCGGAAATGACAGTGAAGAGTATAGGGTCATTTCCGGAAAAATGCTCGCTACTTGCCTTCATATGTTGAAGGGAACACCCTACATTTATCAGGGTGAAGAAATTGGGATGACCAATGTTGCATTTCAATCCATGGATCAATACCGGGATATCGAAACTCTGAATGCGTATAGGGATTATATGGAAGGTAATCTTCTTACACCGGACGAAATCATGCAAGCGATCCATGAACGGGGAAGAGATAATGCGCGAACACCGGTTCAATGGTCGAAAGAATCTAATGCAGGTTTCACAACTGGGCAGCCATGGATAGCTGTAAACCCTAATTATAAAGTCATTAATGCGGATGCGGCAGTTGAGGATAAAGATTCAATATATCATTATTATAAAAAGCTGATCAAGTTACGTAAGAAAAATCTTAATATCGTTTATGGAAAATATGAGCTGCTCTTAGCTGATAATGAACAAATATATGCTTTTACTCGAAGCCTGAACGATGAGAAGATACTGATCATATGCAATTTCTCAGAAGAACAAGCCTTGTTTAAACTACCGAATGATATAAAATTTGCGGATAAGAAATTGCTTATTGCGAACTACGAGGTTAATCCGAATGAAGAGATTGCTTCATTTAGCCTGAAACCCTATGAAGCAAGAGTTTATCAATTGAAATAGACGCAGTAATACAGGACAGGAAGCAGGGGTGAATCCCCGCTTCCTGTTTTTATTAGGAGCTTTAGAGGCTCTTGCCCTTGATGGCAAAAAGCATTTGATATGATACTATCCGTAAACTAACAATGAGCAATAAGAATCCAGCCTTACCTGCAACCATAGTCTCGTCCGGGTTGCTGCAAGCGGTATTCCGTCGGCGAGGCCCCGCACCATTTCTTGAATTGTCTGGAGAAATAAAGTGCATCCTGATATCCGACAGAGGAAGCGATCTGCTCAATGGTCAATCGTTCCAGAAGTAGCGTCTTGGCACGTTCCATACGGATATTTTGCAAGTAACCCATCGGTGTTAATCCGGTTTGTTGCTTGAAAATCTTGGATAAGTAAGTGCGGTGATAACCGAGCGAATAGGCCATTTCACCAATAGTGATCGGCTTGGAATATTGTAGATTGAGCCAACGAATGGCATGTTCTACCTGATGCTGTGTTGGATGCTCGAACTCGCTACGGGCGGGAACGGAGCCTTTATGCTTGACCCATTCGGCAAGCAACAGACGTAAATAAGCTTCAGCTCGCAGGTCACATGCCGCATCCCCGGCATGGAGTACACGATATACATTGTGAAACAACATGGTGATGTTACAACTCTTCTTTGACTGTAGCGTAGGAGAATGTGGAGAAATGTTCTGTAGACTCAGCAACTGATCGGCCAAGTCTCCTTTGAAGCCAATCCAGCGGTAGTGCCAAGGGTCCGATTTGTCGGATTCATAACGTACAAGTTCCCCTGGGAAAATGAAAAAGTGATCTCCTGGGCCCAACTCATAATCCCTTCCCAAACAACGAAAGCGTCCTTTGCCCGAAACGACATAGTGAACCAAATGATAGTCTAACACCTGAGGACCAGCCAAATGGGAAGGTTCTGTATGTTGTTGACCAGCGAAGAGCACGACGAGCTCACCCTTGCTGGGAAAAGGATTTATCGCAACCGAAGGTTGAGTATACGACATTATGGTTGTTTCCTTTCTTCCATCCGTTATAAGTTCATTATATACGAGAAACTACAAATCTCCATATAGAAGTGGATTTCATCTATGTGATTATTCCAATGTGAAGTGTAGAGTATATATATAGTAAACGCTATCACACTTAGGAGGTCAATGATGGATAAGATTACATTTCTCGGAGCTGGAAGTTCGGTTTTTGCCAAAAATGTACTAGGAGATTGCATGCTGACGCCTGCACTTCAGAATTTCGAATTAGCGCTGTTCGATATTGATATGGAGCGGCTTAAGGATTCAGAGAATATGCTTAATAATATAAAAAATACATCGGGTAGTACCTGCCGGATAAAAACCTACACGGATCGTAAAGAGGCACTGCGTAGTGCGAAATTTGTGATCAATGCCATTCAAGTGGGAGGTTATGATCCATGTACGATTACTGATTTTGAGATACCCAAGAAGTACGGCTTGCGGCAGACGATTGCAGATACGTTAGGGATCGGCGCCATTTTCCGTAATTTACGGACCATTCCGGTGGTCTTGGATTTCGCCCGTGATATGCAGGAAGTGTGTCCAGAGGCACTATTCTTGAATTACACGAACCCGATGGCGGTGTTAACGAACGTTATGAGTACATATGGCAGTATCCAAACCATCGGTCTTTGTCACAGTGTTCAGACATGTATGCCTGATTTATTAATGAATTTAGAAATGGATACGACAGGCGTACAGACTAAAATTGCTGGAATCAATCATATGGCTTGGCTATTGGAGTGTAAGAGGGATGGTGTAGATCTATATCCGGAAATTAAGCGGCGTGCACGAGAGAAGCAAAAGGACAAGCACAGCGATATGGTACGTTTCGAGCTCATGTTCCGTTTCGGATACTATGTGACGGAGTCATCTGAGCATAGTTCAGAATATCATCCATATTTCATCAAGCGTAACTATCCGGAGCTGATTGAGCGCTTTAACATCCCACTGGATGAGTATCCACGCCGCTGTGTCGATCAGATCGGGAAATGGTCCACGATGCGGGATGACATGGTCAACAATAAAGATCTAAGTCATGTACGTTCGCATGAGTATGCATCCTATATTCTAGAAGCGATGGAGACGGGAATTCCATATAAAATTGGTGGTAACGTGATGAACACGGGCCTAATTACGAATCTTCCAAAAGAGGCCTGTGTCGAAGTGCCTTGTCTAGTGGATCGTAGTGGAGTAACGCCAACGTATGTGGGTGACCTGCCACCGCAGCTTGCTGCACTTAACCAAACCAACATTAATACACAATTACTAACGATTGAAGCAGCGATGAGCCGTAAACGCGAGCATATTTACCACGCGGCGATGCTAGATCCGCATACGGCTGCAGAACTTTCAATCGATGATATCGTTGCGATGTGCGACGATATGATTGAAGCACACGGCGACTGGCTACCGAAGTACGAGTGATAAATATAGTACAATGTTATACCACAATTCAACATCGGTACGGCAACATTGAATGGATCCCCCTTTACGAGTGGTACACCTGTCACAGCAGAAGGTGTATACACTCTAATTGTTACAGCAGGAATTGAGTCAGAAATGGTGCGATTTACGATAGACAAAACTCCTCCGACGAGTAAAATAGTTGTGAATGATGGCAAAGCCTTTACGAATAAATCGAATGTAGTGGTTGAAGTGACACCAGCAACAGGCGTAACCGATATTGCAACTATCAAATATGCAGTCAATGGATCAGCACCAACGACGATTGCTTACAGTAGTAGCTTCTTACTTCCTATAGGAAGTGTCGATGGAGCAAAAGCAGTAACGATACAGCTCATAGATGGGGCAGGAAATGAATCTCCCCCATACACGTCAACCATTACACTACATACGGTAGCCCCAACGGGCACTGTAGTTATTAATAACGGAGATGCGTATACAACAGAGCAAGAAGTAAATCTTGCGATCACACCCGCGGTAGGAGTGACGGATGTCGTGTATGTAAAGTTCTCCGGTGACAATCTGACTTGGTCAGCTAATGAGTTGTATATAGCAGGCAAGACATATACATTTACATTGCCAACAGGGGATGATTACAAGACAGTTTATGTACAGTTTATTGATCATGCAGGCACTGTCGGCTCAGCTCAAGATAGTATTATTCTTGATATGACAGCTCCGATCGTCCAAGGTGTAGAAGATGGAGAGAGCTATAGTTCTTCACGAACAATTACATTTAATGAAGGTACCGCAACATTAAACGGCAATTCCTTTATAAGCGGATCGCCTATAGATGTTGAAGATTCCTATGAACTTATTGTTACAGATGCTGCAGGTAACTCGATTACCATTACATTCAGCATCTTAAAATATAGAGTAAGCTACGATGGAAATGGAGCTACTGGAGGAATCGTACCCATAGATAGTCAAACCTATGAGACTGGGAAAAGTGTAACAGTAGCTAATAATACTGGAAGTCTAGTCAAAACGGGATTTACCTTTAAGGGTTGGAATACCGAAGCAGATGGAAGTGGGACAAATTATGTGGTGAATGATGCTTTCAATATAAGCACAGCTAAGGTCATCCTATATGCAGCCTGGAATATTAATCATTATACATTGACTTTTGAGTCACATGGAGGAAGTATCGTAGCGACTCAGAATGAATCATACAATGAAACGGCAACTGAACCGAGTGCACCAACGAAGCCAGGTTATACATTTGGTGGTTGGTATAAAGAGACAACATTAACAAACCAGTGGATCTTCTCGAAGGATCTGGTCACAGCGAATACGACGTTGTATGCAAAATGGATGGGTAATAGTTCCTCTGGAAATAATGGAGGAGGTTATATTCCAACAGCCTCACCAACTTTAACGGTGTATTTTGAAACCAATGGCGGGAACGTTATAGTCAATCTATCTGTAGTAAATAATTCAAGGTTAGCAGAGCTTCCAACACCCACTAAGGAAGGATTTATATTTGGAGGTTGGTATCAAGATGTTGCGTTGAACCAAAAGTGGGATATTATAACCGATCGTGTGACAAAAAATACAAAATTGTATGCGAAATGGATTGCAAACACTTCCCCAGATCCAAAGCCGACTTTGAGTTTTAATGACACTTCGGGACATTGGACACAAAGAATGATTGAGGAATTAGCTAGTCAAGGTATGATTACGGGGTATCCAGACGGCTCGTTCCAACCGAATGAATCAATCCAGAGACAACATATGGCCCTGATATTCATGCGTGCTTTTGAGTTCGAACCAATACGTGAGGCGGTAGCTTTTTCTGATGTATCACCAAGCCATCCGTACTATAAAGCCATTACTTTACTACAACAAGCAGGAATTGTAGATGGATCCGATGGTAGATTTAATCCAAATGAACCCGTGACACGTGCAGAGTTTGTCGCAATGATATATAGAGCATTGAATCTGACAAAGTAAAGAGGAGTAAAAGAAAGGCTCTTCTAGCGAAGGTTGAACTGTGACCGTATTTGTGGAGAGTTGGAAAAAGAAGACCTTTCTTAGTCAGTGAGTAGATGACTTCTGAATTTATCAGGAGTCATCTTTTTTAATGCCCATTTGCAACGTTCAGAATTATTGAAATCCATATAGTCATTGAACTACTCTCTTGGTCTGAATTCGGTAATCGCTTGGAGTTAGACCGCAGCTCCGGCGGAAACTTTGAGAGAAATAGCTTTGAGAGGAAAATCCAGTAGATTCCGCTACTTGTGAAATAGAAAGATCCGTGGTTTCTAATAGCTCCTTGCTCGCACGAAGCCTGACCTCAATTAAATAGTTAATGGGCGACATGCCATAGAACTTCGCAAACGTATGTACTAGATAATACTTACTGAGATGTGCCTTTTCTGCCAGATAGTCAAGCGAGATCTCCTCCGCAAAGTTCGAGTCGATATACCGCTTGATCCGACTACATACTTTGTTAGCCCTTTGGGTAGCCACGACGGAGAATGGATGACCAGAGCTTCTCATTAAAATAATGATAACAACCTCGAGTAAGTTTTGACAGATGGCTTCATAATTTTCATCCTTGTTTTCTGTTTCCCGAAGCATTGCTTTGAAATAGAAGAATAGCTCATCTCTCTGATTTCGATAATTGATGATCTCATGATTCCGGCTACCACTTCGATCCCCGAAGTCAAAGCTTAATCCCTCAACTCCAAGCACAACATACTCTAGAGGATCGCTACTAACAGATACCTCGGTATGCTCCACGTTCGGGTTCACGATGACAAGATCGTCCTGTTGCACGGGATAGATTTCGTTCTCTACAATGAAATTCCCACGTCCGCTTCGAACGTAAAACAGTTCTGAGAAATTATGAGAATGGCGCATGCTGTACCAATCACCTTCATAAATTGCGGAACTGACATAGATCAATCTAGCGGCGATCTCTCCACGTCCCTCTCCGGGCAGCCAATAACGTACATTTCCCAAATCGAGTCAGTCCTCTCCAATTATATAAGTTTACTTTACCACATCCACTAGACTTCATAATAATGAATTGGAATAGTTTTCAATTTATATATTTGTAATAAAAGCAAGATATATAAAATGAACGGCAACATGTATGTAGAAATAAAGCGGTTCCATGGGATAAGATAAATGAGTAGAGAGACTCACTTATATGCGATTACAAAGCACTAATCAAATGATAAATGCGGAGGGGTATTATGAGAAAAATTGTTAGCCTTACACTTACAGCTGCACTGACTATTAGCCTTACAGCCTGTGGCAGTAATTCTGAAAGTGGTTCTAATTCCACACCAGCAAATTCCTCCAATAAGCCAGCGAGTTCAACTCCGTCTGCTGAATCTCGTACTCTTAAGTTAGCTGCTTTAGAAACCGCTTATGGATCTGATGTATGGAAAGAGATTACAGCAGGATTTGAAAAAGCTAATGCGGGTGTGAAAGTAGAAACTACGATTGACAAAAGTCTTGAAGATGTCATTGGACCTAGTATGAAAACAGGAGACTTCCCTGACGTTATCCATCTTGCAGTAGGTCAGCCCAAAGGATTGACAGAAACCTTTATTAAAGATAATAACATGACTGATCTTACAGACGTGCTTTCGATGACGGTTCCTGGTGAGAGTGTTACTGTGAAGGATAAAATTATCCCTGGGTTTACGGATACAACCATTACGAATCCTTATGGGGATGGCAAGACCTTTCTGATGCCAATGTTCTATAGTCCAACGGGACTGTTCTATAATGCTGGCTTACTTGAGCAGAAGGGCTGGGCCGTTCCTACCACTTGGGACGAAATGTGGGCATTAGGCGACAAAGCTAAGGCTGAGGGAATTGCATTGTTCTCTTATCCAACTACGGGTTACTTCGATTCATTCTTCTATGCATTACTTAACGAAGTGGGGGGTCCCGAATTCTTCACTAAAGCGATGAATTACACGGAAGGTGTATGGCAATCACCAGAAGCAACGCAAGCTTTTGATATTATCAATAAACTTACGACGTACACTGAGAAAACCGTTCCAGCCAATGGCAATAAAGATAACTTTGTTAAAAACCAACAGCTTATTTTGGATAACAAGGCTCTCTTCATGCCAAACGGAACTTGGGTAGTAGGTGAAATGGCTAAAGCCCCTCGTGCAGAAGGATTTAAATGGGGATTCACGGCTCTTCCAGCTGTAAAAGAGGGCGGGGATCGCTTCTCCTATACCTTCTTTGAACAAATCTGGGTTCCTGCGAAGGCTGAGAATGCAGATCTAGCTAAACAATTTATTGCATATCTTTATTCCGATGAAGCAGCTGCTATTTTTGCTAAAGTAGGCGCAGTTCAACCGATTAAAGATATGGCTAGTAAATTGGACGGTGACAATAAACTCTTCTATAGCATCTATGACACAGGTGCAAAAGCGGCTATGGGTGCATTTGCTACAACCGATCCTGTGGAAGGTGTAAGCATCTCGGATACGGTATTTGGTACACTGGATTCCCTTGTGACAAAAGCTAAGACACAAGCTGAGTGGGTTGAATCCATTACGAAAGCAAGCGATGCATTACGTGGGGCGTTGAAATAAATAAAGCCAATCAATCTATGAATAATGGTGGCATGCGAAAGCTGCCACCGTTATTTTTACCTTAGGAAGGAGATAGATATATGGACATCAAGAAAGGACAAGGGCGTTTTATTTTCTTCTGTCTTGCTCCCGCCGTAATCCTATTCATAGTTTTTCTAATCATACCAACGATCGATGTATTTCGAATGTCCACTTACAAATGGGGTGGATATACAGATGAGAAGACCTTTGTAGGGCTGCAAAACTTCACGAAACTTTTTCATAGTGATAAATTCTATCAAGCGTTTCAGAACAGTCTTTTACTTATCATATTAGTTACCATTGTTACCTTTGCTTTTGCACTTGTGTTTGCATCGATGCTTTCTCGTGAAAAGATTAAAGGGCAAGATTTCTTACGAGTCGTCTTCTACATTCCGAATATATTGTCTGTTGTCGTTATCAGTGCCATTTTCTCGGCAATATATGATCCGAATAGCGGACTGCTAAATGCATTCTTAAATTTATTCCGTAGCGCAACGTCAGACCCTACACTGTGGCTGGGCGATCAGAAAATCGTTATTTTCTCCCTCGCAGGTGCTATGATCTGGCAGGCTATCGGTTATTACATGGTTATGTATATGGCTAGTATGGCGAATGTCCCTGAAAGTTTATATGAATCTGCTGAACTCGAGGGTGCTGGGCGGATGCATCAATTCTTCACCATTACGATCCCGTTAATCTGGACGAATATTCGTACCACGCTTACCTTCTTCGTCATCAGTACGATCAATATGAGTTTCCTATTCGTGATGGCGATGACCGGAGGGGGACCTGATGGCTCCACTGAGGTATTCCTGAGCTATATGTACAAAGAGGCTTATACCAACTCTTCGTATGGTTACGGTATGGCAATCGGTGTTATTGTGTTCCTGTTCTCATTCGCACTAGCGGCTATCCTGAACGCAGTCACCAAACGCGACCATTTGGAATATTAAGGAGGCGACAACTTGAAGAATAATAAACTCGCACATCATGGCGTCAGCGATAAGTTCTATAAGGGCTTCATCTATGTTGTACTGTTCGCACTAGCAATTATCATTATCGTCCCTGTAGCTTGGGCGTTCATGGCCTCCATCAAACAGGATATAGAGTTCTACGCAAGTCCCTGGGCGCTTCCGAAAGGATTCTATCTACAGAACTTTGCGGATGCTTGGCAAAAAGCGAAGATGGGCAGTTACATGCTCAACTCCGTTATCGTAACAGTGATTGCGATTGGCCTTTTACTCGTCATTGCATTACCAGCAGCTTATGTGCTGGCACGGTATAAATTCAAAGGAAGCGTCATCTTGAATTTGATGTTTATGGCCGGTTTATTTATCAACGTGAACTATATTGTCGTTCCGATCTTTCTCATGCTTAATAACGGCGACAAGGTTGCCCGTACTCTTTTCGGACACCCGATATTCCTGAATAATTTATTCGTTCTAGCAATTGTCTATGCTGCAATGGCACTTCCTTTCACAGTCTACCTATTGTCGGGCTATTTCAAATCATTGCCCAGGGAATATGAAGAAGCAGCTTCTGTAGATGGTGCAGGCTATTTCCGAACGATGGTACAGATTATTATGCCAATGGCTAAACCTAGCATTGTGACTGTTATCTTGTTTAATTTCCTTTCTTTCTGGAACGAATATATCATTTCGATGACTTTACTAACAAAGCCGGGATTTCGAACGTTGCCAGTCGGTTTAATGAACTTGATGGCCGCTCAGAAATCAGCCGTCCAATATGGTCAAATGTATGCAGGTCTAGTACTAGTAATGCTGCCAACCCTTATTCTTTATATTCTGGTTCAAAAGAAGCTAACCCAAGGCATGACCATGGGCGGGCTGAAAGGTTAAGGTGCTACTTATGGGTGAATCCATGCGGAATTTGTTGCGTCATTTGTTGATACTAATTGTCTTTATCTTCGCTATAGTACTCGTTATTATTGGGCAAAAAAATATTGGTGCACCCGGGCTCGGAACGATGCTACTGGGATTAGCACTTCTAATAGGTCTTCTCTGGTTCTATAATCGCAAATATAAATAAAAGGAGTTATACAACATGAAAAAAGGACGGGTCACGATTCCTACGGATCTAGATGTTATTCCTCAAACAAAAGAAGTCATGAAGCGATGGGGCGCAGACGCTATACGCGATTGCGATGGTACGGACTTCCCCGCAGAATTGCGTGATATCGATGCCAAGGTGTATTCCACGTACTATACGACTCGTAAGGAAAATGGATGGGCACAAGCAAATCCGGATGAGATTCAGCAGATGTATCTTATGACACCTTTCTATACCGCTGAGCAATCTAGTCTTGCTATCCCTTTAATGAAGGGGCTTTATCCAGATATGCTGAAGGTGAATACTCGTGACGATATCACACGTTGGTGGGAAGTCATCGATCGAACCACAGGAGAGGTCATATCCACTGAGCAATGGAACTATAGCGAAGAAACGGGGAACGTCATTATTCAAGCGATTCCCTTCCATGATTATACGGTTAGTTTTCTAGCCTATATCATGTGGGATCCCGTACATATGTACAATGCAGTCACGAATGATTGGGACAACGTTGATCCTCAGATAACCTTTGATGTTCGTCAACCCAAGACGCGTGAGTTCACGATTCAACGATTACGGCAATTTATCGAAGAACATCCCTATGTTAATGTCATTCGTTTCACGACTTTTTTCCATCAGTTCACACTCGTCTTTGATGAGCTAGCACGCGAGAAGTATGTTGATTGGTATGGATATTCCGCATCCGTTAGTCCATATATTCTTGAGCAATTTGAACAAGAAGTTGACTATCCGTTTAGAGCTGAATATATCATTGATCAGGGTTATTTTAATAATAACTATCGTATTCCAACCAAGGAGTTCCAAGACTTTCAGGCATTCCAACGGCGCGAGGTTGCTGTACTTGCTAAGGAATTAGTCGATATTACACATGAATATGGGAAGGAAGCGATGATGTTCCTTGGCGATCATTGGATTGGTACCGAACCGTTTATGGAAGAGTTCTCAACCATTGGGGTAGATGCTGTCGTTGGTAGTGTAGGGAATGGTTCTACACTTCGGTTGATTAGTGATATACCAGGCGTGAATTATACAGAGGGACGTTTCCTACCTTATTTCTTCCCTGATACATTCTATGAGGGTGGAGATCCTGTACGCGAAGCCAAAGTGAACTGGGTTACTGCAAGACGTGCCATCCTCCGCAAGCCGATTGATCGAATTGGGTATGGGGGATATCTGAAACTAGCACTAGATTTCCCAGATTTCATGGACTACGTTGAGAGCGTGTGTGATGAATTCCGTACGTTGTACGATAATGTACAAGGAACAACACCCTACAGTGTCAAAACGGTTGCGATCCTCAACTGCTGGGGTAAAATGCGTGCATGGGGTAATCACATGGTTCATCATGCACTCTATCAGAAACAGAATTATAGCTATGCAGGGATCATAGAGACGTTATCGGGTGCACCATTTGATGTCAAATTCATCAGTTTTGAAGATATTAAGAAGGATCCCTCCATTCTTAAAGGAATCGATGTCATCTTGAATGTAGGGGATGGCGATACGGCGTATACCGGAGGGGATTGGTGGCTGGACACAGACATCGTAACAGCAGTGAAGCAATTTGTTCACGATGGTGGTGGATTCATCGGGGTAGGCGAACCCGCAGCTCATCAAGCGAACGGAAGGTACTTTCAGCTTGCAAGCCTCCTTGGTGTAGAACAAGAACGTGGTTTCACCCTCGGTTATGATAAATACAACTGGGAAGAGCAAGATCATTTTATTACAGAAGATTGCGCTGTAGACTCAGATGGAAAGAAGATCATCGATTTCGGTGAAGGTAAGAAGAATATATTCGCTCTCGAAGGCACCACGGTCCTCCGTCAGGTTGATAAAGAAGTTCAACTCGCAGTGAATGAATTCGGTCGTGGACGAGCCGTATATATAAGTGGATTGCCATATAGTTTCGAGAACAGTCGTCTGCTTTACCGTGCGATCCTCTGGAGCGCTCATAGCGACCACGAGCTCAACCGCTGGCTGAGTGAGAACTATAATGTTGAGGTTCACGCCTATGTTAAGAATGGTAAATACTGCGTTGTTAACAACACTTATGAGCCACAGGAAACCGTCGTTTATCGTGGTGATGGTTCTAGCTTCTCCCTCAAGCTCGAAGCGAATGAGATTAAGTGGTACGAAATCTAAACATATGAAAACCAAAGAATAGCACATCACTCATGCGCTATTCTTTGGTTAATGCGCTATATTACATGGTCTAATCTTACATGGTACATATCATGCCAAAAGAACCTTCAGAACATCTCCTGAAGGTTCTCTTTATAGTTAATCTCTACAATTTGACCCAAGCAACGAGACCATCGGGTTGGTCGGGGTTGATGCCCTGACGATCGGCACTTGTTAAAGCGACGATTTGGGGAATGAAGATAAATGGAATACCTTGCACAGCAACATCTAATCGGTTGTCGGAGATGACAGCTAGATCGACAAGTTCTGCAGCTATGGCCTCCGCATGATCAGCGAATGCGATAATCGTGGCACCTCTGTCTTTAATGTCACGCATCAGGTTGCGCTGATGTTCAGTGCCATTGCCAGTGATCGCTGCGATGACAAGTGTATCGGGACCCACAGTTACCATCGGACCATGACGAACGTCCAAGAGGTGGTAAGAATGTGCTTGCACCTTCGCAATTTCAGTTAAAGCGATAGCACCTTCGGAAGCGAGACCTTGAAGTTCGCCATCAGCAAGCACAACGGCATTAGTCCATGCAAAGTCAGCTACTTTACGAATATCATTTTCTATACGTGCCATGTAGGCTTCACCTTGGTCGATCGCCTTCTGGATATCAGCGATAACAACTTCATCGTTGCCGAGGAAGGCGGTCAACATTAGATTGGCTACATAAAGATTGGTTACGGTACGAGTCTGACAGACACTATGGTCAAATGCCCAAGGTAACTCTAGCGATAAATGTGCCTTTTTCGAAAGTGGAGAATCCTTTACGCAGGATAGTGTTAGTACAGCAATAGGCTTATCAGTCTGGAGCAATCGAAGTGCCTCAACTACTTCACTTGTGCTACCCGAACGTGACGGGGCAACCAAGAGAGTATTCTCTAACATAGCCTTGTAACGCTCAGGGTTTAGCATGAGATCGCCACCGGCTAATGCACTTGCCGGAAGTCCTGCACGTAGACGAGTAGAGAATGCAGCGGATTCACTTAAGCAGTAGCTTGATCCGCAGCCAACAAAGGTAACGGAAGTGATGGATTTTGATTTCGCAAAGGAAACAATTTCTTGTCTTTTAGATAGCATGTAGTCATAGGTTTGTTGTAAGGCCGTATATTGTTGTTTAATTTCGCTATAAGTTAGGCTCATGGATAATAACCTCCTAAATAATGTGTTTACCTAATGTGAGTGTAATGCAATTCTTTTATTATTTCAATCATAAAAAAGAAAAATAAAATCAAGAGTTAATTAAACTAGTCAATATTCACCTTTTTAAATGGGCATATTTCTGTATTTTTATTAATATAATCAAAAAAAGATTGATAAAATCAAATATTACGATTATTATAATCATGAAATGAAATAAAACATCAAATTGTTTTTGCCACATATAAGGGAGAAATGTTGATGCAGCATAAAAATACTGAAATTTATAACGCGCGTATTCTAACACCGGATGGCTGGATTGAGAAGGGTAGCCTACTGATCAGGAATGGAACCATTTCACGAATATCAAGTTCTTCTGAAATGCGTGTAGAGGATGAGAGCGAAGACCATGAACGTGTAGATGCCTGTGGAAGGATTTTGCTACCGGGGTTCATCGATATTCATGTTCATGGTGGTGGTGGGTACGATGTCATGCTGGGAAGTGTAGAGCATATTCAAGGTATGTGCAGATTTCATGCTTCTAATGGAACGACTTCATTACTAGCGACGACACTTACTGCGACACATGAAGAAATCGTTGCGGCTCTGGAGTGTGCTGCACAATCGATGAAGAGAGCACGTGAACCAGATGGAGCTAACTTATTAGGCGTCCATCTGGAAGGGCCGTTTCTGAATGTAGCTAGATGTGGGGCACAGAATCCAAATGATCTCCGTGAGCCATCTATTGAAGAATTTGATGTCTTCTGGGCTGCTTCGAAAGGAATCATCAAGCTCATGACGATTGCTCCTGAACTGAACCATGCAGAAGAAGTCATCCGTCATGCTGTACATAAAGGAGTCGTTATCTCCTTGGGACATACGGATTCCGACTTCGAAACGATGCAACGGGCAACGGAGTGGGGTGCTACACAAGTTACACATCTCTTTAACGGGATGAAGCCTTTACATCATAGAGAACCAGGTGCAGCCGGTGGATCACTGATGTTAGATCAATTAGCAGTTGAGCTGATTTGCGATGGTATTCATGTACACCCTAGTCTGATCCAATGGGCTTTCAACATAAAACCAGAGGGAAAAGTTCTTCTGATCACAGATAGTATGTGCGCGGCAGGATGTCCGGATGGAGAATACGTGCTTGGTAAGCTACCGGTCATTATGAAACAAGGCAAGGTGTATTTGAAACAAGAAGATGGAACAGAAGGTGGTCTAGCAGGAAGTTCTCTAACGATGATTGAGGCTTTGGCTAACGCAGTTAAGTTTACAGGAATGGACATTGCAGATCTTGTTCCTGCACTAACCATTCATCCTGCTACACAGATTGGTGTTCACCATGCTAAGGGAACCATTGAGCTGGGTAAGGATGCAGATTTAATCATAGTGAATGAGCATTTCCAAGTGTGTCACACATTTGTGCAAGGCTATCAGGTATACGCTCGTGCGGACTATATTGAGTAGTTGGAAGCGGGAGAGGAGGGATTTCTATGAAATATGTAGCTGGTGTCGATGTTGGTGGTACCAATATTGAGTGCGGCATATTGGATGAACTCGGCAATGTCCTTGTTAAACGTAAATATCCAACCAAGCCTGAAAGAGGCGTAGAGGCTATTCTTGCGAGTATCGCTTTAACGCTTGAACAGCTTGGAGAAGAAGTTGGAATCGCTATTGAGGATATCGAAGTTATTGGTTTAGGGATTCCAGGGCTTGTGGATCCTGAGGCAGGTATTAGTCTTCGGGCAGTTAATCTGAACTGGAATCAAGTACCTGTGGCGGCAAAACTTAAGGATCTTACAGGTAAGCCTGTCTTTATAGATAATGATGTCCGCATGTATGTGTATGGAGAAGCAGTTGCAGGTGCTGGTCGCGGTCATGATTACGTATACGGTATTACCATTGGCACGGGGTTGGCCGCTGCGTTTGTACAACGTGGAGAATTACATCGTGGACACCGCTTCATGGCGGGCGAGATCGGACATGTGCCCATCGATCATGAGAACTATGCTTGCGGCTGTGGAAGAATCGGATGTCTCGAGACGATTGTATCGGCAACGGGGATTGCTCGACAAGCTCAGACGCGAATGGAACAAGGCGAAGCTAGTCTACTTAGCGAGTGGTTTACTGATGTGAAGGATATCCGTTCAAGCGATGTTTCTCGTGCGTGTCTAGCAGGCGACGAATTATCGCGCGATGTACTTGAACATACGGGACGTGCACTCGGGCGTGCACTGGCTTGGGTCGTACCGACGCTCTCGCCCGACGTGATTGTTATTGGTGGTGGCGGGGCATTAGCTGGCGAACTTATTTTTGAACCGATGACAGATGAATTAAATCATAGATTACTTCAGGATTATCGCAATCATTTTACGATTAAGAGTGCAGAACTTAGTGACGATGCCGGCATTATTGGAAGCGCTCTGTGGGCATCACATCAATATAAACAAAGGAAGAGAATTACGACTATATAGCCATTTTATCTGAAAAAAATCTTAGGAGGAACTTATTATGACACTTATCTCATCCACTGAAATGCTACAGATCGCTCGTAGAAATAAATACGCTGTTGGTGCTTTCAACGTTCATACATTAGAAATGCTTCAAGCGGTTGTTGAAGCAGCAGTTGAGACTCAGTCTCCACTCATCATTCAGTCAACGGTTGGAACCGTTAAACACTTAGGGCCTGATTACATTGCGGAAGCTGCAAAAGTTGCTGCTGATCGTACTGGACTACCCATTGCTTTGCACTTGGACCATTGTACCGATTTCTCCACGATTGTTCAGTGTATCCGCGCAGGGTATACGTCGGTGATGATCGACGCTTCTATGTTTGCATTTGAAGAGAACGTAGAACGCACGCTTAAAGTCATGGAAATTGCACTTGCCGCAGGTGTAAATGTGGAAGCGGAACTTGGTAAAGTGGGTGGCGTTGAAGATGATATCGTTGTAGCTGAACACGAGGCGTTGCTCGCTGACCCTGAAGATTGCCGATTGTTTATTGAACGTACAGGTGTGCATACATTGGCGCCAGCCATCGGTACCGCGCATGGTATTTATAAAGGAGAACCCAACATTGATTTTGATCGTATTGCCAAAATTGCTGAGATCGTTGATGTTCCATTGGTTCTACATGGCGGTTCGGGAATTCCAGCTGAGCAAGTGAAGAAGGCAGTAGCGCTAGGTATGTCTAAAATGAACGTAGCTACAGAATTGCGAATCGCATTCTCTAATGCAATTAAAGATGTATTCTCTGTTAATGCGGAAGAGAATGATCCTCGTAAATATATGGTTCCTGCTAAAGAAGCTGTGAAGCGTCTTGCGATGGAGAAGATGGAACTTTGCGGATGTATCGGAAAAGCCGGCGATCTTCGATGATTACAACGGTCACGCTAAATGCGGCCATAGATAAAACGTACTATGTGAATTCGCTTGAGCTAGGCGGTGTGCAACGTGTCGCCCGGCAAATGGATGAGCCAGGTGGCAAAGGTAATAATGTTGCCAAAGTCATCACACTACTCGGTGGCGATGTTACGGCAACTGGATTTGTTGCGGGTAGTAGTGGTTATTTTATAGAAAGTAGCTTACGCAATCGGGGAATTCAAACGTCCTTTGTTCATGTAGCGGGAGAATCACGCGTGTGTCTGAATATCATTGATGAGTCCAATGGAACCTCGACAGAGTTACTTGAACAAGGACCCACAATCGATGACAATCACATTGCGGAGATGAAAGAGACGATACACAGACTTGCCCTGCAATCGAGTGTTATGGTGCTATCCGGCAGTTTACCGCAAGGATCGCCAGCGGATCTCTATGCTGATCTTATTGGGATCATTCAGTCAACTAAGGCACGCGTATTCTTGGACACTAGTGGCGCCGCACTGAATAGCGGACTGCAAGCTCGACCACATTTCGTGAAGCCGAATGAACATGAGCTAGCTGGATGGCTAGGACAAGATCAACTGCAAGAGAATGAATGGGCTGAGGCCGCGCAGAAGCTAGCAGCTGAGGGGATCGCACAAGTATGCGTTACATTGGGTGACAGGGGAGCTATTGCATTCATCGATGGACAAGGGTACCGTGTCATTCCACCAACCATTCATGCCATAAATACGGTTGGTTGTGGCGATTCATTTGTTGCAGGTATGGCGTTCGCAGAAGAACGTGGCGATTCTCCTATAGAGAAGCTACGCATCGCTTCTGCGGCAGCAGCAGCGAATGCCATGTCTGACCAAGCAGGACATATTGACTATAAGCTTTTTCAAGATTACGTTAAGCAGATGCAGGTCATAACCTTATAATGTGCATCGTTGCTCCTGATATTGCAATTGACTTCAGCCTACTTGCAATTTAGTCTTCCATCCTCCAATATTAGGATTAGAATGGATGAGAGGCTGTCATCAAAGGAGAGAGTTATGGAATATTCAAAGGGCGAGCTACGCAGATTGAAAGCTCTAGAACTCATTAAATTGCACGGCAAAATATCAATTCAAGAAATAGTTGAATCTATTGGCTGTTCCGAAGCTACCGCAAGACGTGATCTAGACTTATTGGAGAAATCAGGGCAAATTATTCGTACCATTGGAGGAGCCATCTATGAAGGGGCACTCATGCAATCGGTATCCGAGTTGCCTTTTGCAGATAAACGTTTTTTTCAGCGGCAAGGTAAGGAAAGAATCGCCGAAGTAGCTGCGAAGCTAGTGGTAGAAGGCGATATTGTATGCCTAACGGGAGGAACAACAACGTTTTTCATTGCTAGAGCATTGAAGCAGCATCGCAATATTACGATCGTCACCAATGCCGTGAACATTGCTTCTGAGCTAGCGGATGCAGATGGAGTTCAAGTAGTTGTTATTGGTGGTATCATGCGTGCTAAGAGCTACGAGCTTAGTGGTCCACTTGCGGAAAGTGTCATCGACAAAATCAACGTGACGAAGATGTTTCTAGGGGTAGATGGCGTTTCACTAGGTCACGGTTTTACGATGCATTCTGAGCTGGAAGCTCGCATTGCCCAACTTCTGATAGAACGTTCAAGCGAAGTATATGCCGTATTTGACGAAAGTAAACTTGAGAAAAGCGCTCTGTTTACGATTATCCCATTGCATCGGGCAACGGGAATCATTACAAACAAGCAACCAGAGGGATGGTTCGAAGAAGCATGTAAAGAGCAGCAGATTGCGATTCATACAACGGTTGAAGATGTTGCTATTAACCATAAATAAAAGTTTATTGTAAATTAAACATCTTTACCAGAATTGCATGTAGTCTGATATACTAATTGAGTACAATGGCATAAGGGCGGTCGGCTAATCTCCCGGAAGGGAGGTGATGCTAATGGAGGTATACCAAACTTTGACGCTTATGATTTCATTTGCGACATTGGTTGTGTTAATACTTTCTTTCCATAAAAGGAAATAGACCGCCCCAGTAAGGATTCGGTCTATTTCTGATCACCTTGCAAGCCAACCGCTCTTAGTGCGGATTGTACTGAAGAGTCGTGTTCGCGCACGGCTCTTTATTTAAGTTTATCTTATCATAGTCAAAATAATACATCAATAAAGTAAAAAGGGCATAGAGAAAAGACCATACCTGAATTGGGCACAGTCTGATATAATAATTGAGTGCAACACACCTTGAGTGGGTGGCTCTCTCCGAAAGGAGGTGAGGCCATGAACATTTCGTTCGGTGAATTGATAGCTTGTGGGATCTTTTTGATCGCGCTGTTAACATACATCGAAAAACGAAAATGACCCACTCATTGGTATCCGCCAGTGTGGGTCATTTCTTAGAGTAACACTTATCCGAGGGATGCTCCACTCAAGATGTTTGTGCTGAAGACGGTTGGTGGACCGTCTTTATTTAAGTTTATCTTAGCACAGTCAAAATAATACATCAATAAAGTAAACATACATATTATGCGTCAAAGGGGAACAAGATGATCCGTAACTTTAGAAACAGTATCAAAATGAGAATCATGGTGTCATTTCTTGTTGTATTAATTCTACCTACAGCCAGTATCAGCATTAGTTCGAATTTAATTTCCAAATCCCTATTGAAGGATCGAGTAAGTGAATCTTTCATGGATAACCTGTCATACCTTGGACAATCGCTCGAGTTCGACATGCGGGAATGGGAGCGTATCATCGATTCGTTACAAGTGAACCATACGATTGAATCGATCTTTGCGTCCAAATATCAAAGTGAGGTGGATTACTTTTTCGATGTCAAAGAAGCAGGGGAAGTATTTGATGATTGGGCGTATGCTTCCAACATGTATAAGTATATTTCCTCGCTAGTTCTTATAGGAAGTAACGGGAAAATTATCCGATATGGTGAAGATGTAGGTCATTTAGACGTGGATAAACTCATCCAAAAGGATTGGATGCCGAAATTGGAGAAGTCCAATGGAGAACTGGTATGGCTAGGAATCCACGAAAACTATGCTGATTTTCATTACCCCAATCCCTATGTCATTTCACTGGCCAAGCGTTTGAAATATGGAAAGAATGACGTAATCGTATATATGAGCTTTAAATCGCAATTTTTTTTCGACAAGCTTAATACGAAGCATGATCCCAACAACAACTTGTTCTTGCTGGACACACAGAATAAAATTGTTTACAATCGCGAATTGAACAATATCAACCAGCGATATGAGAATACCCTGAATATTCAGGGTAAGGGTTATTCTGTGCTGACAGATTCCAATGGTAATAAGGAGCTAGAGGCAAAGTTTCCCCTTTACACTACAGGCTGGAGTATTGTTGAGACCATTCCTTTAGATGTATTAACAGAAGGGTCTTCGTTAATCTTTAAGGTGACGATCATTGTATTTCTGTTATCATTTCTTATTTCGGGGATCGTATGGTATATTATTGCCTCAAAAATTGTTAATCCGATCCAGCAACTTGCGAGAGTGATGAGAAGGGTCCAGGGGAACGAGGGTGCCGTGATTACGGTGACGGATCGAAAAGATGAAATCGGGCAGTTAACCCATAGTTTCAACTATATGATGATGCGCATTGAACGCCTGCACCAAGAGCATCTCCTTGAGCAAGCGGAGAAGAACGACGCCGAGTACCGTGCCCTGCAAGCGCAAATTAATCCTCATTTTCTATACAACACATTGAATTCTATACGCTGGATGGCCATGATTCAGCAGGCGGACAATATTCGAGAAACCGTTGAAGTATTAGGTCGTTTGCTGAGGAATACGATAAAGATGAAAGAAACGATCATTCCGATTTATAAAGAACTTGAATTATTAAGAGATTATATCTATATTCAAAAAATTAGGTACAATGATAAATTCGAAGTGGTATTCGAAATAGAAGAGTCGATGAAAGATTATCGTTGTTTGAAATTTATTTTACAGCCTATCGTTGAAAACGCTATTTTTCATGGGATTGAACCTAAAGAAGAAAGGGGTACAATCACGATTCGTGCATTTCAGGACAAAGATCAGCTCGTCATAGAAGTCTATGATAATGGCGTTGGAATGCCACCGAAAGTATTGGACAAGCTGCTGTCCGATCATGATGACAAAGCCGGCATAGGCGTGCGAAATGTGCATGAACGAATACAACGAACATTTGGAAAGAACTACGGTCTGGAGCTTGAAAGCAGTATTGGAGCATATACGAAAGTTCGAATCATGCAACCTGTGATTTTTAACCAACAGGAGGATGGACGGTTTGAATAAAATACTTATTGTTGATGATGAAATGCTGGCACGGATCGGAATCAAATCATTACTATCCGGTAATGAAAAAGGGTACGTTGTTGTCGGTGAAGCGGAAAATGGAAAAAAAGCATTGGAAATCATTGAAGAGCTGCATCCGGATATTGTAATTACCGATATAAAGATGCCTGTAATGAATGGAATTGATTTGATCAAGCAGGCAAAAGAACGGTTAAATCCACCCGATTTTATCGTGCTTAGCTCTTATGATGATTTCGATTATGTGAAACAAGCCTTGGTTCTTGGGGCAAAAGATTATTTTCTGAAATTGGAGCTGACACCCGAGCAACTCATATCCACGATGGATCGGGTAAGCCAAGCGCGTAGTGAGACAAGGTTAGAGAAGCCGTATTTGAAACAATCTTATGTTGAACATTTATCGTCGAAAGATTTTGAAATTGTCAAAAACAATTTTTTGAAGGAAATTATACAAGGTAGTTATTACAAAGAGAATGAAATAGAACAAAAGCTACGAGATTTAGGAGTCACTCTCCCCCAGGACCGAATTCAAGCGGGTGTGATTCTTTTGAATGGAACAGAGATATACCAGAAATATAAAGACAAAGATGTTGATTTATTCCAGTTTTCTGTACAGAACATCATCTCCGAAATCGTGTCTGACTATCGGTATGCTCATACCGTGTTTACGCATTCTAAGGAAATAACGGTTCTGTATGCACAAGCGGACCATGCTGAGATGTCACATAAGATCGAAGACCTGATGGAGGCTATGCTAAAAGCGTTGAAAACGTATTTAAACATCACGGGTTTGATCGGTGTTTCCGATATCCATGCAGGATATGGCTCTATAAAGACGGGTTACCAAGAAGCTATGGATCACGCGAGACAACATCATGTGTCGAAGGCATTCGCCGAAACAGTCGTCCAACCGGACAGGTTGTTCTTGAATGTTAATGACTACATCAAGCAGTTCGACACCATTATTCAGATCTCAGATATGGACAGAATGGAACAATGCTTAGGAAGCGTTGTAGAATTTGTTAAGGAAACGCACGCCAATGATAAGCATGTGGTCAAAAGCCTTTGTTCAGCACTGCTGTTCTCCTTAAGCTCATATGTTGCTGAACAACATCCGACACTTAAGCTGGAAGAAGCATGGGAATCAGATCCTTATCCATCCTTGGATCATTTATACACGGATTATGATTATATTGTCTGGATTCAGCGTTTGGAGAAAGTAACCGCTTTAGTATTCAATAGCTTAGGTGAGTCACGAAGATTGATTCACCAGGCGAAGCAATTTATTCAATCACATTATGCTCATAATATTTCATTGGAAGCTATCGCAGAGGAATTAAATATATCTCCGAATTATTTAAGTCATTTATTTCGCAAAGAGACCCAAGAGAGTGTTGTGGAATTTATTACACGCTATCGCATTGATCAGGCCAAAAAATTATTACGAACAACCCATTATAAAGTATATGAAGTTGGACAAATGGTTGGGTATGACAGTGAACAGTATTTTAGCCGGGTGTTTAAGAAAGTGGTTGGTATGCCACCTGCTAAATATAAAATGTAATTCGGCGATATCATAGTCCACATTGTCCCGTAATGACAATGTGGATTTTTTATAACTTTTCATAGAAAAAGATAAGAAAAACGAAGTGGGTTATTGTTTTTAATGAGCTTGTTTTTCTAATGAGCTGGATAAGATAAATTTCCTGAATTTCGTGCATTAACATGATGGGTTGGATTTTCTATACTTGCATAGTAAGTGAGTCATTTAAGTAATAGGGGGAATATAGACCAATGAAAAAGCAAAGAAAAATAACGGGTTTGTTGCTTGCCACAGTAATGCTAACAGGCTTACTGGCGGGATGCGGATCAAATAATTCGAATCAGGAAACATCCTCTGGTGAAACCGCAGGTACAACAACAGATGCCGCTAAAACTGTGAAAATCTACGTGGATGGAAATCGGGCTAAAGATAGTAACTTTTTGAATGTCGTTGACGCATTTAAGAAAGACACAGGTATCAACGTAGAATTTAATGTCATTCCTGGAGATGGCGTAGGGATCTTCAAGAAGATCGATATTGATCTAGGGGCAAAGGACAGTTCCACAGATATTATTCTTTTCAGCACACCGATCCAATTGGATAAATACGTGAGAAGCGAATCATTTCTTCCGCTTAATGATCTAATTACAGAAGATAATTATGATGCAAAAGGGAAATTTGGAGAGTATCTGCAAGAAACAGACGGCAAGATTTATAGCCTTCCAGCAGGTGCTGGTAAATGGGCTGTATACTACAACAAAAAAATATTCGACGATGCAAATGTTCCTTATCCTTCAGGCGCATGGACATGGGACCAATATGTTGAAACAGCTAAAAAATTAACCGATCCAAGCAAAAAAATCTATGGTTCTTATATGCTTGATTATGATGCCTATATGTACTTTACGGCACGCCAAAAAAATGTATCGGGATATAAGGCAGATGGTACTTCGAACTATGATGATCCTGCATTCAAAGAAGCACTTCAATTCTATGGTGATCTTGGAAATGTAGATAAAGTTCAACCAAGTTGGATGGAATTTAAAACTAAAAAGCTGGCTTGGGATGGGTTTATGTCAGGTCAATATGGTATGCACGTCATTGGGACTTGGTATACCAATATGTTCCTAGATAAAGAAAATTACCCGCGTGACTGGAAATTTGGCGTTGCTGAAATTCCAACACCAGCGAATAGCACTGAGAAAAATAATCTAGCTGTAATTAATGGTTTAGCGATCAACGCCTACTCGAAACAACCGAAAGAAGCATTCAAGTTTGTTAAATACTTCGCTGAGAATAACTATAAATATACAGGTGACCTACCTGCACGTGTGGATCTAAAGGATCAGGACATTAATGAAATGTTCCAAAAAATCGTAGATCGTACTAACGGGGAAGTATCCGTGGATGATCTGAACAAAGCGATTTACCAAAATGATCAGGGATTTGCGGAAGAGAAAATTGTAGGTCCAGCTGCGCAAGAGTATAGCAATATTATTTTACAGGAAAGCGAATTGTATTTAATTGAACAGAAGTCACTTGACGATACGGTAAAAACGATTAAAGAACGTGTCGACGAAGCAATAAAGATTGAGCAGTCGAATCAATAGTCGAACTAAACAAATTGTTATGTTGGGCTGCCTAGGGCAGCCCAACATTATTTAATGGGGTGAAATGGAATGTCCTCTATCAGAGAAATGATGAAATCAGGCGAGGCAAAAGCGGGTTTACTATTTATCCTGCCGTTTCTAGCAGGTTTTCTAATCTTCAACTTATTTCCGCTCCTGTATGCCTTTTATATTAGTATGGTGGATTACAATACGCTGAAACCAAGTTATAACTTTATCGGGTTTGATAATTTTGTTCGCATCTTTCACGATGATATTGCGATAAAGGCTTACTGGAACAGTTTTCTATACACATTAATTTACGTACCTGTTCTGATTGTTTTATCTTTTTTATTAGCGATTCTATTAAATCGTAAATTTTTCCTTCGTCCTGTCAGTCGCACGATGATTCTGATTCCTTACGTTGCGAATATCGTTGCCATTGCCATGGTGTTCTCGGTGATCCTCGATCCGTATGATGGCCCTGTGAATGCTTTCCTTCATCTAATTGGAATTGAAAATCCACCGATGTGGTTAGGAGGAGTAAGTACGGCGCTGCCTACGATCGCATTAATTAATGTATGGCAGAGTCTTTCGTTTCAAACCATCGTTTTTCTAGCTGCTCTGCAAGGAGTTCCTGGTGAATTATACGAGGCAGCAGATCTAGATGGAGCAAGCTGGTGGCAAAGGGTGCGTAACGTAACCATTCCGCTTGTATCACCTACAACCTTTTTCCTTGTAATTACAAGTATTATCGGTTCTTTTCAGAACTACGCATCTGTGCGCGCGTTAACGAACGGAGGACCGGGTGTAGCGTCTCGCGTCATTTCACTCAACATTTATGAAGAAGCCTTTACCTATAATCGGTATAGTTATGCAGCAGCACAGGCTATTTTGTTATTTGCGGTCATCTTAGTAATTACGATCATTCAGTGGAAGGGGCAAAAGAGATGGGTTCACTATTAATGAAAAAGAAATCGCGAACCGAAGTTAAACCCTCCATGGTCATCGCTTCGATCGTGATTTTGGTACTTGGTTTATTCATGATCGTTCCGTTCCTATTTATGATTTCAGCAGCGCTGAAACCGAATGCACTCATTTTCTCTGAACCCCTGAAGTTCATTCCAGACCAGATCTACTGGGATAATTTCAAAACGATTTTTCATCATGAGTATTTCTTCAAGTGGTATGGCAACTCAGTCATTATTGTGGTCCTGACGATGATTGCCAGATTCGCAATCGTTACGATGGCTGCTTATGCTTTTGCTAGATTGGATTTCCCATTTAAAGAGAGCATTTTCTTCCTGTTCATTGCTACAATGATGATTCCTGCCGATACGACAGTGATCGCGAGATACATGTTGTATAAATCATTACATATATATAATACACAATGGGCGTTGATCATTCCGGCCACGTTCGATGTATTTTTTATTTTCTTACTGCGACAGTTCTTTGCAGGCTTGCCTAAAGAAATTTCTGAAGCGGCTAAGGTGGATGGCTGTTCCCAATTCAAAATTTATTACCGCATCATATTGCCGCTTGCCGTGCCAGCGCTTGTGACAATGCTGTTGTTCACCTTTATTTGGACGTGGAATGATTTTGTAAATCCGTTTATATTCATTTCCAGTATAGACAGGCAGGTCGTAACCGTAGGGTTGGAATATTTCCAAGAGCAAGCAGGGACCGATTACGCGCTACAGATGGCAGGGGCATGTATTATCGTTATTATTCCTATTATTTTGTTCGCATTCTCCCAAAGATATTTTGTTGAAGGGATTGCAAGTTCCGGTGTTAAAGGATAATCCCTATTTCAAAAAAAGGAGATGAAAAAGAATGTTGATCCATATTAAGAATTCGTTGGAGCCACAGTTGTTAGAGGGACTTCACATCCTACAAGAGGAACTCGGATACACGTTATCCAAGGATGGTCTTTGTATTGAAGTCACGCAAAGACCGGGGAACCTGGTGGTCAGTTTAGAAGATCGGCAAGGAAACATTCAGTTTGAACAACCTATCCATCTCTATCGGGCCATGGGTCTTTTTATTGAACATGCCAGGGTGGAAGATGCTTTCGATGTGGAAGAAACACCTCAATTTCGTACCAGTGGTGCTATGGTTGATAACTCGCGAAATGCCGTCTTGTCAATCGATAGCGTGAAGAGGTTGATTCGGATCATGGCAACGATGGGGTTAAATCAGTTGATGCTGTATACCGAAGATACTTATGAAATCCCGACGCGTCCGTACTTTGGTTACTTGCGAGGGAGATATACCTATGATGAAATAAAAGCATGCGATGATTATGCTACCATATTTGGAATCGAGATGGTTGCTTGCATTCAGACACTTGGACATTTGCGCCAGGCACTTCAATGGCAACATACAGATGAATATAAGGATACAGATGATATTCTACTGATTGGATCGGAAGAAACCTATCAATTCATCGATGAGATGATACAGGCTACGACGGCGCCACTTCGAAGTAAACGAATTCATATCGGGATGGATGAAGCCCACACCCTTGGTCTGGGCAACTATATCAAGAAAAATGGGTATCGTCCTCGATTTGAATTGATGAATGAGCATTTGAATCGGGTCCTTCAAATTACAGCAAAGTATGGTTTGAAACCGATGATATGGAGCGACATGTATTTCCGGCTCGGTTCCCAAGATGGAGACTATTACGATACAAATTCAGTCGTTCCCGCTCATGTCATCGCTGACATGCCGAAAGAAATGCAATATGTTTATTGGGATTATTATCACAGTGACCCTGCATTTTATAAGGACTATATTCAGAAACACCAGAAATTTGGCTCATCGCCAATCTTTGCCGGAGGGGCTTGGACCTGGAATGGGATTATTCCGAATCATGGAAAAGCGTTCCGAACAACAAATGCAGCTTTATCTGTATGCAAAGAGGAAGGGGTAACGGAGGTCATTGCTACCATGTGGGGTGACAATGGCAACGAAGGGAACATATTCTCCGGACTGCCAGCACTACAGGTATATGCAGAACACACCTATGCGAAAGAGCTAGATGAGAAGAAGCTGAAACAAAGGTTTAAAACATGTACGGGCGGGGAGTGGGATCATTTCATTCAAGCCAAATATATCGATGAACTTCCTGGAACACCAGCGGACAATTTAATAGAGGCTAATCCATCCAGATATTTATTATGGCAGGACTTATTGCTGGGGTTATTCGATAAGCACGTAGAGGGACGAAATCTACCGAAGCATTACGAGGATATGGCAGCCCAAATGCAGACTTATGCCAAGAATAATCCGAAATGGTCGATGCTGTTCCTCGTATACGAAAAGTTATGCGCGGTTCTATCTATCAAATCGGACATAGGGATTCGTATTAAGAATGGCTATGAGCTACAAGATCAGAAGGAACTGTGTCGAATCGCGGATGTGGAATTGGCTCAGCTAATGACTTATGTAAATGAATTACATGATGCGCACCGTGTGCAATGGACGGCAACTTTTAAAATATTCGGTTGGGAGATTATTGATCTTCGTTACGGAGGGTTACTTGCAAGAATCGGATCAGCGCAGCAACGTCTTCTAGCTTATGTATCTGGAGATATTACCAGTTTAGAAGAATTGGAGACTACTAAACTTAGCTATGATGGGGGAGCGAGTTGGGTGGATGATCAACTCGGTTTCTGTAATCTCTATCATCGTATGATCTCAACTAGTACAACTTTATTATAAAGAGGAAATTCAAAGAGACCGAGTGCTGAGGTGAACACAATGTCAGAATTTAGTTATATAAATGATCAATTTTACTATAATGGGCAAGCGACGCGCATCATTTCAGGTGCCATCCACTATTTCCGCGTAGTACCCGAATATTGGGAGGATCGGTTGCAGAAGCTGCTAGCTTGCGGATTCAATACCGTGGAAACCTATATTCCCTGGAATTTTCACGAGCCCAAGAAGGGGCAATTCCAGTTCAGTGGGATGGCCAATGTCGCTCAGTTTATTCAAATCGCTGGGAATTTGGGACTACATGTAATCGTCCGTCCATCACCCTACATTTGTGCGGAATGGGAATTCGGAGGGTTGCCGGCTTGGCTTCTTGCTGAGGCGGAACTACGCTTGAGATGCACAGATCCTATCTATTTGAATCATGTGGATGATTATTATGCCGAGCTGCTTCCCAGATTAGAGCCTCTATTGTGTACCAATGGCGGCCCGATTATCGCCATGCAGGTCGAGAATGAGTATGGCAGCTACGGGAATGATCAGAAGTACTTAGATCATATCAAGCGGAAGATGCTGGAGCATGGAATGAATGTCCTACTATTTACTTCAGATGGAGCAGAGGATGCGATGATCCAAGGGGGAATGATGCCTGGGATATTGGCAACGGCCAATTTCGGCTCCCGGGCAGAGGAGTCTTTTCACAAACTTGGTGAATATCAACCTGATGCGCCATACATGTGTATGGAATATTGGAATGGTTGGTTCGATCATTGGGGCAAACCGCATCACGCTCGTGACGCGGACGATGTAGCCAATGTATTAGAGGATATGCTAAAGCTAAAGGGATCCGTTAACTTCTATATGTTCCATGGAGGGACGAATTTCGGATTGTATAACGGAGCGAATTGCATGACAGACCGGTACGATTATCAAGCAACCGTTACCAGTTATGATTATGATTCGCTCTTGAATGAGTCTGGCGAACCGACGGATAAGTATTGGAAGGTTCGTGATGTACTAAGCAAATATGGATTTAAAGGTACCCGTGAACTACCCATTGCAATACCTAAGAAGGATTACGGTTCGATTCAGATGACGGGACAAGCACTGTTGCGTGATCAATTGCTTCAGATTTCTTCGCCGATCCATACGGTTTATCCTAAGACGATGGAGAAGCTGGGCCAAGAGTACGGATACTGTCTATACACGACACATATTAGTGGACCACGCCCGAGCAAGGAGTTCGAAGTGCAAGAAGTGCGTGATCGGGCACAAGTGTATATGAATGGTGAGGAAATGGGTGTTCTTGAGAGATGGAATCCGGACCAGAGATTATCCTTTGAAGTGCCAGAGGAAAGCGCTACCATAGAAATCTTGGTGGAGAATATGGGACGCATTAACTATGGTCCTTATCTGGAAGATCGAAAGGGAATAACGGAGGGAGTTCGGCATGGCTTCCAATTCTTATCGGAGTGGATAAGCTATCCATTACCACTGGACAATTTGTCTGAACTTACATTTGAACCGATCGGGTCAGAGCTTCCCAAGGAACCTTGCTTCTATCAAGGTCGCTTATGCATAGAGGAAATAGCGGATACGTTTGTACACTTAGATGGCTGGCAAAAAGGAGTAATCTTCATCAATGGATTTAACCTTGGTCGTTATTGGGAAATCGGTCCGCAGCAAACATTGTATATTCCAGCGCCTTTATTGAAATTAGGAGATAATGAGGTTATTATATTCGAGCAACATGGCACGGAAACTAGAGAGATCCGTTTTATGGATCATGCTATTCTAGGTTGATCATACCAAGTATCAAGCAGCTTCTTAGGTTTAGAGAACCTTTAAGAAGCTGTTTTTTGAAAATATAAGAATGTATAAGTATTTCTGCTTATACATAGGATTATATTCCAACGCTAAACGTTTCATCGCCGCTAAAGGACGGCGAAGCCGTTTATGCTTGTTTAACTTGGTCGTCCATCAATCTAGCTCAATACAAACAACAAGCGCTTGTTGTTTGCTGAGTGAATAGATGAAATGTAACGGTTACTTCTTCTCCACTACAGCAAAATAATTGTCTTCATCATCTGCAAAGTTAAATACTCTTCCTTCAGGCACGTTAACCATTTCTCCGACGGTTATTCCTTTATCTGAGAAGTCCTTATACAGTTGATCAAGATCCTCCGAGAAAAACAATAATGACGGAGTCTCCAGATGGATTCCAGGAGACATCTGTGCAACTAATTCCTTGTTATGTAGAACGATGCTTGTTTGAGCACCCTTGGTAGGCGCAACTTCATACCATTTCATTCCTTCGCCGTTATCTGTTTCTGAGATGAGGGAGAAGCCAACCCTTTCTGTCCAGAACTTCAATGATTCTTCCTGGTTATTTACATACAACATAATTTGCCCGACGATATTAATCAATGTATTTCGCTCCTTTTTTCATGTCATTATTTTAACTATTTAAATTATAAACATTTGTATGCAATATTCCTATCAAATTCAGTAAGCTGAGTCAAATTCCCACGGGTCTAATTCAATGGAAGGAGCACGCAATTGAAATATAGCATTAAAGAAGTTGAATCGGATTAAATTTAAGTGAAAGACTGAAACAACCTAAACCGACTCCTAAGTAGAATGATTAAGGAGTGGGTTTTTATGTTCTTATATTTCAGGAGCTAGTAGTACGTATGAGATATATTGGCTATTGCTATCAGTTGTTTATTTCTCAATTGTAGATAGAACCATGTCTGTCAACTGCTGCACAGTAGACTCGTGTAATGGGCGTTGGAGTTGATAAATATCGATATTGCTAGACATGCGGGCAGTCATATCAAAATGCCAGTTGGTTAACCCACTGTCTGGAAGAAAAAAATTACGGTATGTATTGCGATAAAGGAGAGGAAGACGCTCTAACTTATTTATTAATCGAATATCGGGTTGACTGCAATCCATCTTGATCAGTTCAAATATACCGGCTAGAGGAAGTATGTCGGTAGAAAATTGAGAGGCGACAGGAATTGCATATTTCGTTTCGCGATCAAATAATGGACGGAATTCATCTGAATTCATGCCGAAGCTATCTAGGCTCTCTTGCCAAAGCTTTTGCTGTGGATAGGCTGGTGTCACATAAGGGATATTGTCTGGACCAAGTGTAACGGCGATTAAGTCGTCGGTTAATAATTGGAATCCCCGTTGGATAAAGGAAGATGCAAGCGTTGATTTGCCATGTCCGGACTCACCAATGAATGCATAAGCTTTATGGTCAATGACTACCGCACTGCCATGCAATGGAAGGATCTTTCGTTGCAGTAAAATAGCACCCATGCATGACCCAAGAATGTATAGTCGGAGTTTATCTTCATCCGCATCTTTCTCGGGAGAAATAGTGATGATTGTTCCGCCTTCCACTGAGAAGACAGCTTGATTCGGTATCCAGAACATAATCAGATTCTCGGTTACTACGTATTTCTTAGTCAACATAGAGAGTTCTGCCCATCTTTCTGTTAAGTCAGCATAGCGGATGGAAATATCGATATTATTCAGAGGAATGTCTAACTGCTGCAGCTCAGGCAGCGGGATATCGCTTTTTATGGAATACCCGAAAGCCTTATATATAGTTGTACTCATTGTATGAACCACTGTCATCACCCTATTAATTATATTTTTTTGAAAAAGGGAAAGCCAAAGTTTCCTAGCATAAGGCTGTCATACTCGATCTGAACGGATCCTCGATCAAATAAATACCGACAAGCGCGGGCTCATTCGTACTTCCTCTGTTAATCAATTATAGTAACAATTTAGCGATACAATTCGTATCATCATATAACGTACAAATGTTTTGTATCAAGTTATTTTTAATAATATTATTATCAACTCAACTTTCCCTTCTATGTTACAACAACATTCCATAACTGAACAGTCTCGTTTTCCACACGCTTGATCTGGACCTCCAGACCACACTTCAGCAACTCATGGTTTATTTCTCTTTGTTTATGTAACTTGTACGTCTCGTACTTTTGCGTAAGAGGAATAGACATATTATATAAGCTAAGAGAATACCAGCAGAATCATTGGCAATATCATAGATCCTACCGCCTCGGAAGAAGAATAGTTGAAGAATTTCGGTCAAGGCTGCGTAGACGATAGAGAAGAAGAAGGCGGACTTATATTTGCCCAAGCTTGATGAGAGTATGGCTAGGATAAAGAAACCGAAGAAATGGCCTATTTTTCGATTCATCCAATCATGACTTGTCCATTGAAAATCAAGCTTAAGTAACTCAGACCAATCTGGAGTCGGATTAAAATTGAAAACAACAATATGATATCTAATGAGCAGATGAAAGTTTACCGAGCAAGTGAATACGAATAGAATGAAAGCCCAACCTACTGTGAGGATAATACGCATAAGACATCTCCTTTATTTTAAAGTTCTTCTATTATATGTATAATTTTGTGAGATGAAATTGGAATGAGTATTTTGATATGAATCGTAACTAACCAAGTTAGTATATAGTAGCTCTACTAGCGATTCAAGATCGAAATTTCCTAATTAAAGGAAACAGCGTTAATGATGAGTATATCATTAACGCTGTTTTCTTTTGTCGTTATTTGTACCTCGAACGGTAGAATGACGTACAGAATGATATAACATAATCGCAGTTGTAGTCCAACTAGTTAGAGAGGAATGAGATAGATAAAATAGTAAGCGCTATCAGAAGAAGTGATAGAAATATATTCTTGACATGATACAAACTGTATCGTAAAGTATGGGGTAAGAATGATACATAATGTATCAACATTTTTTTTGGGTAAGTGAATTCCGGAGATATTTTGTCAAATTATCTATGATGGAAGTCAAATACAATTTTTGTCTGTTACTTATATTCCACAAGTGGAGCGAGGGGTTGCGAGAGTATGGAACTCAAACAGTATTTTAGGATTGTTCAGAAGAAATGGTGGTTGATCGTAGCGATTGTTGTTATCGCAATGGCAGCGACAGGATTCAAGAGCCTTTACTTTACAACACCGATCTATTCGGCAAACGCCAAGATAATCGTTAATCAATCGGCTTCAGCGAATGAAGTGGGAACACTCAATCCGGGTACTATACAAACGAGTATCATTCTTATTAACTCTTATAAAGAAATTATCACATCATCTGCCATTATGGATAAAGTCGTTGATAAATTCCCTGACTTGGGAGTGACTGCTCTAGAATTATCCTCCAAGATATCTGTTACATCAGCGAATAATTCACAAGTAATGAATCTAGTCTACCAGGATACCTCCTATGCCAAAGCTGCCGCTATCGTAAATGCTGTTTCGACGGTATTTAAAGATGAAATTCCTCACATCATGAATGTTGATAACATCACCATTTTAAGTAAAGCGAACACGTCATTAGCTCCATCAGCGATCAATATTAATCCAATTATGAACATTATAATAAGCATTATTGTCTCACTTATGCTTGGGATCGGACTGGTATTTCTGCTCGATTATCTTGATGATACGTTGAAGACTGAAGACGAAATTGTTGAGGTTTTGGATATTTCTGTACTTGCAGTTGTTGGAAAGATCACTAAGAAAGAGTTAAAGACCTCTCGTAGGATGAAGGCATTACAAAATCAAAAAGTAGGTGAGAAAAAATATGCGTCGATCAATCAATAGTAGCGGCTTAATTGTTTCGATGAATCCCGAATCACCTATATCGGAAGTATATCGGTTGCTTCGAACCAATATTAATTATTCTTCTAATGATCAGGTATTGAAGACTATCATGGTCACTTCCTCCCAGGCAGGAGAAGGAAAGACCACAACGATAAGCAACTTGGCCATTACTTATGCACAGGAAGGGAAGAATGTGCTTCTTATTGATATGGATATGCGTAAGCCATCACTGCACCTTCTTTTCTCTCAATCGAATCGCCAGGGATTAAGTACGGTGTTAGCTGGACATATAAATGTACATGATGTTATCCAAGAAACCATGGTAAGTCAGTTATCGTTGATCCCTTCTGGGCCGATGCTAGGTAATCCGTCAGATATGATTGATTCTCTAGCCATGCGAGAATTGCTGGAGCAGTTGGGACAGCAATATGATGTCATTCTCATTGATTCCCCTCCAGTATTAGCTGTAACGGATAGTGTCATCATCAGCACATTGTGCGATGGCGTTATTATGGTGGTTGCTGCAGGTAAGGTGAAGAAAAATCAATTGAGGAAAGCTAAAGAACAGTTGGATCATGTCAACGCTCGTATGTTGGGAATTGTGGTTAATCGGATCAATCGAGATAATCAAGCTGGCTTCTACATGAATTATTACGGAATGAAAGGCTAGATAACTAGAGAAATGTTTGGGATAAAAGGTAATGTCTACTGCACCTCTATTACTGTAGGCACTCGTTCACGCTGTGGGTCATAAGGGACCTTAGACATGATTGTCGAGAGTGTGATGTGAGGATGGGTTGAATGCCCTTATTAGAAAATTTAGCTATGTTCTTTTCTCCATTGAAGAGTACATAGCTAGGTTTTTCTATTATATAAGCAATTCCTATTGATACTAGTACAAGAATAAATAGAGATGGATGTGGACCAAGGATGAAGAAAGTGAGAAAAGCAATTATTCCTGCAGCGGGTCTTGGGACGCGCTTCTTACCTGCAACGAAAGCCATGCCGAAGGAAATGCTTCCGATTGTCGATAAGCCGACTATTCAATACATTGTGGAAGAAGCAGTAGCATCTGGCATTGAGGACATTATCATTGTGACGGGAAAAGGTAAACGTGCCATTGAAGACCACTTTGACCATGCACTTGAGTTGGAAAGTAATTTATTCAGTAAAGGGAAGCATGATTTACTTGAGGAAGTACGTCGTTCCTCTAATGTAGAAATTCACTACATACGACAAAAAGAGGCGAAGGGACTTGGTCATGCGGTATGGTGCGCTCGCAACTTTATCGGTAACGAGCCGTTTGCTGTGCTACTCGGAGATGATATCGTACAATCTGAGATACCGTGCATTCGTCAGCTGACGGACCAATTTGAGCAAGTACAAAAGTCTGTGATTGGCGTTCAAGCAGTTCCCCAAGACCAAACACAGCGCTATGGCATAGTTGCTCCAATCGATAGGTTGGGACGTTTGCATGAGGTAGGTTATTTTGTGGAAAAGCCGCCAGCAGGCAAAGCACCTTCTAACTTGGCAATCATGGGCAGATACATATTGACACCGGAAATATTCGAAATTCTTGAACATCTAGAGGAAGGAATTGGCGGAGAAATTCAGTTGACTGATGCTATACAACAGTTGAATGAGAGCCAAGGCGTGTACGCATACGACTTCGAGGGAACCCGTTACGATGTTGGTGAGAAGCTGGGTTTCATCATGACAACTCTCAACTTTGCTTTGCAGAGTGAAGAATTGCGTAAACCATTGTTGCAAGGGATGGAGACTATACTCCAACGAGAACATCTTGTTCGAATAAATCGCTAATGTATTGAACTAAAGTATAAGACAGGAGTTGACCCGTAAATTGGAATTGAATTCAAGAATTTATATTGCTGGACATAGAGGTCTGGTGGGTTCCGCAATTTTAAGAGCATTACAGAGCAAAGGTTATCACAACTTCGTGTTACGTACGAGTACAGAATTAGATTTAAGGAACCGGGAAGAAGTAAATAGCTTGTTCCATGAAGAACAGATTGAATATGTGTTTTTAGCTGCCGCTAAGGTTGGTGGAATTGCAGCCAATAATGATTATCCTGCTGATTTCATAAGAGATAATCTACTTATTCAAACGAACGTCATTGATGCAGCATATCAGTTCAATGTGGAGAAGTTATTATTTCTTGGTTCTACATGTATCTATCCGAAATTTGCTCCACAGCCACTTAAAGAAGAGTATCTGCTCACTGGCGAACTAGAGCCAACGAATCAGCCATATGCAATTGCTAAGATCGCTGGTATTACCATGTGCCAATCCTATAACCGACAATATGGAACAAAATATATATCTGTTATGCCGACCAATATGTATGGTCCTAATGACAACTTCGACTTGAAAAGCTCTCATGTATTGCCCGCATTGATACGAAAATTCCATGATGCAAAGGAAAATAATGTTCCTACGGTAGAAGTATGGGGGACAGGAAATCCTAGACGCGAATTTCTCCATGCAGACGATCTGGCTGAAGCCTGTTTGTTTCTAATGAACCATTACAACGAAAGTGAAGTTATTAACGTCGGTGTTGGCGATGATATTCCAATCAAAGAATTGGCTGAACTTGTTCAGTCGATCGTCGGTTATGAAGGTGAGATTGTGTTCAATAGTTCGATACCTGATGGTACTCCGAGGAAACTTGTAGATGTAACGAAGATAAATCAACTGGGATGGGAAGCTAAGATCTCATTAGAAGATGGATTGCGGTCTGTATATCAATCATTTCAGAAGGAATATCTGATTAACCAATAATTGAAGATATGTGGAGGAATCAACAATGAAAAGGGCATTAATTACTGGAGTTACGGGCCAAGATGGTTCATATTTAGCAGAATTTTTGTTGGAAAAGGGATATGAGGTTTTCGGTATGCGGAGGCGTACAAGCACACCAAATTATGAGAACGTGCAGCATATCAAAGATAAAATCAAGTGGATCTCCGGTGATCTGACCGATATGGCTTCCTTAATAGAAGCGGTTAAAATTTCTGATCCGGATGAAGTCTATAACTTAGCTGCTCAATCATTTGTGGCAGCATCCTGGCCACAGCCTTTGGCGACAGGGCAGATTACTGCAATTGCAGTTACAAATATGTTGGAAGCTGTGCGGATCATGAAGCCTGAAGCTAGATTCTACCAAGCATCAAGTTCTGAGATGTTTGGGAAAGTAATCGAAACTCCACAGAAAGAAACAACACCCTTCTATCCACGCAGTCCATATGGCGTTGCAAAAGTATACGGGCATTGGATTACTGTAAACTATCGCGAGAGCTTCAATATGTTTGCTTGTTCGGGGATTCTATTCAATCACGAATCTCCAAGAAGAGGATTAGAGTTTGTTACAAGAAAGGTTACGGATGCTGCTGCTAGAATTAAGCTCGGTCTCCAAAGTGAGCTCCGTATGGGTAATCTAGACTCTTTACGTGACTGGGGATTTGCTGGAGATTATATCAAGGCTATGTGGCTGATGCTACAACAGGAGGAACCGGACGATTACGTAATTTCTACTGGTGAAATGCATACAGTTAGAGAACTGGTTGAAGTTGCCTTCTCCTATGTAGGTTTAGATTATAAAAATTATATAGTAATTGATCCCGAGTTTGCTCGTCCTGCGGAGGTGGATCTCTTGCTTGGAGATTGTTCAAAGGCGAAGGAACAGCTTGGTTGGGAGCTTGAAGTTGGATTTAAACAGCTGATTCATATGATGGTGGATGCAGACATAAGAAGAGTACAAGAACAGAATTCAGATAAGGTTCATATTGCAGTAGGAGATGCTTAAATTTTTATATAGCAATATGTATCGGATGTTGGTAAGTTCGCTGTCTCTTTAAGTATATTTATAATTCTTAATTATGAGAAGGGGCAGCATATCCGAAATATTATCATTTGCATAGGGTATGGTTGAATAATCCAGGAAGGGGTAAGACATTTGGAATTGTCCATAGTATTTCCTGTTTATAATGTGGCCCCGTATTTGAGAGAAAGTTTAGACTCGATCTTTAAACAAAATACTCAGGAATTTGAATTAATAGCTATAAATGATGGATCAACTGATGACAGCTTGATGATTTTGCAGGAGTATGTATTAAAATATACAAATATAATATTAATAAATCAAAAAAATATGGGTCCAAGTACAGCCAGAAATGTAGGGTTGGAGAATGCAAAAGGTAAATATGTCTATTTCTTTGATTCGGATGATATTTTAGCTGAAAGAATAGATTTAGTTGAAAATGTCAACCAGCTTGATGAAACTGATATTATTATTTTTGATGCTAATGTATTCGAAGAAGATATTTCAAATGGATTGATGATAAATAATAATAATTATATAGAACCAAAACTAAGTTTCAAAACTAATATAATCAATAGTATAAATACAAATAGTTTTAATGGTATTGAATATTTAAAGGAAATAAAAAAAAGGAACTCATACTCCCCTGTTGTTTGGAGAAGAATATATCGGAAGGAATTTTTGATAAAAAACAATATTAATTTTCATCCTGGAATAATACCTGCAGAAGATGATCTTCACTTTTTTCAGACATTAATTTTTAATCCTAAAATCATATATTTTCAGAAAGTATTATTATTTCATAGAATCAGAAAAACATCATTAATGAGCACACTTAGAAGAGAAACAAGTTATCAAAGTTTTAAGTATATACTTGATCAATTATTTGATTTAAAAAGGAAACATACTAATGAATATTTAGAAGAATTTATTGATTGGATGATAAATATTTTTCTAAGAAGATGTCACTCACAGAAACCTTCTATAAAAGAAGCATTAAGATTATTGAAAACAACAAAGAAGAATAATGTAAATATTAATAATAAAACATCAATGAAAATGTTTCTGAACATTATAGGGATATGTCGTGGATAATAAAACATTTAAGAATATTATATATGTATTTGGCCAACAGTTTGTTAATACGATTCTCCCATTTCTAACTATACCGTATATCGCTAGAGTATTGGGAATTGAACAAAATGGTATTTATTCTTACACTCTAACAATCTCAAATTTATTTGCGGTTGTTTTTTCATTTGGTTTTACGGTGTATGGAACTAATCTTATAGCTCAATCTAATGAAAATCAAAGAATCAAAAATTATTTAGAAATCCAATTGCTGAGAATGGTTTTTTTGCTTATTGGAATGATTGTTTTTATGTTTTTTATTGGTTATTATCCAGTTGGGAATAATAAAATCATTTTTATATTGCAGGGAATATTCATGGCGATTTGTTTGTTTGATATAAGCTGGTACTATCAAGGAACTGGAGAATTCAAGAAAATAGTTACAAGAAATATAATTATTAAGCTGGTGGGTACTGTAAGTGTTTTTATTTTTGTGAAAAAACCAGAGGACTTATGGTTATATATTGTTTTAATAAATGGCAGCCAGTTAATTGGTAATATCATTTTATTTTGCGGTACGATCCCATTCTTCCGAAATTTAAAAACTATAGATGTCAAGAAAATAGGGACGCATCTTAAATTTTCCTTTTATCTCTTTCTCCCTAATATATCAGTAGTTATATATTCGAGTCTTGACAAAATTATATTAGGAAGCACTGGAGATATCAGTGGGTTATCCAATTATCAACAAGACCAAAGAATTATTTCATTTATTTATGCATTACTGATGTTTCCATCTGCAGTATTAATTCAAAAGATCTCGTCTTCAAGAGCGACATCTCAATCCGATGATGCAGAGGATATTATTAAAAAAGGTATGAATGTATATGTGATTTTGGGAGTTTTATTTATCTTTGGGACAATATTATGTTCGAAAGAGTTTATTCTTCTATTCTTAGGTGTAGAATATTCCGGTGCAATAACCCTGTTTCTCATTATGTCTCCAATATTACTTTTCAAGACTGTAGGAAGTATTATTGGTGGGTGGTATCTTATTCCTCTAGGAAAAGTAAGGCTTCATTCTTTGCCTTTAACTATAGGAACAGTAATTAGTCTTATACTAAACTTACTAATAACACCTACGTTTGGTGTGTATTCAGCATGTTTAATATTTGTATTAACAGAATTATTAGTCTTGTCTATACAATTATATTACTCACCTCAAATATTAAATTATCTAGACAAAAAAATTATTTTCTTATTTTCCCTGGTGTTTGCTATTTCATTAATATTCACATTATTAATAATTGAAATAACAAGCTTGAATAATATTGAGAATAACTTGATAAAGTTTATTATGTATCTAACTATTTATATGGGTTTATGTTTAGGAAGTGGATATTGTATGAAACCAATAAGGTTTTACTTGAAAAATGGAATATTAATGATCAAATTTAGAAAGAAAAAAAAGTTAATGGATACTTACCCCTAATAAATTATACACAGATTGGTGGATCTTCACTATACTTTCGATCCTAATAGTTATTGTATTTCGTACTGAGATCAAATCGTTTTCGCACACAATAAAAGAAAAAATAATAAATCTAAGGTGAGGTGATCACAATGATAAAAACCCTTCTCCTTACGAACACTATTGCTCCTTATAGAATACCAGTGCTCAATAAATTAGTTGAGAATAGTGATATTAAGCTAAAGGTTTGGTATTTAGAAGAACGAGAAAAGAATAGGCATTGGAATATAAATCATCACGAAATTAAATACGATTATGAATGCTTGCCTGGGGTTCATACTTATATTCAAAGATTGGATATGGGTGTGCATGTTAACCCAGGTATTTTTTATAAGCTCATACGAGAAAATCCTGATGTGATTATTACTTCTGGATATGATTCACTCGGATATTGGTCGGCACTCTTCTATTGTAGAATTTTCAGAAAAAAACTTCTTGTATGGTGGGGAAGTACCCTTGAGAGTAGCAGAGTTCAGAATACCATAGTTAATCGAACACGCAAGGTATTTTTTAAGTCCGCCGATTCGTTTGTAACTTACGGTACCGAATCGGCAAAATGTCTAAGACACTATGGTGTACAGGATAGTAAAATTGTTGTAGGCTACAATACCGTCGATATACGGTATTTTCGCAACAAGTATAATGAGAATTCTATTCATGTAGAACCGGAACTGACCAAGAACGATAAGGTGAAGTTATTATTCATTGGTCAACTGATCGAACGTAAAGGGTTAGTGCAGATTATCGAAGCTCTTAGAATACTTGATAATCCGTCTTGGGAATTAAAAATTGTTGGATCTGGCCCAGATGAGCAGAAATTGAAAGAAAGAGTTAAAGAGTTTGGTTTAGAAAAGCAAATATATTTTGAAGGATATAAACAAAAGGAAGCATTAACTGACTATTTAATTCAAAGTGATTGCTTACTATTTCCTTCGTTAATTGAAGTATGGGGATTGGTTGTAAACGAAGCTTTAGCTACAAATACATTTGTTCTCGCCTCGAAGTACGCTGGGGCAACAAAGGATATTATCGTAGATCAGCAAAATGGTTTAATTATAGATCCATTGGATGAAGAAGATTTGCTTAGAGCTTTTCGTTGGTTAATGGATAATCAAGAGTATGTACGCTCCAATTGGAAAATGAGCTTAGGCTTATGGAGGAAGCTTCATCCTAATTCTTATGCTAATGCTGTTACAACAGCAATTAAACAGGCAGTTTCGGGAGGTGTTTAGAAAGTGATTAACATACTTTATATTCAACCCTATGCCAGTCATGTAGGTGGTGTGGATACCGTGCTACTTCAACTCGTTCAAGGGTTGGATAAAACAGAATATAGACCATATGTCGTATTACCCGCACCTAGTCCCTATGTTGAAAAGTATGAAGCAGCAGGAGCTAAGGTGATTTTTACAACACTTGCTGTATTTGGCAAACCGATCGATCTTGCATATTATTTTCGAAATCTGAAAAATTTATTTCTATCCATTAAGTCGATTAAAAAAATTGTGAAAGAATACAAAATTGACCTTATTCATTCTCACAAGATGGAATTAATGGGAGGTAATATAGTTGGGAAGTTGCTTGGTATTCCAACCATTCAAACTGTTCATGAACTTCCTAGAAAACCCTTAGTTGCTTATAAATTTATTGGGTACTTAAATCATTTATTCAACGACAAAGTAATCGTGTTATGTGAACGGAGTAAGGTGATGTTTAAGTGGGGAAAGGGCTACTCACATAAGCTCATCAAAATTTATAACGGAATTGAAATAAATCAATCAGTAGTTCATAAAAAATATGAAAACAGCTTGAAGGAAGAGTTAGGCATTGCTACTAATGATAAGATTCTTATAACCGTCGCACGTCTCTCTCCTATGAAAGGGATTGAATACTTACTTCAGGCCGCGTATATTACTAAGCAATCAAACCCAGATTTAAAGTATTTGGTTATTGGTGATGTGGCGTTTGAATCGGAAATGAGTTATAAAGAACAATTAAAAACCTTAGCAACCGAATTAGATCTGAATAATGTTTACTTTCTAGGATTGCGAAGGGATGTATCTGACTTATTATTGCAAGCAGATGTATTCGTGCTACCATCCGTATATGATATCTTTCCAACGGTTATTCTTGAAGCCATGGCTGCATCACTACCAATCGTAGCGACTGATGTCGGAGGAGTTCCAGAAATGGTTACTCCAGATATAGGATATTTAGTACCCCCAATGAATGCCGATGCTCTTGCCAACGCAATTATTCGAATGATTAATAATGAAGATAGGGCTCAATTTGGCCTTAATAGTAAAACACAAGTTCTTGATAGATTTACACGTGAACATTATTTGAATTCAACCCTATCAGTGTACAATACACTGTTAAGCAGTAAACCAATTAATAATAGGAGTAAGATCGTTCATGAAAAGTAACAGGATAAGATTAGACCTTTACCATCAAGACGGTTACTCAAGAGGAAGAAGTGGATGGTTCGTATTACTGTGGTGGCTTGTTCAAGGAAGCCTGTTTCGATTCTCTCTGCATCCTATGTATAGATGGCGTAATTTTCTTTTACGTATATTCGGTGCACATGTAGGTAAGGGAGTTCAGATAAGATCTACGGCTACATTTACATACCCATGGAAAGTAACAATAGGTGACTATTCATGGATTGGAGATCACGCAGAGTTCTATAGTCTAGATCACATAGAAGTCGGTGAACATTGTGTAGTGTCTCAACATTGCTATCTTTGCACTGGAACGCATAATATTCATGATCCAAAATTCGGATTAACTACAAAGCCTATAAAAATCAGCGATGGCGCTTGGATCGCAAGTGATGTCTTTGTGAATCCTGGTATTACAATAGGTGTGATGTCGATAGTAGCCGCAAGAAGTACAGTTACAAGGGATGTATCATCAAATGAAATCCATGCCGGAACACCTGCAAGGTTTATGAAGTATAGATTTGAAGATAAAGAAGAGATAGAACAATTGAAAGAGGTTGTGCCCATATGAAGCCAAAGATTGTATTTATAATTAATTACTTTTATCCTGACTATGCATCAACAGGACAACTTTTGACAGAACTATGCCTTCATATACAAAATGACTTTCGAATAACGGTCATAGCAGCCCAAACACAAGAAGAAATAGAGAGGAATAATAAAAGTGAAAGGTTTTCCAAGGATCGAATGGAGAATATCGATATCATAAGAATCAGGCTTCCCCAACAGGATAAACGAAATAAATGGAGTAGGTTGCGATATATTGCAACTTATTTTTTTTATGCGATTTTACTGGTTCTGAAACAAAAGGATGTTCAGATTCTCTATACCATCTCAACACCTCCTATTCTAGGTGGACTAATAGGTACGATTGGAAAGTTCTTTAAACGTACAAAGCACATATACAATATTCAAGATTTCAATCCAGAACAGGCGGAAGCAGTAAGTTATATGAAGAATAAGTCGATTTACCGTGTAGCACGGTGGATTGACACAATGAACTGTAAGTACGCAGATCATATTATTACGGTTGGCCACGATATGCAAGAAACACTGTATAAGAGATTTGCTAACCAGGCAATTACAGATAGTACGGTTATTAATAATTGGACCGACGAGAAGGAAATTGTCCCTCTTGCGAAAGACCATTTTAAAGTACAGGAATTTATTAAAGGGAATGGCTGGGAGAATAAATTTATAATTATGTATTCTGGCAATATGGGACTCTACTATGACTTAGAGAATTTGATTAAGATAACGAAGGACTTCTCCAATTATGATGATATTGTATTTGCATTTATTGGGGATGGGGCAGTGAAAAATACAATGGAAACATATGCGGAGCGTAATCAACTAAACAACGTTTTCTTTCTACCATTTCAACCGAAGGCAGAGATTAAATATACATTAAATGCAGCAGACGTTCATTTAGTTGTGAATCAGAAAGGGATTAAGGGTGTTTCTGTTCCAAGCAAGATATATGGTGTAATGGCTGCTGGTAAACCTATATTAGGCGTTCTCGAGAAAGGTAGCGAGGCTTGTCTATTAATCGAAAATAGTGGATGTGGAATCGTTGTCGAGCCACAGAATTACTCAGACGTGATAGAGGAGTTGAAATCCTTGTATAAACTTGATCGACAATTGTTAGCAAACAAAGGAATACAAGGAAGGGAATACTTAGAACAGTATTTAAGAAAAGAACAATCGTTGGATAAGTATCGGAGCCTTTTAATATCAAAATAAAACAACATTATAAATGGAGGTGTAGATATGAAATTGGTACTGCTGTCAGGAGGATCAGGCAAAAGATTATGGCCCTTATCCAATGATGCAAGATCGAAACAGTTTCTTAAGTTGCTTGAGAATGATAGTGATGAAATGGTTTCCATGGTACAGCGTGTATGGGAGCAAATAACTGCAAATGGATTAGAAGATTCAAGTTATATCGCAACGAGTAAGTCTCAAATTGAGATTATGCAAAGTCAAATCGGAGAATATGTTCCTTTAATCATAGAACCTGATCGGCGAGATACATATGCGGCTATCATGTTGGTAGCTACTTATTTATATTCCTATGCCGGAGTGGGATTGGATGAAGTCGTTGTCGTGTTACCTGTTGATCCTTACGTGGAGAATCACTTCTTTGATTCTGTAAAAAAATTAGAATCCATATTAAATTCCTCAGATGCTGAAATTGCACTTATTGGTGTACAACCAACTTACCCTTCTACAAAGTATGGATATATCATTCCTACAAATCCCGAGAACAATATTGAGAAAGATAATGAATATATGTCTGTTAGCCATTTTCAGGAAAAGCCAACAGAAGAAATTGCAGAAATGCTAATAGATCAAAATGCACTTTGGAATTGTGGTGTATTTGCATTCAAGCTTGGTTATGTTATTGAACTGCTTGAATGCAAAGGACTACCTATTCAATTCGAAGAGTTAACAAAGCAATATCATAAAATACCTAAAATTAGTTTTGATTATGAAGTATTGGAAAAAGCATCTCAAATAGTAGTACTTCCTTATGAAGGTTATTGGAAGGATCTCGGTACTTGGAATACGTTAACAGAAGAAATGCCGAATCGACAAATTGGTAAAGGTATTATTAGTGATGACTGCGTTAATACACATCTTATTAATGAAATTGACATTCCAGTTTCAATACTCGGGTTATCCAATATAGTTGTAGCTGTAAGTCCTGATGGTATTTTAGTGACTGATAAAAGTTCAAGCCCGCGTATAAAGGATTTCATTAATTTTGAACAGGGTCCAATGTACGAAGAAAGACAATGGGGCTGGATTAGAATATTAGATGATCAGAATTACGAAGATGGTCGTTGTGTAACCACAAAACGGGTGAGTATTCAAAAAGATAAAAGTTTGAGCTATCGAATGCATGCAAGTCGTGAAGAGGTCTGGACAATTGTTAAAGGCAAAGGCGAATTTATTCAAAATGGTAACTTTGTGAATGTGAATGCTGGAAATGTTCTTCATATTCCTATGAAGTCATTACACAGCATAAGAGCCTCTTCTGAACTCGAAATTATTGTGGTTCAGAGTGGATTCACACATGAATGCAATCAAATGATTGAGCTATATAAGACTTGGAATGAGATAGAACAACACTGTATTAAGGTATAGGGCTACATTTTGAAGACTATTTGTTACTATATTTCAGACTATGGATACGGGCATGCAACTCGTAGTATTGCAATTATCAGAGCATTGATGTTATATACTCCTAATCGTTATCATATTATTATCTGTTCCGGTAAAGGACTTGGTTTTATACGGGATTCTTTACGAGATTTAGATATGTTAAATTTAGATTTCCGTGAATGTGCTTCCGATTTAGGATACATACTAAAGAAGGATTCTATTGAGCCGGATCTGATGTTATTTAAATCTATGATTTAGATTATATGAAGACAATGCCAATAGAAATTCAGAGGGAAGCAGAGTTCATTCTCCAGGAGGAGGTTGATATGGTCATTTCCGACATATCGCCAGTTCCAATTTGCTCTGCGAAACTAGCAAATGTTAAATCGATGGGAATCTCTAACTTTACGTGGTATACAGCCTATCAACAATTAATTGATCAGGAGTTCCTCAAACCATTATATGATGCTTACTCCCATATGGATGCCTTTATTCACTTATCGGGGTCAATAGAACCTCGTTGGGGTAGTGGGAATGTCCTCAAGTCAAGTTTTTATTGCAGAACTCCTAATACGGAAGAGATCAATCGTATATCTCATCAATTAAATCCAGAACAAAATAAATGTATTGTTTATTTCGCTCTTGGTATAAGTATTCAAGTTGGTAATCTAGATTCATTAAAGATGTGGCATGATGATTCATGCTTATTTGTCGTTTCCAGCAATATAAATATTAATGGGAAAAATGTCCACCATATTCCACATCACTATACGGAGTCACAAAATTATGTTGCGGCAGCAGACGTCATCATTTCAAAGCCTGGCTGGGGAACAGTAGGGGAAGCGATTATATGTAATAAGCCTCTAATTTTGCTTAATAGAGGTTTAATGAATGAAGACCAAAATACGATTGTGGAACTAAGTAGTAGGCAATCATACCAACTAGTTTCGTGGAATGAGCTAATAGAATTAGATATAGAAAGAACATTCCGAAGTAAGGATGCAGAACAAAAACCACAGCGAATATTACAAAATGAAATGAACCTACAAAGAATAGTCAGGGTTATAGAAGAGATGATATGAAATCCATGGATTAATTTAAAAGATTATAAGAGAGGTCCTTCCTATGCTTAATGATATGAGTTTTGATCAATATGATTTTTCAACTGAGATGGTATTTATGCTGATAATACTTCGAGAAGATATAACCCTAGAAGAAGAATTGATAAAACAATATACATCCAACATTGATTGGAATCTATTTTTGAAATTGGTTATGCATCATCGGGTGTATCCTCTTGTATATGTGAAATTAAATAAATTTATCCCAGGCTTAATTCCTGAAGATACTATGAAAGCACTCCATCTACTCAACAAAAGGAATATAGTTAAGATGTTAGAGCTAACGAGAGAATTGGGAATGGTTTGTAAATTATTTGCAATTCAGGGGATTCGCTCAATTGTATTAAAGGGACCTGTTCTAGCTGTCCAACTTTATGGAGAACTATCTCATAGAACTTCAAAAGATCTAGATATATTAATTGATACTAATGATATTGATAGAGCTAAGGATGTGCTGAAGCAACTTGGATATCATCCAGATAAATCAGAATTACATGTATACTGGAAAAAGAAATCACATCATTTGTCTTTTCTTCATCCCGTTAACTCTATACAAATTGAGATTCATTGGCGACTCAACCCGGACATAGTTGAGCCACCTTCATTTGAACAGCTATGGAAAAATAAAAACATTGTGAAAATTTCCTCTCAGGAATTTAACCAACTAGGAAATGAGGACTTGTTGGCGTATCTTTCTGATCATGGTGCAAGACATGGGTGGTCTCGCCTTCGTTGGTTAATAGATATAGAGCGTCTAGTAAAAAATACAATTGATGTCACCTATTTAAACAATTATTACAAACAATATGGCGGTAGAATTTATGTGGAGCAAGCTTTTCTATTAAGTGAACTGTTATTATCATCCAATATTCCGCAAAATATTAAGTCGTCACAAACTCATACAAAATCAATTAAGCTAGCTCAAATGGCTCTACAGGGTATTAAGGATAGTCCAGAAGTTAAAGCTATTAATTCTCAATACAAGCGAAGTGTTATCTCAGCATTGACAGTAAGGCAGAAGACGCTCTTTGTGCTTAAGAGACTTCTTCCAAGTTCACTGGACGCGGACTTACTTCCGTTATCCAAAAGATATTTTTTTCTGTATTTCCCACTAAGACCGTTCTTGTGGTTTTGGAGAGTAATGAAAAGAACTTAATTAACTTTATACATCTCTCATTATAGATCGAGTCCAAGTAAGGGAGTGAATGTAACTCCTGCTGCTTCCGAGTTGCCAGGACAGCTAAAGAGAATTGTGATTTTCGTATTTGGTGATGATTTCGCTTGATCTACACTCCCAGTTTCACCTGCTCCCCAATGAACGGAAGTGATATCGCAGGTCTCTGAGAAATTTTTCCCTCCTGGGATAGAATCTTTCACTACATAGTTAAGACGTTTTACTACACCAGTTCCGTCATTTCCGCCAACACATGTAACTAGTTGAAGATGTAACACAGGGGGAACAGGAATCACTTGTCTTTCGCTTAATCCGAAGGTACGTCTAAACCTACGCGTTGGATTCACTGATCATTTAAATGGAATAGTATCATCAGTATGCAATTCTGTATCGATATTACATTGCCTTCTTCATTATTGGCTAGGCCAAGAATGGAAGGCATAAAGTTGTATATAATTAACCTCCCCCCCTCCTCCCCCAAAAAAACCGTGCACCATCAATAAATAGACTACAAAGTTGACCAGAACTTTTATAACAATCAATCCATCTAGGATTTGTTCCAAGTTGAGGAGGAAGGGCCACAAAGACTTCTCCTTTAATATTCAAATATCCATTGTTATATAGCCGCTTGATTTGACCCATTCTGCGCAATCCAGTTCTTCATCCATAACAAATAAATGAAATCCTGTTTCGTGTTTGGATGTATTGTTTTGGTTTGGTTAAGTAGGAGAGTCCAACTTCCTGTTTTAGAAATCTAGCATGGGTTGGATCATATTTAGAATATTTCGTGATTGTTATTATTTGATTAATTCGTTCATTATATAATTTACAATTCCCGTACAACAAAAAAGAGAACACATTTCTGCATCCTCACAAATTTACAAATCAATTGGATTGTCAACACCTAACTAGGCAACCTTTTTATGGTGTTCCATCTTTTATTTATGGACTCTTGTAGCTAAGAGTCCCATGAATAATGTGGTTGAATCAATGTACATAATCATAGTTTTACTGTTAAATCATCCTGGCTATCAAGATGCCATTGGATTACAAACTCTGTCATGAGGAGTTAAAACGTTGCTACTGCAACTACATTATGGACAGGACAGCCTTTCATACTCAAATATCTTTCATGTACAGTGATTTCAAGGATTGTATTAATCTAGACGTTGTTTCTATTTCGTTCTTTCATTCCTATAAGTCTATACATGATTAATGATATTATTGTAAAAAATGCCAAGTAACTAATTCCACTTAACATTTCGCCCCTAAGAAAGAAAAATTGATAGGCAGCAAAGAATGGAACAAAGATACTCATATAACTTTTGGGGTAGCTGTTATAAATATCTTGGATTCTTTGTACAAAAACACCATAGATAAAAAATAACAACACTACTCCAAATAATCCGAAATTATGAAATCCTTCTGCCCATAATGGTGCAGATAAATTAGTGAAATCATATCCAAGATGAGTAGCTACAGTTTGACCAGTGCCATAGGGTTTATTGTGCCACAAAGATCTAGGAATAAAAAATAGTGCTGATACTAAAAACTGTTTTCCATATGAATATCCGTTATATTGGGTATCTTTAACAGTATTTAAAACCATTTGAAATCCATCGTAATCTCCATCTTTGGCTATGTTGGCAGACTCATTTCGAACACTATTTAATATTTCACTATAGTTTACATTTGCAGTTGTTGTGTTATGCCGAAATATATCTGAGTATGGAAAAATAAATAAAAGAATAACTATGAATGAGAGTGTCCATTTCGTAAAAGATGATTTCTTCCATTTTGTTATCATAAAAACAAATGTTAATGCCACCGCACCAAACCAATATCTAGGAGACGAAACAAGATTAGTTACTGTGAAATTAACTATAAATAGTGTGAAAACTGTTAAATTTAAAGTTGAATTTCTATTTGTTGTCTGTTTAATGCAAAAAACTCCTAGTAGAAGAGAGGCAAAAACTGGAACTCGTAACAATGTTGTGGTAATTAATAATGATGTTTTATCACCATTACCTGCAAAGTTTGACAATGCTTGTCTTGAAATAAAAAGAGAAGAGATTCCACCGATAGATAATACGATTATACTTGTAATAAGGATCGAAATTATAGATGTAATATAAAACATTTTCAAATTTGGTGTCCACTGTGATTTACTTGGTACTGTAACTTTTGAATCGTTATTCTTTTTGTTAAACTTTTTTCCGATTTCATAGCTTATTATGCCAATAAGTATAATAAGCAACCCGAATCGTATTTCACTTGAGCTGTATTCCCCCGCAAGGGGAAAGGTATTTGTTATAAGTTGAACAAATGGAATATATCCAAACCAAACAAATATAAACACATAAAAAGTCATATCAATTATCTGGCGTTTTCCTGTTACCATTGATATGCAAAGTCTTACCACCGAAATAAAAATAATAGTCCATACAATAAATAGATTGAAATCAAGTGTGCGACCGTAATCCTTAAATAAAGAAAATGGCAATAACAATGCCATGCCTAACAATATAATGCTTGATGAGAATATCAGGTTTGTACTATTTTTTTGCAAAATACACCCTCCTAGATACGATTAATAAGTAGGTTGGGTAATAATAACCTGACCTAACTCAGATATAACATAACATGGATGATACATTATGTATCAAGGCGTATTTGTGTTGCTCTCTCGATGCAATCTCATATAGTTCTATCACCTATTTTTCTACTTGGAATACCTGCCCAAATTTCATTGTCTCCGGTTGATTTAGATATAACTGCGTTCGCACCGATTATAGTATTTTTACCAATGATAAGGGTACCTGTTTTGCAGAGTATTTTCGCTCCAGCGCATAGGATCGCGCCGTCCTCAATTACAATGTTCTTCATAGATGATTCTGAACTTGGAAGGTACGCATCAGCACGACCTATTGTCACTCCATGAAAAATCTGAACATTATCCTTTATCACGGTGTTGGGATGTATAACAACTCCATAACCATTGTGAACGAATTTCACATTATTTCCAATCTTCACTTCCGGTGGGATTTCCATGCCACATAACTTCAACAAAAGGAAGAATACCTTTCCTATTAATGGCTTTTTTCTTAAATAGATTAGTAAAAGAATTAGTCTATCCATATGTATTCTCCTTTCACACCCTGTTCCTTTTGTCCTGTGTAAATATATGTCATACGCATAAGACAACTATATTGAAGGCTACCGATAACGGAGGTCGCAGATTTAGTATATCATAAATGATACATTATGTATCATTTATTTTTGTACATTGATTCCTTTTTCGACCGAGTTCTTCCGTATTAACTTTCTAGCATAATAAATTGCGTTCTGTATGCGCGTAGAGTCATCAGGTTCACCTGCTTTACTCAATAATTATCAATATAGAAACCTAAGGATCCTATCAGATCTGTCTTCTTGATTCTTTCAATTAATTGAACTGATATAATTGAATCCAATAGATTATGAACATTGTTTTTGCTAATTCTATATGCCCACCTGAACTCCCAATAAATATGTTATTAGTCCGTAGTGGAAGTAGTGAATTCCGCCACGTTAAGCTCTGGAGATTAGTCTCTAATCCCCATTTTTGCTGTATAGTTGTTGCCAAACAAAATAGAGGTGTAGATTTTCTACGACCTCTATTGGGATAAAACATTATTTGAGTTACTTAATTAAGGTCTTCATTTAACAATTAAAGCCTCTATTAATAATGGCTTTATTCAATAGTCTTTACTAAAATTCTAGCTCTGACCCCACCCACAGGAAATGCCTGACCAATTACTTTTAAATACAAGGGATTTGTAATAACGGTTTTAGTGACACAGATAACAGATTTTAAATGAGTATTTGGGGTGAAGGTTATCTCTGTAAAGTAAATAGATACGATATCACCACTGGTTACGGTGGGTTCGATTGTTTTATCAAGAATAAGTGAAAAATTCTTTCTATAGTCTTGAGAAACTACTGTGTAAATAATGTTAGATGTTCCGATAGTGATTTTTGACCCAATATATATGCTGTTAGTATTACTGTTTATTTGAATTGAGGAAGTATTGGTTACAGGAATTACAGATACAGTAGATACATCGCTTTTAATAACAAAATTATAGGTGTTTCCATCGCTCTTGTAGATGTTTTGTACAATTATCTCATCGATAAAAGTCGGTTGATTCACTGGGTAATGCCAGTCTGACAATAATGTTGCCCATGAACTTTGAATCAAAGTTGACTTTTGTTTTAAGTAACTGTAAGGGTGAGTTAATCCGTCCATAGTTTGATTGATCAATTTACCCTTAAACTTTGTATTATTTAGAATTACTTTAAACTTTTCATACGGATTAACTCCTGTGATATAAGTGAATACAGATTCTAAAGTTGTAGAATTGTTATCGCCTAAAAGAAGACAGTCGGTAAAATTCAAGTAATTTCTTGTTGCAACGTTGCCTGTAGTCATTATAAAACGTCCAAGTAACACACAATTGATAAATGTATAGCTTGAATTATCACCTACTGTTGAGTTTTTGAAGTGAAATACACCCAATCGTTCTATAACATTGAAAGCGTTAGAACCCATATCTGAGTTTTCAAAACTGATTCTAGCTGAGTCCCATTCGCAATACATCACTTTAGCAAAAGAAGATTTTAATTCATATCTAGTTCCATCATCAATAAAAGAAGTTACACCGTATGCATGAGACCCACCTAGCAACTTAAACAGATACGTATCCACTACAGGTGAAAATCCACTTACATCGCAATGATTAAATTTAAAATGACCACCCCTATGGGCAGTAATCCAATTAGAAGATGACCAATACTTGCAATTATTAAACCAGTAATTTAAAAATTGATCTGAAGTATTGACACTTCCTATATACAGAAAGCTTTCCCATATACCAAAAAGCCCACAGTGATTGAATGTCCATTCTGAATTTGTTCTTGAACCTTGCAGATCGAGACCATATTGAAATTTTCCGCTAAAATTACATTGATGAAATCTGAATGCTTGCGCACCGCCATCTGAAATACTTTTAATTAACGTTCTTTTTGGTGCTGTGGCATCATTTAATGATATAAAGTTAAGGTTATAAAAATCAACATTTAAGAGTTTATCATTATTAATAAAGCAGTATCCTTCAAAATCCTCAAAAACAAGAGTGGAGCCATTACCATTTATAACGAGGTTCTGTGATCTTGCTGAAAGAGTGCTTAAAAACAAGTTTGGTTGTTTTATTCGATAAACACCTTGAGGAATAGTTATTGATTTTGTAATGAATTGATTACTGGAGATAGCAGGATCATAGATGTTTTTACTAAATGCGTCTTTAAACATTTTATTGATGAAAGTATAGTTATCGTTTGTATTATTGCCGATTGCTCCAAATGCATTCGCATTGTTTATGTTTTTCGTAGTTGACTCTAGTTTGGATGTAATGCCTTTAATGTTTTCTTGAATCTTATCTACATCATCTTTTTTTGATAGCTCTATATTCCCATTCGAACTAACTACAAAGGGCTTTTTAGAATCAGTTGTTAAACCGATTTCAGCTGCTTTTAAGGGTAAGTTATTTTCTGAGATTCTTACTAGTCTTTTTTTTTAGTCATTAGAATTCCCCTCCATCTATGCTTGCCAATAGCTTAACCACTTCTCAGAACCACTACCAAGAATCCTAGACTGCTGATATTCCATGCAGGTAAAGAGCAGGAGGACCACTGTCATTAATTCTTTGGATTTCAACTGTGGATATTCCAGTACCCCAAACTTTCTATTGGATATTTTTGTTTTGAGGTTGTATTGCTATACAACGGGAAGGGGATTAGTCTTACTAATGGGATTACCACTCTCTGTAGTATAAGTATGTGACATACTTACATTGTCACTTCTATTTTATATATTATATGAAGCCAACGATAAAATACCTGTTATATATATAGGGGTCATTGAGCCTCTTTTCCTTATCAAATTACCATTTTATTAAATCATGTATTTTTATATTGTTATGCCTTTTCTTCGCGAAATAAAAATTATTAATCAGATTCTGCTGTGGGTAAGTAGGAGAGCGTGGTTAGATGATTGGGCTACAAGGATTAATGTGGTTAAGAATAGGTCCGTAAATACATATATCCGCAGAAGCTCCACTTTTGGATATGTTATACGAAGACTGTAGAAACAATAACCTGAATGAAACGCTACACTGTCAAGCGGACAGTGAAAAAAGGATCGTTATTACCCTCAGTTTAATTTAAATAGAACTGACGTTTCTTTTCTTTCTCTATATGTAGCTCGTAGGCATTAGGGGATAAGCCATTTAAACGCACTGTATAGCGGTATCTTATAGTATCGAATTATAATTTTTTACATATTAGAGAACCTCTTCATGTGTAAGCAATAATGAGCTTTTATAAGAAAGTGCATAGGTTCAGTTCTTATCCCTTTTAATATTTTACGGCGAGAGGTATGGACGGTTATATCTGGACAAGGTAAAATGGTATTAGATGGATATGTACGTAAGAGCAGAATGGGAGACGTAATCGTCATATTTCCTGAAGCGAAGCGTAGCTTACGAGCAATCACTGATATCGAAAGATAGTGGGGTAGTTACTTTGAAGTTAGATGCAATTGAGTTGGACCTGAGTGATGTATCCAAAGAGTTATCCTTTTTACTATTGATTTTACATGAGGATATGCTAGATGAGAGTATTCTTGAGCCATATACATCCGATCTGGATTGGACATTGTTTATGAAGCTTGTTATGCATCATCGTGTGTATCCTCTTGTTTATTTAAAGTTGAAAAGAATTAGCACCTCACTACTAATTCCAGCTAATGTTATGGAAACACTTCATCATCAATATCAAACCAATACCCTGAAGATGTTACACCTTAGCAGAGAAATGAATCATATATGCAAAGCGTTAACCAATAGTGGCATACGTACTCTTTTATTGAAGGGCCCTGTTCTAGCTATACAACTCTACGGTAATCTGACTCACCGGACATCCAAAGATCTAGATATTCTAGTTCATGCAGATGATGTGGAGAAGGCCGAGGAAATATTAGTTCAGCTTGGTTACGAGATGAAGGATCCATATATCTTAAACAACTGGAAGAAGAAAACACACCACTTATCCTTCGAGAATAGGGAACATTCGGCACAAATTGAAATTCATTGGAGACTAAACCCTCATTTCAGTAAGTCATACTCATTCGATAAACTATGGGAACGTAGAAATGATGTGACAATATCTAATCAAACGTTTTACTGTTTGGGAAATGAAGATCTACTCTGCTATCTTACGGATCATGGTGCTAGACATGGCTGGTTCCGATTACGCTGGTTAATGGATATTGAAAGGTTACTACCTACAATAAGCAGTGGAAATATGAAAATTCATTTCGATCAATATGGTGGGCAGCAATACGTTGGACAAGCATTCATCCTATTGTCGAACCTACTTTTAACGAAGATTTCTCAAGATTTAGAATTATTAACGATCAACTCAAAATCTCAACGACTAGCAGAAATGGCCCTATATTATGTCAAAAGAATCGTTAAATTAAATCCCGTACCGGAGAAAAGTATCGCTTGGCATTATAATCGCTACCTCTTTATGTTAATGTCGGCAAAACAGATAATAGCATACATGTTAAACAAACTTCTTCCTAGCACACTCGATGCTTTAATGTTACCATTGCCTAAATCACTTTATTTTCTATATTTCCCACTTCGGCCTTTTCTAAGCTTATTGCGTCGATTGAAACGACTGTCTGTATAAATTTTGCGGAGCGACTTCCCCTAATTTACAATTAATAATACAATCTGTATCATACATGATTTTGTACAGTATTCTAATAGAGGAGGCTTTTAATCATGAGCGTTGAACTAATCACAGCTAATGACCTTATCGTTCAGTCTGAAGGTAACCTGGTAAGTGATATGGATGGCGAGAAAGTGATGTTGAGCATCGAAAACGGTAAGTATTACAACCTTGGTCAGATTGGGGGCCAAATATGGGAACTTATCGCTTCTCCTGTCACCATAAATGGAGTGGTCGAACAATTAGTGGCAGAGTATGAAATTGAACCAGATGTGTGTAGACAGCAAGTATGCACATTTATACAGCAACTTGCCACTGATGGACTCGTACAGGTGAGGAAGCAATAATGAGCTTGTATAAGAAAGCTCATAAATTCATTTCTTATCCGATGGATGTTAAGTGGATGTTCATAGAAGCTTATTTCTATTTGGCATGGGGAAGAGTCTTAAAGCTTCTTCCTTTCTCTAGAGTAGCACCTTCCTTAGGAGAGAGAATGAAGGAAACGGAATATGTTAGATGTACGGAGCAGGAGCTCATACTATTGCGTAAGATATCGATAGCCATTCATGCGATGAGTCGCGTAACATGGTGGGAGAGCCAATGCCTGGTTAAGGGTATTGCCGCACTAAAGATGCTTAAGCGAAGAGGGATTCCAAGTACTTTGTATTTGGGAAGTGGGCGAGATGACACGGGGAACATGGTAGCGCATGCTTGGCTACGTAGTGGATCTTATATTGTAACCGGAAGTGAAGGACACGAAAGGTATGCTGTCGTAGGGATGTTCGGAAATAGTAAGCAGTCTGAAACTCTAGCGACTATGAAGCGGTGATCCGCATAAGGGGTTAGTATAATGAAGGATCTATTCTATTATATTCGTAAAATGCATCGTGTCGCAGGAATAAAACTGTACCTCAACATGTTTATGACACTTGTGATTAGCTTATTAGATGGCATAGGGATCTATTTGATCGTCCCTCTTCTTAGTATAATTGGTGTAATTCAAATGGATTTGGATGGGGTACCCCTTGTGTCAACGCTATTTCGATTTGTTGATTCATGGTCTATCAATCTTAATCTACCCATCGTTCTAGCCATCTATGTGATGATCTTGGGGGGGCAGGCATTACTACAGAGAAGCCAATTAGTGATGAATACAAAGATCCTCCAAGAATTCGTCCGTTCACTTCGAATGAATACTTATGAGGGACTGATGCAGGCGAAGTGGGAATTTTTCTTGAGAAAACGTAAGTCAGACTTTAATCATATTATGACCAATGAGCTTGGAAGGGTTAGCTTCGGTACCTCGCTCTTTCTTCAGATGATTACTGCGACGATATTCACGATCATTCAGTTGGGATTGGCCTTCTTATTATCGCCAGTTTTAACTCTTGTAGTACTTGGTAGTGGTATCTTCCTCGCTTTGTTCTCACGTAGGTTTATTAAGAAAGCTGAACATATCGGTGATGAGACTTCAGTGTTATCTCAGCATTATTTTGCTGGCATTAGTGATCATTTTAATGCGATCAAGGATATTAAGAGTAACAAGCTAGAATATTCACACATCAATTGGTTCAAACATCTTAGCCAGAGATTAGAGAGTAATGTCATTCAATTTGCTAAGCTTAACTCACTTTCGCAGTTCTTCTACAAGATATCTTCTATTCTTTTTATTGTAGGGTTGGTCTATTTAGCTCTAGAGGTTATTCATACACCTGCTGAACAATTAATTCTTGTTGTACTCATCTTCTCTAGATTATGGCCAAGGTTTATTCTTCTACAGAATAGTATGGAACAGCTTGTATCGAATATTCCTGCTTTTAAGGCATTAAGAAATTTGCAGCGAGAGTATGACTCCGATAGAGAGTTGACTGAAGGAATCAATACCACTGAAGGAATCCAACCTATTCTTATGAAAGAAGGAATAACGTGCAATCAAGTGGATTACCGTTATGATCCTAGTGAGTCTGAATATGCTCTTCGTGACATTAATGTCCATATCCCTGTCAATCGGATGACAGCCATTGTTGGTAAATCTGGTGCTGGTAAAAGTACCTTGATTGATATGCTTATGGGTCTCATTCATCCTGAGAGTGGACAAGTGACAATAGACGGTATTACGCTACGAGATGATCAGCAATTGTTGTCTCTCCGTAGCTCCATTGGATATGTTGCACAAGATCCCTTTCTATTCAATGAGACGATTCGTGATAACCTGAAACTAGTGGCACCTTATGTTGATGATTCTGAGTTATGGAAAGCTTTGGAATTTTCTGCCTCTGATGAATTTGTACGGAAACTTCCACAAGGGCTTGATACGATCATTGGTGATCGAGGCGTCCGATTGTCGGGAGGAGAAAGGCAACGAATTGTATTGGCAAGAGCCATATTGAAACGTCCTACCATTCTTGTGCTTGATGAAGCGACTAGCGCGCTTGACAGTGAGAATGAACGACTGATTCAAGAAGCACTGGAGCTGCTCAAAGGAAGTATGACTATTATAGTTATCGCTCACCGCCTATCTACAATTCGCAATGCAGATCAGGTGATTGTTATGGAGCAAGGTGAGGTTATTCAACAAGGTGGATATCACCAGCTATCGCAGGAAGTGAAAGGGACATTCAGGCAGTTGCTGGATTATCAGATAGGGGTTAATGGGTAGCTTTTTGTCATTAGATACTATGAATACTATATTTAAAAATTTTCTGAAAAAAACAATTGTAAAATAATAGGTTTTCGTTTATGATACAAATTGTATCAATATAGATAGGAGGCGGTTGACATCAGCGTTATAGCAGGAGTTATAGAATTCGACAAGCCTTTTATTTCTCCCAATGAAGTCGCCCCTTTTATGGATGCGATTCGAGATCTCCCAGGAGATGACTTCGATACGTGGGTTCAAGGTTCAACTATTCTCGGATGCCGCTCACAATGGATTACGCCAGAATCAGTTCATGAACAACTTCCTTACTGGGATGAAGAGTATGGGGTAGCCATAATAGCCGATGCCATTATCGATAATCGTTATGAACTTTTTGAGAGATTGAATGTGAAGCGGGACATACGATTAAGTATGACAGATAGCGAATTAATTGTTCTTGCTTATGTCAAGTGGGGCCAAGAAACACCAAAGTATTTAATAGGAGACTTTGCTTTTGTTATATGGGATCGGCGTAGCCACACCCTCTTTGGTGCTCGGGATTTAGTGGGTAGTCGCACACTTTATTATACCCACAATATAGAGCGCTTTGCATTCTGTAGTGTCATACAACCCATGTTTTCTTTAAGTAACTTACCTAAGCGACTGTGTGAAGAAAGATTCGCAGAATTTCTGGCGATTCCCACGTTACTGGATGCAGTTAATGTACATACAACATTTTATCAGGATATTAAGCAAATACCACCTGCACATTCATTTACCTTATATGAGGGTAAACTCTCTTTCACGCAATATGGATCACTAGTTACAGATACGAAGGATATATCATATCGAACGGATGGAGAGTATGTTGAGGCATTTCAGGAAATATATCAGGAAGCGATACGGTCAAGATTACGGACCTATAAGCAAGTTGGCGTTACTTTAAGTGGCGGACTTGATTCTGGATCTGTTGCAGGATTTGCAGCGGGGATGCTGCAGCAGGAAGGGAAATGTTTACAGGCTTATAGTTCAATTCCCTCGCGTGATTTCGTTGATTGGACATCTCGCAACATATTTGCTGATGAAACTCCCTATATACAATCTGTTGTGGATTATGTAGGGAATATAAAAGCGAATTATCTTGATTTTCCTGGAATGAGTCCATTGTCAGAGATTGATGACTGGCTAGATATACTTCACGCACCTTACAAAAATTTAGAAAATTCATTCTGGATTAAAAGTATTCAGCAGCAAGCGGCACAGCAAGGAGTAGGTGTGTTACTGACAGGAGTCAGGGGGAATTTTTCTGTATCTTGGGGCTCGGCAGTCGGTTACTATGCTTTGCTATTAAAAAGACTTAGTTGGATTCGATTGTACCAAGGAATATCGGATTATGGGAAACAGCTTAGGATAGGTAGGAAGCGTATTATCCATGCGGTGCGCCAGCAAGCTTTCCCAGAAAAAGTAACCTCTCAGTTCCAACCTATTGTTCCTTCTCTTATTCATCCAGAATTCGCAGCTCAATCAGGTATATACGAGAAGTTAGAGCATTACGATGTCGGTCTGCGAGAATCTCCGGTTCAAATTATGAATGAGAGACAAAGTTTCTTCGGTAATCTGTCTATTCTCAATATGCAGAGTACCATATCAGCCCAATTATCCTATCGTTATGGGATATGGGAACGAGATCCTACTAGCGATTCGAGAGTTGTGAAATTTTGTTTGGGAGTTCCGTTCAGTCAATACGTCCATAATGGGTTCGGTCGTTCTCTTATTCGTAGATCAACAGAAAACGTTCTTCCGGATAAAGTTCGATTGAATCAGAGAACTCGTGGTGCTCAAGGGATGGATTGGGTACATCGCATTGCTCCGAATTGGAACGCTGTCCAAGAAGAGATTCGATTGTCATACAGTGATGAATTGACTTCTTCCTATCTGAATATGGATCAAGTAAAGAGTTCACTTGATCGGGTAGGATCAACAATTAAGCCAGAGCAAGCGGAGGATCCACATGTACAATACCTCATGCGAAGCTTAATCGCACATCGCTTTCTCCAAAGGTTGAAATAAGAAATAGACCACTTGAAAGGAGGTGAACAATATGACTAAAAAAGAATGGACTGTACCCGCATTGGAAGTTCTTCAAGTAAGTGAAACAATGCAAGGATTTGGGCTTTCAAAGGTTGACTACACATATGTAGCAGGTAAACTCGTTGACATGGATATTTATTCCTAGGATTCATCCTATACTTAGTCAATAATTTCCAATATGGGAGCGTCGTAAATGAGTGTAGTTAGCAATACACATTTATGGCGCTCTACATATTTGAATGTAGGTTCATTCCACTCTATTCAATATACTGCGTAGTACGCGTTCGGCTTAAACTAGACTCTCTAACGATGAGTCTTGGCTCGAATTGTATCCTCTCATAAAGGCCCCTTTTCTGTTCTTCTATACGTTGTAACAGCAGTTCTGTTGCCACCTTTGCAACCTCCGCACCCATGATGGAGACGGAGCTGATCTTTGGAGTCGTAATCGTACACAATAAATTGTTATCAACGCCAACGATAGCAATATCCTCTGGCACGCGAATACCTAGTTCTTTGAAGCGATTCAATAGCCCAATCGCGACCATATCATTTCCGGCGTAGATCGCATCTGGAATGTGCGTCAGGTTAACAAAATAATCAGCTGCTTTAGCTCCGGTCTGCAGAGAAAAGTCATCCCCAAAATAGATTAATGATCGATCGATCTGATCTAGTGCATCCTCATAGGCAAAGAATCTTTCCTCAATGATTTCTTTTGGAGCACCAGCATACCCAATTCTCGTTCTCCCTATACTTAGCAAATGTTCCATGACTAGTCTGCCCTCGGGTGTGGAGAGACTTACAATATCGGCCTTAACATCAGATTCTAATGTCTTGCCATAATTGATGATGGAGATTGGAAGATTAGCTTTATTAATGAGATCTTTCATGGTTTTGGGATAAGCAAGCGGTAAAATAATAAGGCCATCCACATGAAGTTTCTTCATATCACGTAGTAGCTCTAACTCTGATCTTATATTCCCTAATGTATTAATCTGAACAACACGATAGCCATAATGCTTCGCCGCTTGTTCAACGGAATAAGCAATTTCCGGAACAAAAGCGTTGCGAATATCAGGTACAGCCAAGGCGATGTGTTTGGTTTGACGAAACTTTAAGTTTTGTGCAAAGGAATTAGGAACGAATCCAAGCTCTTCGACAGCTGTCAGCACCTTTTCTTTTGTCTTCGGACTTATACCCTCTGTATTATTAATAGCTCTAGACACGGTTGCGATTCCAACACCTGCTCGAGCAGCTACATCCTCTATCGTAACTTTATTATTTGCCAATTCCAGCACTTCCTTTAACTGTATGAAATTGTTTCCACAGTAGTATACATAAAATACGAATTAAGTATAACATACTTGGGAATTATATGAATATTATCATGTTTACTGCACCATTTCGGTTGACAATATGTTGATATAGTGACATAATTATTTATGGAAACGTTTCCGAATTAGGTATTATATTTCCATAATTATAGCGTATTATTCGTGGTTATACTTATCTAGGGAGATGACACAAATGAAAGCATTAAGATGGCATGGTCAGAAAGATTTACGTCTAGAGAACATTGAAGAACCAACAGCTCAACCAGGTAAAGTGAAAATTAAAGTCGAATGGTGCGGTATTTGCGGCAGCGACTTGCACGAATATACAGCAGGTCCAATCTTTATTCCAGAGGGCACACCACATCCAATCACTGGAGAAAAAGCACCTATCGTTATGGGACACGAATTTTCCGGAAAAGTAGTAGAGATTGGCGAAGGTGTAACCAAAGTCAATGTGGGTGATCGTGTCGTTGTAGAACCAATCTATGCATGTGGTAAATGTGATGCTTGTAAAGAAGGCTACTATAACCTTTGCTCTACCATGGGCTTCCTTGGACTTGCAGGCGGCGGCGGTGGTTTCTCCGAATACGTGAACGCTGAAGAATATATGGTTCACCAAATTCCAGATAGTGTATCCTATGAACAAGGTGCACTTGTAGAACCTTCCGCAGTTGCGCTTCATGCTGTTCGTCAAAGCAAATTCAAAGTTGGTGATAAAGCTGTCGTATTCGGCGCAGGTCCAATCGGCTTGCTCGTTATTGAAGCGTTGAAAGCTTCAGGCGCAGCAGAAATCTACGCTGTTGAGTTGTCACCTGAACGGAAGCAAAAAGCGACTGAACTTGGCGCAATCGTCATTGACCCTAAAGAATATGATGTCGTTGCAGAAATTCACAATCGTACCAACGGTGGGGTAGATGTTGCTTATGAAGTTACGGGTGTGCCTCCTGTTCTTACACAGGCTCTTAATTCGACAAAAGTTGGCGGCGAATTAATGATCGTCAGCATTTTCGAGAAAGAAGCGTCTATTAAACCTAATGATATTGTGATGATGGAACGTACCATGAAAGGGATTATCGGTTATCGCAACGTGTTCCCTGCCGTTATTAGCTTGATGACTCAAGGCTACTTCTCTGCTGAGAAGCTTGTAACGAAACGAATTACACTTGATGAAGTTGTTGAAGAGGGATTTGAAGCACTCTTGAAAGAAAAAAATCAAGTGAAGATTCTTGTGAAAGCTGAATAACAGCAATTAACAGAAATTAACAGGTTGGTTAAAGCAAGACAAGGCAAGAGAAGACAAGAGAAGCGAAGCCCAGAGGCTTTGCTTTTTTTGGTTTTCTCTTTTTTGATAGCCTTGAGACCCATGTCTCGGTCTAACCGTGAGTGTTATTATTTTCGGGAATATAATCTATCCTTCGACAACCCATACTGTTATACTCAATGGATATATCTGCAATTAAATCGTATACAGAATAAGCAACTATAGGGGGATATGTACGTCATCTACGAATATATTAGATCGTACTATTGGAATCATTGAGATTGTATGGGATGCTAAAGCCAATTCGGAAGATTTCGATAGAGTGACCAGTGAGGTTCAGGCCCTCGCACAAGAACTTGGGGGTAGTTTTGATGTTATTGTGGACGTGAGAAGTGTAAAACTATTCATGCCAGAATCCCAAGCCAAACTTGTCGAGCATCAAAAGGCTTTAAAGAACTTTGGAATGAGACGGGCTGCCGTTATTGTTGCAGGTACTATAGCCAAAATGCAGCTTAAACGAACAACAAGAGAATCATTACATACTACTGAAACACACTGGGAGAATTATGAAGAAGGATTAACATTCTTGAAAACGAACCGGTAGACTTAAGTGAAATATTTATAAAGAAAGTCTAACGAAGATCATGAAAAAGCCATGAATACTCAACTCATCGTTGGGGTTCGTGGTTTTATTTGTTGCATGATTACGAATAAGTCCTGATGCGAAGGGTGCAATATTGTTTGAAGACAGGTATAATTTAGGGGATTTACATCCATGAAATGAAAGGGTAATCATTGATCATTCGTTGAGTTAAATGGACTTAATAATAATTTTCTCTAAAATACTAAATAAAGAGGTGTACGTTGATGATAAGAGCAACTGAAAATAATGAATATGTTGAATTGACGAGTCCTACAGTTCTTCCAAAGGCTTCAGGTTTTTTGTGGAATGAAAATATGATGATACATATGAATTGTCGTGGGTATGCTGTGGCACAATTTATGCAGCCGGAACCTGGAAAGTACTCCTATGCACCCAATTTGGAAGCCAAGACGTTCATGCAACCTGAGCAACCTTATTATGCGCATCATCCTGGCCGTTTCGTGTACGTGAAGGATGAAGTGAGTGGTGAAATTTTCTCTGCACCGTATGAGCCTGTTCGCGTACTCCCTGATAACTATACATTTTCTGTAGGGAAACATAACATTGTCTGGAAAATTGAAAGTAATGATATCCTGATCGAAATGAGTCTGAGTTTACCTAAAGAGGATCCAATGGAACTGTGGCGTGTGAAAGTGACGAACCTTTCGCAGACGAAAAGGAAGTTAAGTATCTATCCTTATTTTACCGTAGGCTATATGTCATGGATGAATCAATCAGGCGAGTACAAGGAAGATCTGCAAGGGATCGTGTGCTCTGCGATTACGCCATATCAGAAATATCAAGATTACGATAAGATCAAAAACCTGAAAGATAAAACATTTTTGTTAGCAGAGCAAGAGCCTTTCGCATGGGAAGTGAACCAAGAGGCATTCGAAGGAGAAGGGGGTATTCATAACCCATCAGCGATCCAAAATGAAGCATTGTCCAAAGGGGAATCCCGCTATGAATTGCCCGTTGCTGCCTTGCAATACAGAATCGATCTGGATCCGGGTGAGGAACAAGCCTATCGGTTTATATTTGGTCCAGCTAGAACAGAGGAAGAGATTGCTCAAATCCGCCAAAGCTATTTCTTAGATAAGAATGCTAGGGGTGAGGATGGTTTTGTTCTGGCTGAACGGGAATATGCTGAATACATACAGGAAGGCAGAGGATGTATTGAGATTACAACGCCAGATGCGGATCTCGATCAATTCGTGAACCACTGGCTACCGCGCCAAATGTATTATCATGGTCAGACCAACCGTCTCTCAACGGATCCTCAGACTCGGAACTACCTTCAAGACAATATGGGAATGAGTTATATTAAACCCCAGATAGCAAGAAATGCTTTTCTAACAGCATTAAGCCAACAAAAAGCAAACGGATCCATGCCGGACGGCATCATTCTGTACGAAGGTGCGGAGCTGAAATATATTAACCAAGTCCCACATACGGATCATTGCGTGTGGTTACCGATCTGTTTGAGTACCTACTTAGATGAAACAAATGATTATACGGTATTGGATGAAATGCTTCCTTTTGCGGATAGTGTGGAAACCGAATCTGTCTTCGAACATATCAACCGTGCGATGCACTGGCTTATGAACGATCGGGATGAGCGAGGGTTGAACTTTATTAATCAAGGCGATTGGTGTGACCCCATGAATATGGTTGGCTACAAAGGAAAAGGGGTTTCCGGGTGGCTAACGATTGCTACATCATATGCCTTTATGATATGGGCTGATATCGCTAGTAGAAGTGGCCGATCCAATATTAGCGAGCAATTCTTAGTGGCTGCGGAAGAGACGAATGCTGTAGTGAATCAGTATTTGTGGGATGGAGAATGGTATGCACGCGGCATAACGGATGACAATGTTGTATTTGGGATTAGTGAAGATAAGGAAGGTAGAATATTCATTAATCCTCAAGGATGGGCATTACTCAGCGGTGCTGCGGATGAATTGAAGCAACAGAAGCTGATTCAGGCTGTTGAGGAACAGTTGGAGACTCCGTATGGTGTGGAGAAGCTAGCGCCATCCTACACAGTGATGCGAGAGGATGTTGGGAGAGTAACGCAGAAACACCCGGGAACGGCAGAGAATGGAGCGGTATATAATCATGCTGCGGCATTTTATATTTATGGGCTCTACGCTGTAGGAGGGAAGGATAATGCGTATCGTCTACTTCGAAAAATGATTCCAGGGCCAGACTCAGAAGATATCATTAGACGAGGTCAATTGCCTGTATTTATACCCAATTATTATCGTGGTGCTTATAGACAATTTCCGGATACCGCTGGGCGATCCAGTCATTTATTTAATACAGGGACGGTTCCTTGGGTGTATCGCTGTTTAATTGATGGTCTTTTTGGATTACAGGGCAGTCCAGAAGGAATTCATATTAAGCCACAACTACCTTCTGAGTGGCAAGAGGTTACTGTTAAGCGGTTGTTTAGAGGAGCAGAACTGCATATCGATATGAAGCGAGATGCCGAGGTTACAACAACCGAAGTATATGTGAATGGCAAATATATAGAAGATGGCATCATCAAGGACCTGCAACAAGATGTCGTATATAACGTACTGGTTAAAATTCCGAAGTGAAAATAAATAAGTAGTCCCTCCATTTCAGGATATTCTTCCTCGATCTTTTGAAGGAAGAGTATCCTGTTTTGCTATATTTAACGTACAGTTTATTCACACATGTATTTATCGTCTTCATAGGAATCCTGCTATTAAGATAGGGTAACAAGCGGAAGCGTTGAAGGTGAAGATAAGGGGACCGTGAGTCGCTGTTTATTTTTATAGTAGACGATTTCCTCATATCCGATTTGTTGAAGAAGTTGGATGGCATCATCGAGCATCGTTCCTAATTCATCCGGATAATGAGCATTGGAAGCGAGTGTAATCGGTACGTCATAATCTTTTAGAATAGTTAAAAATGAAGCACTTGGACCTATTTCCATGGCTGGATGGCGATAGGCTAACCCTGTATTTATCTCTGTAGCGACATCGGCAATACAGAGGGCAGCAGCTACATCGTTATAATGAACGGCTAGTTCCTCTTCTGGAGGTGTATGACTGAACATTGTGATATGATCCAATTGAGACATGAATTGAAAAATACCACTGTGTATCGCTTCAATGATAGTGTGATAATATTGTATATACAGCAAAGATGGGTCGTAACTCGCCAACTTATTCTGTACTTCGGGTTGATCCAACTTCAATCCTTCGTGAAAATGAACTGAACCGATGACATAATCTAACGAGTACGGTTCAAGAAGAGCCTTCAATTTCTCCTGACTGCCAGGGAAATAATCAGCTTCAACCCCAATAGATAATTCTTCATAGAATCTTGCTGCATTCCGCATTCCCGTTAAATAATCTTCTATAGAGTAAGTACATACGAGGTCCAACCATTTTCGCTGCATTCTGCCTAGTGGACTATCATCAACCAACATGAATTCTTCGTAATAACCCTTGAACTCTTGGAAACGATACAAATGATCAACGACCCCAAATTGTGTAATTCCTTTCTTGCGTCCTTGTTCTAAGTATCTAGTAATCCAATCCTCTGAATAACATCCTTCTTTCATTCTGCGGGCTAAACTTCTACTGATATGTTCAATCCAGGCACGTGACTCGGGCTCTGTCGGATGGGCATGATTTCTTGAAGTTTGTTCTAGTGCTAATCCTGTACGTTTAAGCCATTCTAGGGAATAAGTTCCTTGTTCTAGATGAAAATGAAAGTCTATCTTCATAATGTCGTCTCCTTCATTTAACGTTCATCGGGGATGTGGATGGATCATAAATGTATTTTATCGGTTGATGATTAACGTTAGCTCATACAATTGTAAAAAAGATGTTAAATACGTCGAGTGAGGCTATAGGGGATGGTGTGTCCTAGTTGTTATGGTAAATTTACTAAAAAAAAGATATACTTTTATAAAGTTGTTTATGGTTTTCCTTTTAGGATAAGAAGGAGCTTAAGATATGAAGAAGTTAACGATTGATGATGTAGCACAGAAAGCAGGAGTATCTAAGAGCACTGTGTCACAATTTCTAAATAAACGATACAAATATATGAGTGACTCCACGAAAAAGAGAATTGAAGAAGTTGTGGATGAACTAAATTACAAGCCTAATGGGCTTGCCAGAAGTCTAAAGAATAATCGGACGCATATGATCGGTGTTATTGTGGCGAATATCGACTATACCCTATCAATCCAGTGTATTAGAGCTATTGAGAGCGAGCTTCAAACTCATGGCGTACAGGTCATTATTTGCAATGCAGATGAGAACCCGGAGAAAGAAAGTAAATATATTGAGATGTTGGTAGCTCGCCAGGTAGATGGATTGATTATTTTCCCAACGGGGAATAATGCTGCAGCCTATAGTCGACTTATCGCTGAGAACTTCCCAATGGTCTTTCTGGATCGACTTGTTGAGCAGGTCACGACACATAGCTTACTTCTAGATAATGAAATGGCTGTCAAAATCGGCATTCAAGAGTTGGTACACCATCACCATGACCGAATTGCGCTAATTACCTTGCCACATGAGACACATCGTATCACTCCAAGGGTGGAAAGATTGGGCGGATACAAGAGAGCGATGGATGAATGTGGCCTTACGGTCAGAGAAGAATATATCCGAAGTGTCCCGAAGGAAGATATCCAGAAGACGATGGAGCAATTGCTTCGAATGCAGGAACCACCTACGGCGATCCTTGCAGGTAATGATATCGTGCTCGCTGAGATGTTGAAATACTCCAGTTCACATAATATACAGATTCCTGAGGACATATCGGTTATGGGTATAGATGATGCTGACTTTGCTCATATTTATAACCCGAACATTACAACCATCGGCCAACCAACTTACGATATGGGCAAGCAAGCCGCCAAAATATTACTTCAATGCATCGAAGAGACGGGCACAGCAGTGCCGATCATCTATCGCTTCGTCCCACAATTACACAGAGGAAAGTCTGTTAAGACCATAGAAGCAGATATGAACTAGGCGAGTATGTACTAGGACATATCTGAATATATTTTAAATGATAAAAGAGTGTTTAGGCGGAAGGTTGTTTCTGCTCAAACACTCTTTAATTTTATGACCTTGATCCTACTAATGATCCAACATCCAACATCCAACATCGAGCATCGAGCATCGAACCAACAAGAGTTCGCACGGTACTAGGGGATAAGTTACTGGAGGTTTCCCCGTTATAGTAGAATACGAGTCGCTGTGGTGGATACCATCCGAATTAGCAGGATAACCTCCAGCTAATGTGACTTAAATTGCACCAAGTGTGATACAAGTAATAAGTTACTGGAGGTTTCCCTGCATAGTGGCGTATACGAGTCGCTATAGCGGATACCATTCGATTTAGCAGGAGAAATTCCAGCTAACGTGACTCCCACAGCGCCAGAATCTTGATTTAGCATCCCTACCTATTATTTACTAGTCTTAATTAGTTAGTTACTTCTTCATAAATGTCTCTAAACCCTCACGAGTAGGCAATCCATCGCTATCTCCAGGTGACATGACCGCAAGTGCACCGATTGCATTTCCACGTTGTGTTGCTTCCTCAAACGAAAGTCCATCAAGCATCGCACTGACAACACCTACAGCAAATCCATCACCAGCACCAACGGTATCAACGACTTCTGCAACAGGGAATCCTTGTACATATCCTTCTTGATCGGCTGTTTTATAGTAAGCTCCTTCAGCACCTAATTTAACGATGACGAGCGAAACGCCACGGTCTAGATAATAGGAAGCAATATCTTCTGGTTTCTCCAATCCAGTTAATGTTCTACCCTCACTAATTCCTGGAAGGAACCAATCGCATTGGGTAGCTAGCTCGTTAATGGTACTCACCATCGTTTCCGTATCAGCCCATAATTTAGGACGAAGATTAGGATCGAAGGAGATCGTCTTTCCTGACTTCTTCATGAACTTCATAGCATGGATAGAGAATTCGCGACATTCTGGAGATAAGGCTGCGGGTATGCTCGTCATATGCATATGTCTGGCTGAAGAGAAATAATTCTCATTGAAATCAGAAACATCTAATTTAGATGCAGCCGAATTCTTACGGAAATATTCTACAACAGGATCGCCTGTAAGAACTTTAGATTTCACTAACATCCCCGTCGGATAGTCTTCTGTAAATGCTACACTTTGGGTATCAATCTTCTCTTTGTTTAGAGCGTCTATGATGAATCTACCGAAGTTATCTTCACCTAGTTTGGTTACTAGACCCACATGCAATCCTAAACGGGACAATCCTGTCGCTACGTTCGTTTCTGCACCTGCAAGTGCTTTGGAAAAAGAGTTGCTCTCATGCAGTGGTCCGGGTTCATTGGCATAAAACATCGCCATAGGTTCTCCAAAAGTAACTACATCCAAATGAGTATTCATTATAAATGCCTCCTTATCGTATTAGATCAACAAAGTACTTCCTGTTTATCCATCGCAAAAAAAGTTTAGTAATTCGATTTATGAAATCGCATTCAAAAATGCTCATTTAGAAATTATCACATAAATCGGTTTTTAACAATAACATTTCCTGCTGTTGACGACTTTAAATAAATAAATCAATTCTTATTTCATGAAAATATCCTTGAAATATAAGGGGTTTATCATATATGCATAAATAAATAAAAATAATATAGTGAAAAATGATATTGACTAATATGACTCTTATAATTAGTATTTCAAGTGTAATCACAAAAAATATTTATAAAGTTTACTAAACTTTTAATTAAACAGGAGGAATTTGTTGCTATGGAAAAACGATATGCTACTCATCCTGAACAAGCGAAGTCTTTTACTACGGAAGAATTACGCAGTCATTATCTGGTTCAGGATTTATTCGTTCCAGATGAAGTGAAATTGTGTTATACGCTTGAAGATCGAATGATTACTGGGGGGATTCTACCCGTAAATGGACCTGTCCGTTTAGAAGGATATGATGAGATTAAAGCGGACTATTTCTTACAACGCCGTGAATTGGGTGTTTTTAATGTTGGCGGCAGTGGTAAGGTGACGGTGGATGGCGAGTCGTATTCATTAGAACTGAAAGACTGTTTATACATCGGATTAGGGAATAAAGAGGTTATGTTTGAAAGCGATTCAAGTGAAAATCCAGCTAAGTTTTATGTGGTTTCCGCTACAGCACATAAGACATATCCAACTCAAAAACAATCGTTCAAGGATGTACCAGCAGAAACCTTAGGTACACCAGAGACCGCAAATAGTCGTGTTCTTCGCAGATATATCCATGAAGACGGTATTCAGAGTTGTCAATTGTGTATGGGTATGACAGCACTTCAAACAGGTAGTGTATGGAACTCCATGCCGACACATGTTCATGATCGCCGTAGTGAAATATATTTCTACTTCGAATTGGACGAACAAGCGAGAATGTTCCATATGATGGGCGAGCCGACGCAGACAAGACATATCGTTATGAAGAATGAGGAAGCTGTTATTTCTCCTCCATGGTCTATTCATTGTGGAACAGCGACGAACAATTATACATTTATTTGGGCAATGGCAGGAGAGAACTACACGTACAAAGATATGGATGCCGTAGCGATGGACGAGATTCGCTAATCTTTTTGAATAGGGGAGGGACGTACACGAAATGAAGAAAATCAGAGTTTTACAAAATATTTCATCGGTTGGAGTTGTTGCTGTTATTCGAGCAGATACGGCCGAAGCAGCGGTGCAAATGTCTGAGGCTTGTATTGCGGGAGGCCTTAATAACATCGAGGTAACCTTCACAACACCTGATGCAGATCAGGCTATCAAGATTCTTGCTAAAAAATATGGAGATAAGGCGGTAATTGGAGCGGGTACGGTACTTGATCCATTAACAGCTAGAATTGCTATATTGGCTGGTGCTGAATTTGTGGTGAGTCCCTCTTTTGAAGAAGAGACAGCTATGATGTGTAATCTGTATGGTATTCCTTATATGCCAGGTTGCTTGACTCTAAATGAAATGAAAGAAGCGTTGAAGCTGGGAGTTGATGTTCTTAAATTATTCCCAGGTAGCGCCTTCGGACCTGATTATATCAAAGCTATTAAAGGACCTATGCCTCATGTCCAGATCATGCCAACAGGGGGCGTAGATCTGAACAACATGGAACAGTGGATTCGTAATGGTTGTATCGCAGTGGGTATTGGTGGGAACTTAACAGCACCTGCCAAAGATGATCGTTATGACCTTATAACTGAACTAGCTGCACAGTATGTAGCCAAATTTCAAGAGATCACAACTTCAAATAAATGAAATATCACCATTAGCCATTAGGAGGAACATAGTATGAATTTAAATGAATTTTCACTGGATTTTTTCAATTTAAAAGGTAAGATAGCGATTGTTACAGGAGGAAATACAGGTCTAGGTCAAGGTTATGCAGTGGCATTAGCGAAAGCGGGGGCAGATCTATTCGTAGTTACTTATGATACGAACTGGGATGAGACGAGAGAAATGATCGAGAAGGAAGGTCGTAAAGTTGTTTTTCACCAAGCAGACCTTACGCAGAAAGAAGCCATTACTTCTGTTGTTAGTGAATGTGTAAAGGCCTTCGGCACGATTGATATCCTAGTAAACAATGCAGGAACGATTCGTAGAGCACCTCTACTGGAGTACAAAGAAGAAGATTGGGATGCTGTGATGGCAATTAACCTAGACTCCGTGTATTTCTTGAGTCAACAAGTAGCTAAAATCATGGTGGAGCAAAAGAGCGGTAAAATTATCAACATCGCTTCTATGTTATCTTTCCAAGGTGGCAAATTCGTTCCATCTTATACAGCAAGCAAACATGCTGTTGCAGGGATTACCAAAGCCTTCGCTAATGAACTAGCGATTCATAACGTTCAGATCAATGCGATTGCACCAGGGTACATCAAGACAGATAATACAGCACCTATTCGTAGTGATGAGGTTCGTAATCAGGAAATTCTATCTCGCATTCCTGCGGGCCGTTGGGCAGATCCATCTGACCTTATGGGCGTTGTTGTCTTCTTGTCGAGTAAAGCATCCGATTACATGAATGGACATATTCTAGCTGTGGATGGCGGATGGCTGGTACGCTAAGGGGGATATAAGATGATTGTTGATCGCTTAAGTTATCTTCTGGAACAGAATCCATTGGATTCAAAGATTCATCAAGGAGTGCAATTCCTTAAAAAAACGGATTTCTCGGAACAGTCCGTTGGTGTTCATCAAGTTAATGATGATATCTTCTATGTTGTTGCTGAATATGAGACGAAGAATGAAGAAGAGTGCTTCTGGGAAGCCCATCAGAAATATCTGGACTTTCATTATATAATTGAGGGTAGCGAGCAGATCGGCTATGAGCAGATTGATCGTCTTACGGTAAAAGAAGCCTACAATGAAGATAAAGATGCTGTATTCTTCACTGGAGAAGTCAACTCTGCTGTAGCTGTATATGCAGGAGATGTATTGGTATGTTACCCCCAAGATGGACACATGACTGGGATTGCTATTCAGGAGAAAGTCCTAGTTAGAAAAGTAATATTAAAGGTTAAGATATAGTTTTGATGATTGGCGGCACTTAGGTGTCGCTGTTTTTTTTGTTGCTATAAAAAGGTGATACGAGGTTGTATGATGATATAATGATCTAATCTAGATTAACAAAAGGTGGGTGATATAATTGAGGAAGAAAATCGGCTGCTTACATGCGCATTATTCCAATATTGAATATGTAGAACAAGCACTTTCGGAGTATGACGTTGAATTAGTTCATTTTGTAGATCCTGCGTTAATGTATCGTGTTACAGTTGATGAGAGTTTCCAACGTGCAGATGCCGAGGATAAGGTGAAAGAGCAACTAGAATGGATTGCACGTAGCAAAGTGGACGCTATTCTTATGACTTGTACAAATTATATTGCCATGTTGCCAGAAGACACATCGTCGATATCATTACCTATTATTAAAATTGATGAACCCTTCTTTCATCAAATTTGCGACATCGAGCAATCTCAAATGATTCTTTTTACGAATCCAGCAACAGTAGAGGGAACTATGAGGCGTCTTCATGACTACGCTAACCGTGTAGGGATAACGCTGGATGTGGAAGTGATCGTCATTCAAGATGCTTTTGACTACATCATGCAAGGTAAGAATGAAGAGTATAATCTTAAAATAACGGAGTACTTACATGAGGTAATTAAGAATGAGGAGAGGGTCATCTCCGTTGCTCAATTGTCCATGGTGGAAGCCGCTGAACAAATGAAACATATGACTTCACGGACGATTCTTAATCCATTAGAACCATTAGTTTCGGCTATCGTAAATGAATTAGAACTGGACAAACATAAGCCTTAATTACGGGACATTTGCAACAATTCATTGCCGATTAGCCCTCTCCATCATGAACATACTGAATATGCTATGATGTATTCTAATTCAGAGGAGGAATGAATCATGAGTGGAGTTGGAGGGTTCGGAGGATTAGGTTTAGGCGGATCTACAGGTGCGATTTTAGTCCTCTTTATATTATTAGTTATTATCTCAAAAGCATTTATCTTATAATAAAACCATTAGATAAACAGGCGAAAAACGGAAGTCGATATGGATATCGACCGAAGTTTTTTGCCTAGCTCTATTTTCACTAACTTTCGATGGAGGACATGAATGCAATGATAATGAATGAATCAGTAAATGAGAGGGTATTAGCCTCTCAAGCAGAATTAAAGGATACACAAGATATCATGGATATCCTCATTGGGACCGCTAAATGGTTGCAAAGTAAAGATTCCACGCAATGGAGTGGTCTATTGCAGGGAGAAGATAGTCATGACATGGTGGGGTCGATTTCGCGTGGTGAGGTGTATGCTTTTAAAGAGAATGGTAATTGCGTCGCTACTGTCATTCTTAAGCAGGGAGTAAGCGAATGGGATCGGGGTTTGTGGGGAAAGAACGAAGCACATTCGAACACTGCTGTGTTTGTACATAGACTGGCTATTCATCGTGGTTACGCTGGAAAAGGCCTTGGCGCAGATATTATGCGTTGGATTGAAAGTGGAGCCCAATTTGCTGGTAAGGATCGAATTAGACTCGACTGTGTGAGTGATAATGCAATTCTAAATTCCTTTTATAGCCAATGTGGGTACGAATATAAGGGTGAAGTCAACGGATTTAGTAAATATGAGAGACTTCTGTAGTCATAATAATAACCATCATGTTGATGTGGGAAATTATCGCAACAAGACAAAATTCAACAATATATGATATTCTTTAATTGAAGATAATAATTCAAAGATCCGTCTACGATATGTTGTGTAGGCGGTATTTTCAAGTTTATTGTAAAGAAGATAGATGGACAAGCTGACCTAGTTTGGACAGTATCTTAAACAGAAGGAGGCTATGGTTTGAACAAGTTCAGACAGTTCTTGAAGGCATCACGTGCTTCGATTGTTATGGTTATGCTGGTTCCAGTTGCATTAGGGGCGATTGGAGGCTGGGTATGGGATGGCATGTTTAATGGTTGGTTGTTCCTCTTAACACTCTTAGGATCAGGTCTTGCACACCTATTTTCCAATATGATTAATGATTTGTGGGATTATAAGAATGGTGCAGATACCGTTGCGAAGGAAGAGGTAGATGCGATAACTAGTCACTCTGGCTACCTGACAAATGGCATGTGGAGTGTTCGTGTCTATACGATCGTAACTTGGGCGTTATTCGGGGTAGCGATATTATCTGGCGTTATTCTAAGCCTCTTTAGTGGTTGGTGGGCATTAGTTCTCGGTCTTCTCGGCGGGTTGATCGCTTATTTCTATGTTGCACCGCCACTTCGATTAGGATATAGAGGAAAGGGTTATAGTGAAATTGCCATTTTGATTTCCTTTGGTGTCTTACCCGTGATGGGAGCTTACTATGTACAGACGTCACATATGGATGTCCGTGCCTTTGTTCTATCATTGCCGATAGGACTCCTTACCACGTTAGTATTATTTAATCATCATTTCTTACATTGGAAGCTAGATCTCCAAGCCGGTAAAAAAACATTAATCGTTGTATGGGGGGAAGCCAAAGCGCTTCGATTCTCCAAGATACTCCTACTCATCGCTGCTATTTCTCTAATATTAGCTATTCTAGTGGGAGCATTACCCTATTATGCGTTAATCGCTTGGTTGGCTCTGATACCGATATACGGTGTTTATGGTAAGTTGAAGGATCACAATCCATCAAGAGCTTATCTTCCATTAATGGGGGGCTCCGTACAAGCAACTACTCGATTCGGTTTCATCCTTATTGTGGTCATGATTATTCAAGGGATTATTGTTTAATATTAGAAATATCAAATCATATGAGATGAGGGACTTAAGATGGAACAACAATGTGTCATTGGTGACTTTCATACGATTCTGGATGAAGGTCAAGTATGGAAAATGGGTGGATTCCCACTTCCAGACGGAACATTCTGGGAGTATCGTGAGCCAGATGCTGTCGTAATTGTACGTAATGGGATTCTGTATGCAAGAGCTACATTAAGTCGACAAAACGATCACATTCAGATTCTGGATAACGCCAAACATATGTATTACTCCGTGGATCCAGTAGAAGTACCTGAGACGGGTGAAGTGAGCTTCGAACTGGATATCCGTGCTCGTACACAGGATACAGCTCCGAATGACCTATACGATGGGTATGTCTCTCTGAATTTGTTGGACTTCACAACCGGTGCAGCGCTTGACTTCTTTGCTGGAAATGATAAGTATGCTAGTGTGTTTGGTATTCTTCCTTTTCCAGGTGTTGAAGTGCCTCCGTCTGACAAGACACGATACTTCTGCATTTTTAAAGAAGATACTAACTTTAAACCAAGAGAATTTAATACCTATAAAATCACTTACAATCGTGCTAAGGATGAAGCGGTATTCTATCTGAATGGCGTAGAGATCAGACGCGAAAAAAACATTCCAATCAAGTTAAATCAGTTCACGATTGCGCTTGGGATAATGACAGAGAAGGATTTATCGCCTGAGGGAAGTGTATCTGTCCATGGACAGACCGTTATTGCAGAATGGTCGCCTATAACCGTTACTACTTCGGTAGAATCAAAGGCGTCCAAAAAAGCGGAGTTAAATGAATAAGTAGAAAAGAATAGTATATATAAAAGAAGCTGTCCACGAAGTCTTTAAAGACTTCGTGGACAGCTTTTAGTTTGTTTAAACTCCCATTCCGTGAGAGAATAATGTTATTAGACCAGCTCCTAGAAAGCTAAACATCATTACTTGCGTCGCCATACGGACGTAAATTTTCTTCATGTTCCCACACCTCCTTACATATTCCACTATAGATTAATTTTTGTTCTTCGGTTGCATGTTGACGATTCATTTCGAATAACGACATGCTGTTCACCATACCATCTTTGTTATTTATAGTGAATGAAAGTCTAAAACTCTGCAGGATATTTTCTAGACCTTCTCTAGGAAGCCCTTTTTTAAAACAGTATAAAGCATATGTTTGGAAAAATACATGATAACGATAAGTGTAAAAAGGCTCCATATAGAAATATGAAGTGGATTCATGGCACATACCCTTTTTATGATCAATTCGATATTGTGCAATTTGATCTGTAAATATATCGAGATATTCGTCAACTGAAAGATTAACTCGATTAGCGGATTCAAGTAAAGTGGTCAAACCATATACAATTTCATTAGGTTGTTGTTGGAGGAAATTTAAGTATTCTACAATTCTTGTTAGATTTCCTTCTTTAATTTCAATGGATAATAAGTTAGCTTTAGCAAACATACTAAATTGTTCTATTTCCAGGGCATCCTTTTCATCTAATCCTTGAGACCATTGGATATTTCCATACTTCGGAATCCAATTCTTTGATTCTTCGAACATTCCACGATGCTCATAAGAACCCGCCTTAAACAAATGAGCCTGTCCATAGTAATATATTAGAGGACGAGCAGGTTTGAATTCAGGATCTTTCCACTGCAGCTGCTTTTGGTATACCGTATCAGCCAATTGACTCAGTTCATCAGAATAATTCTCGACATCATCCCATTTTTCTTTAACTGCAAACAGTTGAGTGAGCAATAATAGTCCGTCTAGAGCATAGTCATCGGGCAATCGATGACGATACGGAATGAACTGCATTGCAATCATGAAGCTCTTATGTCCATCTTTTCTATAAATCTGAAAGAGTCTATAATAACTAATTGCTAAGCGTTCCGAATGACTCAATTCTTCATGTTCAATAACGTTTTCGTACATGAGAGCAGCAGCATCGTGCTGACCGTGCTCAAACAAGAATTCGGCTATATCAAATATAGATGACTTCAAATTTATATCTACTAGATAACCTATAACTTTAGTGATACAACTATGATTCTTTAGCTCCGCACAACGTAGCATAAACACACTTAGATTATCATAGTGCGGAGGAGTAGTTACAAAAGACTCAACATATAAGTCGTATAAGTCACCTTCAGTGAGTCCCATACCAGAAGTAATGAGATCTAGTTGTCCAACGGATATAGATATTGGAGAGTTATCAGTCAATAAAGCACTTAATATTCTCGGGTCCATGTTGGAGGCTTCGGAGAACATGTGTAGGTCAATTCCTGATTGTCTTATATATTCTTCTATTCTTGATCGGATCGTAGTGGTATGTTCCATCAACTTAACACTCCCATGGTAAGACCTTCTAGTAATAAACCATATTTTAGTATATATATGAATTATAAGTTTTATTAGGATACGGGTCAACCTCTTATAATTGATCATAGGTATGTTTAAGTCTACCTATACGTGTATACGTCGCGTAGCTTGTCAAGTGTAATGACATAGGGGTGATCATATACTTTCTGAAGCGGAAGGGTACGAATCAACACTGATAATATCGACAACATCGTCACCAGGATACCATTCTGGTGATTCAGAATTTCATATCCAGATGAGGTTATTGATGTGATGAACATTTGTTAATCTATCATATAGAAGTCTATATAACTTTTTGGCAGGCTCTGGACCTTGGGCACCCCACCAGAACCATCCTCCTTCGGCTTCATGTAAGGGTCTCCAGAGGATAGGAATATTAGCATCTCGAAGACGTTTTAACTGTATAGCAATAGCATCAATATCACTCAGAATAAGCTTATATTCTTCTGACTCTGGGTTAGCTAAAGCTTGTTCAATGTTAAATGTTGTCCCTTCCGTATAGAAACCCTTATACCAAGGTTGTTCTTTCGAATTGATCAAGTCTGTAGGTGCATTCCATTGCCATGCAAGCGTCGATATTCCGCCAAGTTCATCCCATTGTATGATATTCTCCACTTCTCAAGATTTAGATCCATTAGCTACTCTAGTAGGGGAGTATTCGATAAGATCGAATCCAACCATAGCTGGAAGCTTACCATATTCAGCTTTGAGTTCTAGAGCATCTATAAGGTTCTGCTGTCCCGATAATATACGCTTACCATAGTTATCTATTAAAAATTGATGTAATGTTAATGCTTCCAATGAAGCATCGGGGTTAACAAGCGTATCGATGGCTTGATGCTCTGGTTTGGAAGATGTCTTTTGAATTTTGACGTAATCAATATCGTACCAACCCCATCCAGTCGTTAATGTGAATACATTATCTCCTTCTTTTAATTTAACTCTTCCATATTTCATTCCTGTGAATCCCATCGTAGGGGGCAATCTAATATCACCAAAAGGTTGATCGTTAAGCAATATCGTACTTTGTTTATCTTCATTAGGGCCGTTATAACCAATCCTCAACTGATACATTCCCTCCTTAGGGGCAATTTCTTCATGGATAGAGCATCCTCAGGTTGATCGAAGCTAGTCACATACCCGTGACCAGAGAAGTTAGCTGTTTGTTGACTTTTCTCTACCCCATTGAGAATGCCATCTTCTGCTTCAAACTTAAAAATAGGCGCTTCTCGGTTACTTAATAAATAACTCGTGATTGCTAAGGCGATAACGACAAGAGTTGTCGCTGTAATGATGGTCCACTTCTTCATAAATTGACCTCCATAATAAATATGCAATGGTTTAATCGTATCCTTACGAACCTAACCAGTATATGGAGGGATTATTCTTTTAGATGGCATAATACTTGGGTAATGAACTTTAAATTATCTAATTACTATAAAATACAATATAATGTTAATAATTCAAAGTGAGGAGTGTGATGGGTTGGAATTTGGGTTCATATATACAGTGACAGTTGTAGTCGCAATCTTAATTGTCTTTATGTTTGAGTACCTAGAAGTGAAGGGAATAGTTAAAAAGAATCTAAGTAAGTACATCTTCGTAGTAATTTTGATTGTATCCATATTCTTAGTCCCGATAGGTATATTAGTAGGACAATATGAAGGTCTTGGAATAAGTATGATAGGGATTTACTTATTTGTTACTTCGTTGTGTGCATTACTTGCTGATGTATTAATAAAGAAATTTCGTCGGAAAAATATATAGCTTCCGTGATTGTCTGAAAGCCTTCGATTAGGAAGGCTTTTGTTTGATTTTCACAAGTTAGGGTATTGATACGATCATCACACAACATTCCATATCATGGGGTGCTAATGTGTTAGAAGTGAGATACAATCTTGAATATAACAAGTCATAGAGAGGTGGGGATGAAGTGACTGAATCAATATTACTTGTAGAAGATGAGCCTTCAATAGCTGAAATGGTAGTGAGTTACTTGGAGAAGGAAGGGTTCTCTGTTGTTCATGCACAGGATGGGGAAGAGGCAGTACAGATTTTTGCCCAACAACCTTTCGATTTGATTCTTCTTGATCTGATGATTCCGAAATTAAGTGGGATGGACTTCTTAAGAATCATTAGAGATAAGAGTCTAATTCCGATTCTGATTGTATCTGCTAAAGATGGTGAAGTAGACAAAGCATTAGGACTTGGTTTTGGAGCGGATGACTATATTGCTAAACCTTTTTCGATGATAGAACTTTCTGCTAGAGTCAAGGCTGCGCTTAGAAGGGCGAGTTATCATAAGAATACTCCTGTTGATCAAAGAGTAAATATTGTTGAGATTCATGAGTTGACCATGGATATGGATAATCTAACGCTTAGCAAGAATGGACAAGAAATAAAGTTAACTTCTAAGGAGTTACACATACTCAAGCTTCTTATGGCGAATCCCAAAAAGGTATTTACCAAAGAACACATTTATCAATCGGTGTGGGATGAGCCCTATTATGGGGATGAGAATATCATTAACGTACATATGAGAAGATTACGAGAGAAGATTGAAGACCTCCCTTCAGAGCCAAAATATATTAAGACATTGTGGGGAATTGGCTATAGATTAGGAGATTTCTAGTATGATAATTCTACTTGTTAGTATTATTTTTATATTAGTGATAATCATTACATTTCAATATATAACTGCGAAGAGAAGAACAGATGACTTGAAATACTGTTACAGTAAACTAACGTCTATAGTGGAGAATGCCTCATCAGAGAAGCTCATGCGAGTGACGGACGATGTAACTATCCAATCGCTATTAACGGCGATGAACTTGTTGCTGGATGCTAACCAAGAGTTAACGGCAAATTATAAGCGAACAGAACTGGTAATGAGACGAATGCTTGCTAATGTCTCCCACGATCTTAAGACCCCATTAACCGTCGTTCTCGGGACGATCGAAGTGATTCTACATGACCCTAACTTAGATAAGGAAGAGCAAGAACGCCTATTAAAAATGCTTCATCAAAAGGCGCAAGAAATCGTTAAATTGGTTCATGATTTTTTTGACTTGGTTAAACTAGAGTCAGACGACCAAGATTGGGTAGTCACGCGTGTGAACATGAATGGGGTGTGCAAGAATAGTATTCTGTCATTCTATGACGTGATTCAATCCAATCATCTTCAACCTGTTATTGAAATACCAGAAGCACCGATATATGCCTACGCGAATGAAGAGGCTTTGGAACGAATATTGAATAATTTAATGGAGAATGCCATTCGATATGGATCCGATGGGAAAGTGATAGGTATTAATTTAAGAAGTGATGAAGCATACGTATATATCGATGTGTGGGATCAAGGGAAGGGGATTCACGAGCAACACCATGATCTTGTTTTTGAAAGAATGTACACGCTCGAAGACTCTAGGAATAAATCATTTCAGGGTAGCGGACTAGGTCTAACCATAACGAAAAGATTGGTTGAGCAGTTGGGCGGGCAAATACACCTTCATAGTAGTCCTTTTAAGAAAACAACATTTACCGTGCAACTTCGACGAGCTACATATTAGTATGCTGTTCATTCGTAAGGATTTCTTAAGATTTATGAAATAAAAAAGAAAAGGTTATGCTCTATTCTTTAGATAAGAACATTTGAAGGAGCCAAAAAAAATGAGTGTTATCCTAAGTACGAGTCACTTAACCAAATCATTTCAAGGGAAAGATGTTGTAACGGATGTGAGTATGAGAGTCAATCAAGGACAGATTTACGGATTTCTAGGTCCCAATGGAGCGGGTAAAACGACCGTGATGAAGATGTTACTGAACCTGGTCAAACCAACCAGTGGGGATATTGAAATGTTCGGAGAGCCTCTAACCCCATCGTCTATAGACTACTTGAAGCGGATCGGTAGCATCATTGAGTACCCAGTGTTTTATGACAAATTGACAGCACTCGAGAATCTTGAATTACACTGTGCTTATATGGGATTTTATAATAAAAAGGCGATTAAAGAAGCGTTAGAATTAGTACATTTAACGAATGTCGATCACAAATCTGTTCGAGATTTCTCTCTAGGTATGAAGCAACGGTTGGGTATTGCTAGATCCATTATCACGAAGCCGGAGCTATTAATTCTAGATGAACCCATTAATGGGCTGGATCCTGTGGGTATGAAAGACATGAGAAATGTATTCAGTATGTTGAGTAAAGAATATGGCATGACATTGTTAATCTCAAGTCATCTATTGGGAGAGATTGAACTGGTAGCGGATACGGTAGGCATTATTAAGAACGGAAGGCTGATTCAAGAGATTCCGATGGACACCATAAGAGGTCAGAATACGGACTATGTAGAACTCAAGACGCCTGATTATAAGAAGGCTACTTTCGTTCTGGAGAATAAGCTTCATATCACAAAGTTTAAGGTGATGGATAATTCAGTTATTCGTATTTACGAGACGGGTATCGCGCAATCAGATATTTCCAAAACATTGATCCTTAATGATGTTGCCATCGAATCGATTAACAAAAAAACGGCGTCGCTAGAGGAATACTTTTTAACACAAATAGAGGAGGTTGAGAAGTATGCTTAACTTGATGAAGCTTGAGTTGAAGAAGAATAAAATGGGATGGTATTTTAGAGGGGTAGTGATTGCGAACCTAAGTATCATTATATTGTTGTGCTTACTACCTTATATGGATGGGACAGAGGTAGACCCCGCCTTTACAGGTGTAACTGAAGCACTCTCAATCATTGGAACTTTCGTAAGAGTGACGTTTGTTATTTTTGCTGCTGTACTCTTTTCTAAATTAATCATTGATGAATATAAGAAGAATACCATTTCAGTACTATTCACTTACCCGATCCCACGCAAAAAAATCATTCTTGCTAAGATCCTACTCATTACGGGGATAACATTCGTCGTGATCATCGTTTCAAATGTAATTGTATCGGGGATTTTCATTGTGGTTAATAACTACGCTAACTTAGTTCCAAATGATCTATCAAATGATTGGCTAACTACAGCCTTAATCAATAATGTGGTTCAGTCGTTAGCAGCAACAGGAATGAGTTTGATCTGCTTATATTTTGGAATGAGGAAGAAATCAGTTCCAACAACGATAGTGTCATCCCTTATCATTGTTTCATTGGTTAACTCTAATAATAATGATTTCTCACTTAGTTCTATTATCGCGATTCCCCTTACGCTAGCTGTGATAGGTGTGTGCGTCGCCTACTTCACTTTCAGAAATATTGATAGAGTGGATATTGTATAAGTAGGAATCAAAAGGACCGAACTTTAGAATTAAAGTTCGGTCCTTGCTAATGAAATCATCTTAATTATTATCGACATATTATATTCTAACGGTGTAACTATAGTAGATCTATTTAAGGAGATTGAAACGTGTGCAGAAACCACTTATACATATTCTTGTAGCAGAAGATGATAATGATATAAATCTATTATTATGTAGGATGATGAGGAATAGCGGGTATCAGGTACAGCCTGTTTACTCTGGGACAGAGGCACTGTTATACCTTAATTCTCAAGAGTGGCAATTAATTTTACTTGATCTGATGCTTCCTGGATTGAATGGGGAACAGGTCATAGAACAAATCAGTGAATTGAAAGTGTCTGTGCCTATTATCGTAATCTCAGCAAAGGGCGAACAATCAACCAAAGTAGCCACTCTTCGGGCAGGTGCGGATGATTATATTACGAAGCCATTCGATGTTGAGGAAGTATCGGCAAGAGTGGACTCTCTTTTAAGAAGATATCAACGATTAGCAGAACCTTCGGAGAACCAACAGCTTACATACCACGCTGTATCATTGGACAGGGAATCGAAGCGGGTGTTCTTTAAGGACTGTGAGTTGATTCTGACGGCTAGAGAATTTGCCATTCTAGAGCTTCTAATGATGAATCCCCGTAAAGTGTTCTCAAAGGTAAATTTGTTCGAAAGTGTCTGGGGTGAAGAATATATGAATGAGGATATGAACACAGTTAATGTACATGTAAGTCATTTACGTAGCAAGCTTGCCAAGTTAGATTCGGAACGTGACTATATTGAGACGATCTGGGGCATGGGTTATCGGTTATATTAGGAATTAAACTTAAGGTTTTCTTAATAGTTTTCTTAAACGTTTCTTATGCTTTAGTTAATAGAATAAGGTTATCACATGAGAAGGGTGCTGTAGCCATGAGTGAATATGTATTGAGAACCAAACAAATCAGCAAAAGATATAAGTCAGATTATGCGCTTACCCAAGTTGATTTGACGATAAAAAAAGGCGATATTTATGGATTCATCGGACAAAACGGGGCAGGAAAGTCCACGTTACTTCGGATCGTGACTGGGCTTGCAAAGCCGAGTGACGGAGAATTAGAATTGTTCGGAACCAGTGATGATCAGGGATTGGTTGAAGCAAGGAAACGTATTGGAGCTATTGTCGAGACGCCAGCATTGTTCTTACACATGACGGCTGAACAGAATCTAGAAGTCTGTCGTCTCCAGAAAGGAATTCCAGGTAAAGAATGTATCCAACGGACACTATCTCTAGTGGGACTTGATAAGACCGGTCGTAAGAAAGTAAAGAACTTCTCGTTAGGGATGAAACAAAGATTGGGGTTAGCAATTGCTCTTCTGGGTGATCCTGAGTTTCTTATTCTTGATGAACCCACGAACGGACTTGATCCAATGGGGATTGTTGAATTACGAGACCTATTAAAAAAGCTTAATCGAGAACGGGAAATGACTGTATTTATCTCAAGTCATATTCTAGAAGAGCTTCATCAATTGGCTACCACCTATGGCATCATTCACAATGGGCAACTACTAGAGCAAATAACTGCGACAGAACTAAATAATCATTTGCGTAAATTTTTGCTTATCAAGGTAAATGACGTTGAAAGAGCAGTTGCCGTGATGGAGAGGGATCTTGGGACCACGAACTTTGAGGTTATGCAAGATGGCATGATTCAGTTGTATGACTATCTTCATGAGGGTGGAAATATTTCTAAGTTACTTATAGACAATGGCATTCTCGTTGAGCAACTTACACCGATAAGCGATAACTTGGAGAGTTATTTCACGAGATTGATCGGGGGTGAACCTGTTGCGTAATTTGATGAGAGCAGAGTTTTATAAGTTGAAGCATAACAGGACATTTTGGGTCCTTTTTCTGCTTATGGCATTATGGGGGATTCTGTATGCTACATTAATTGCCTTATCTTCAAAGGGGTTGATTGCTCTTGATATTACCGGGGGATTAATGGTTGCGGGGCCTGACGAGGGACCGAAATATATTGAGACAGGTATGGCAACTTTTTTGATTACCATACGATCAGCAAGCAATCCTATATTTCTCTCCCTATTACTTGGCATATTTGCAGGGTTCTTTATATCGAATGAATATAAGACAGGTGTTATTAAGAATGTGATGAGTTGTGGTAGACGGCGTGTAGATATATTTATTTCAAAATGTGTCGTGTTTTTCTTCGGTGTCATTGTGATGTGGCTGATATTCCCCTTGATATCGGGTGGGGGAGCGATGGTAGCTAATGGGTTCAACCAAGCAAGTGATGGCATAACGTGGATGCTTATCGTTAGATTCCTTGGCTTAGCCTTAGTACAACTTGCAGCATTCTCTGCCCTTCTCGTGTTTATAGGTGTTATGGTGGAAGAGAGTGGTAAGGCGATCATTTTATCTATTGGAATCATTACAGGGGTAACTTTACTTTTCGTCATATTAGGGAATTCCTTTAACGTAATTCGTAGCATTTATGAATATACGATACTATATCAGATGTTCGGTGTTGTGTTTGACCCTACGCTCACAACATCAGAGATTGTCCGCTGTTTATGTGTAGGATTCGTTACGATGATTGTGTTTATTTTTGGAGGAATAGGGGCATTTGGTCGCAAAGAAGTGAAATAGTTAAATAGGGGGTGGGCATTCATGCTAGTCTTTAACGTGGTAACTTTACTCGTACTTGGGTGGATGTTCACTCGCTGGCTTTTTTTGAAAAAGGATATTAGAAATGTGACTGCTCAGCTTACACATTATCGAGGTTCTGACTCTTTAAAAAAAGTTGATGTATCTCTTATAGATCCAGATATGGAACAGCTCATTGTGGAAGTCAATCTGCTGATGGATACAATCAGTCAAGTGAAGGCGGATCAGAGACGTACTGAACAAGAATTGAAACAGGCGATTGCCAACATTTCGCATGATCTACGAACCCCGCTCACATCCATTCTTGGATATTTACAGTTATTGAATGGGCAGGATTTAACGATGGAAGAAAGAATGGACTATCAAGGTGTTGCCATCCGACGTGGGAACAGGTTGAGGACTCTTCTAAACGATTTCTTTGAGTTGTCTGTGATAGAGTCTGTTGATTATGAACTATCACTATCACTCGAACAAGTGAGTATGAATGATCTAGTCATAGAGACTTTACTAGGATTTTATGATTCTTTTACTGAACAGAACAGGGTGCCATTCGTCAGCTTGCCAGAGGATGCTCTCTATGTTATCGCAGATGAATCTGCTATTAAGCGAGTGATAGAGAATTTAATAAATAATGCTATATCACATAGTGAAGGTAACGTGTCTATCTTTCTTGAACGACGCGAACAACATGTTAGACTCGTTATTTCTAACGAAGTAGATATGCCAATCGACACGAGCATGATCTTCGATCGGTTCTACACGGCAGATCAGATTCGGGCAGGTCGGGGGAAGGGGCTTGGACTCTCGATCACAAAGAGTTTGATGGAGAAAATGAGAGGGTCCATTAGAGCTGAATGTGAGAATGGGGAGATTAGAATAATATGCGAATGGATGGAGTATTCACCCCCATCGTTCTAATAAAAAAGAGGCGTCCCAGTCATTTATGACTTAAGGGACAGCCTCTTTTACTGTTTATGATGCGCAGCCTGCGCATTCTACGTAATTATCACCAACGGCTTTAGATATGCTAAGGAGTTGTCCCATTTCAATATCTTCCATGGAAGTAAACTCATAATCATATGCCGTTTCCAAAGCAAGCTCAGAAGCCTTTTCTTTGCTATCGGCAAATACGCTAATTTGTTCTTCATTCCCTGTAGATATGACTTTATATGCAAAAGTATAACGTAGTATTTCGTTGTCCATGTAGTTCACCTCCTCAACTATTGTACACTTTTATGTTAATAACGGTATAGCCCCACATCATCTAAAGTGATTTTACTAGGCCCATGATTGAAATTCAGTGTGATTCTATTGATTAGAGCTGGGTTGAAGTTCGTATTGATCTCTTGAATCTCTTCGAAAGGTAATTCAACCGTCTGTAGTATAGCTTTCTCTGGAAGATCATATTTCCCATTATCAAAATACTTCTCAAGCCATTCACTTCTAGTGAATTGAGGGACAACCATCGGTTGCAAGTCCATGAATTGAGATAGGGGGAGGGTTACTGATTCACCATCACTTGTCTCTACCTCGATGTCCAAGTCTAGAGGAATATCACGCTGTTCTAGCACATCCTCTAAATTGTCTTCTCTAATCTCCTCTAGATCCGCAATTGTTCCTTGGTCTGCAATCGATAAGGCTAACCCGTCAGCTTCAGCAAATTCATCTTTGATATCCTCATCGTCCCACGTTAGTGAGTAGGATAATTCTTGATCTTTCTGATCGGTATTCTCCAAGAGAACTCTTTTATTCTGTGGAACACTAGATTCTTCCTTCCATCGTAACCCATCACTTGCGTTAGCTGTCCCATCCTGTAACACAGTGGTTCGATCATCATCTTCATCAAATTGAGCTAGGGCCGTGAATGTAGCATCCTCGAATCGGTTGTAATAGATAGAGTTAGGTAGCCAATCCAGTCCTGTACGATAATCACGAAACAACGGTTCGTAGTCATCTGAACCATGTAGGACAGTTTCGAGAAAAGAGGAAATATACACCTTAGCAATTTCCCTTTGATCTGACCCGCGCATCATTTGATTTCGGTTAAGGAATAACCCTTTCGGCAAGCTTGTGTCCAATCCACCCCATGACGTATTGAACTGGGAATGGTTTGCATTAGGGATGTGAAGATAAGTTTTAAATCCTTCGTCATGGGATGAGAAGCTAGTTCGAGCATACTGACGTTCTCCGAAATATTCATTCAGATCCCCATCTCGTGCTCCTTGAAGAACCATATAGCTAACATTGCGAAGTTTCGCTTGCATCCCATCAACTTTGGAATCTGTGGGTGCGAGAGCGACTACAGCCTTGATTGAAAAGGTCTTATTCTTAAGATCTATCTTAAGATCCGAATCGGATAGAAACCATTTGTTCGCATCTGCAGCCATCGCAGCGGCTTGTCCTCCTCGAGAATGCCCAATCAGAGCAATTTGATCTAGATTGACATTGTTGTAGAAGGGAGAATCAGATTGTTCAGAGAACGACTCAATCTGTTGTAGATGCTTGAGAAGCAGCCAAGCACGGATTTTTATATCATTATTAGGTATATTCGACCATACGGAATAGTTTAGAAAGTTCTCATCTACCGAAATAGCAATGAATCCTCTACTAGCTAGCAATTCCCCAATATAACCATATCCTGCATCGGAGTAATCTTCCATTAAGTGATTTCCATGAACCATGAGCACGAGTGGAAATGGTCCTTCACCTGTAGGCATCCAGACTCTCCCGTTTACAGGAAGTGACTTTTGGTTAAATCCCCAGAAGAGAGTGCGTAGCCGCGGCCATTTATCAATATAAGAAGAGGCATCTACGGATAACGATTGGAGTGCAACATTAGAATTATACTCATGTCTGTGTAGATCACTACCGCTCCCGTACGTGAAATATTTAGTAGCGTATACTCCTGGATCAGCTGGACTCGATAGGGAAATGGTAGAAACCTTGTCGTCCGATATAGGTTGCACTAGGGTGATATCTGATTTTCCGTGAGAGAAGATACCGATAGCGATACCTGACAAGATGCAAAGTGTCATTGTGAATACCCATTTGGTGACTTTCTTTATATGACAGCTAGTAACAAGTGCTATCCAATATCCTAGAACTACACCTAGGAAAGTGAGGGTTATGGACATGATTATCGATGGAACTATGCCAGACCCCGGAATCCAGAACATGAAATAAAAAGCGATTAAATTAAATAAAACCCCACCTGCGTATAGACGTGGAATAGGAATGCGTAGAAGCGAGAGTAGCATGGCAAGTAAGATCGCTGAGCATACGAATCCTAATGTGCCTATAGTGATACATATCAACATATTAAGTGTAGTGCTTAATCCAGTAGGTATGCTAAGCGATGTAATAGCGAACATAAAACAAGATGATGTCCAAACACCACTTTGTGCGATCCTCCAAAAGGGTGTGTCCAAAGCGGTGGGTGACTTGATTCTTAGCTTCATGCGTGAGCGAAATGAAGGTTTCAATGGTGTATATATCGTAGTTTCGAGTTCCATGGGGTCTCCCTATAAAATTCAAGTAGAATAAAGTAATTTAACCCTATCATTGTACCATGCGCATGACCAAGCTGGGTTGTTAATTATTGAAATTTAAGGGAGGAATAATAATACACACTTTACATCGTACGCGATGTAATTAATAATATATATATCGTACACGATGTAATGCGATTTGTAGTGTAATTCAAATTTAGATTTAGGTGTGATTTTGTGGACAAACCGTCAAAACTCGATCAACAAATATGCTTTGAGGTATACAAAGCAGCTGGTAATTTCTCGAAATTATATGCACGTACGTTAGAACCATTTGATTTAACATTTACGCAGTACCTCGTATTGCTAGCTCTTTGGGAAGAAGATCGTCTGCTTATAAAGGATATTGGTATTCGGTTGGAACTTGGAATAGGGACGTTAAATCCCCTTATTACTCGAATGGAGGATCGAGGTTGGATCATTAAACAACCGTCAGAGACTGACAAAAGAGCAACGATTATTTCGTTGACAGAGAAGGCAAAGGTCAATGGGAAACCGATTGAAGAAGCCATTATTGAGAAAATTACCAGCTGTAATTTTATGGATCTAAATGCTGAATTGGTTATGGAAAATCTAAAAAGTTTGAATGCTTTTTTGGGAAAATTAGTGTGATTGTCTAAATTGATCATTGAAGGAGTGATTGGAAATGGGTATATACGATATTATCGTAACGAGATCCAATGGGTCAGAATATCAGTTGAAAGAATATCAAGGGAAACCGATGTTGATTGTTAATACAGCGACTAAATGTGGGTTGAGCAACCAATTTGATGGATTAGAAAAGCTATATGATAAATATAAAGAAGAAGGATTAGTTGTACTTGGATTTCCTTCGAATCAATTCCGTCAAGAACTTAGTAATGGGGAAGAAGCTGAACAATCTTGCCGAATGAGCTATGGTGTTACTTTCCCTATGCATGACATGGTGAAGGTGAATGGCAAAGATGCGCATCCCATATTTGATTATTTGACTAGTAACAGTAAAGGATTTCTAATGAAAAGTATTAAATGGAACTTCACGAAGTTCCTGGTTGATGGAGAAGGAAATGTTGTGGGAAGATACGCTCCAACCGATAGTACAGAATCTTTGGAGAAAGATATTCAGAAAGTACTCAATGATTTCAAGACACAATAATTAGGATGTGAAGAGATGTTTTTAGCTTGGAATGAGATAAAGAAGAATAAATTACGCTTTATCATGATCATGGGTATATTGATGCTCGTGTCTTACTTAGTGTTCTTTCTATCAGGATTAGCTACGGGATTGCAAAGTCTGAATAGGGAATCTATCATTTTTCTCCGAGAGGACTCCCACTTCTATAAGTAGTGAGGTGAATCGGCGACCTCCTGAATAATTCCACAAGATGTTCTTCCCTTCTTATATCTTAAGAGGTACAATAAAGGTAGAACATACATTCGCATTACGCGACTGTAAAGGGGTGAATCTTTGTCAGATTCAAAGTCAATGTACAGAACCCATCAAGTGTGGATTAAACCAGGTCATCACTTGTTTGCGTACCTCGATCAAGCATGTCAGGATGCCAAGAATCTGTATAACACGACCAATTTTTACATCCGACAGATCGTTACCGCTTTTGGGAAGAATGAGCCTCTTCAGCCGTTGCAACAGGAAGTTCTGGACACGCTGGCGTCCTCGTTATCCTGACCGAAGAGGCGTATACCTCGAAAGCTAGCTTCCAAGATCTAGACCCATTGCCGAGTTATGGCGAAAAGGGGACATGGACCTTCTCAGGCAAACGGATGTATCGCGGTCTGTATAAGAATTGTAAGGGCTTAGTACATGCCGATGTAAACGGCGCAGCCAATATTATGCGAAAAGTATTCCCAAACGTATCCGCCATAGGAGCGAATGGGATAGAGGGGTTGGATGGTAACCAGACCATCAACGTGTCAACTCCACTGGTGTTAAGCATCCTGAATTAAGTTGGATGATACATCAGAAACCCCCACTTCAGCCAAAGCGACAGCGTTGGTAAGTGGCGGGAGTATCATTGATAAATGGAACGCGAACAGATATGTAATACTTACAATATATGAATAATTAGTAGAAACGCACCCATAGAATAGTCATTGGATAAACTTCTGGTTTGTCTGATGAAATTCGGAGGGTGCTTTTTTTATGACTCTCTCATTGAATTTAGTAATAGGATTGTTCAACTATTTTAAATATTGTATATTGTGTGTACAACGTTATTTGGAAAATGATTACACTACTGATATGGGAGAGGAGATTTAACCAATGGCACAGACGAGTATTATCGTTAGGTTAGAATTGGATCATGACCAAGTTAGCTTCGGGGATGTTGCCGCAGTTGTGAGTAAGGCAGGCGGTGATATCACGTCAATTGACGTCATAAGTTCAGGTAAAGGATCATCCATACGAGACATAACAGTAGACGCAGGGGATCATAGTGAAGCCATCATCGTCGAGTCTTTAAAAAAGCTAAGTGGTATTAAGTTAATTAACGTATCTGATCGTACTTTTCTAGTTCACCTTGGCGGCAAAATCGTCATCCAACCGACGCTCCCGATTAAGAATCGCGAGGATTTATCGCAAGTTTACACACCTGGCGTAGCCAAAGTATGTAAAGCTATTCATGAAGATCCGAAAAAAGCTTATTCGTTAACGATTAAACGGAATACGGTGGCTGTGATTACGGATGGAACAGCTGTATTAGGGCTTGGCGATATTGGTCCTTATGCAGCAGCACCTGTCATGGAAGGGAAGGCCATGTTGTTCAAACAGCTAGCGGGTGTAGATGCATTTCCTCTATGTCTGGATACGAGCGATACCGAAGAAATTATTCGAACTATCAAAGCGGTTAGTCCGATATTTGGCGGTATTAACCTTGAAGATATCAGCTCACCTCGTTGTTTTGAAATTGAGCAAAGACTAACCGAGGAATTGGGTATTCCAATCTTCCACGACGATCAACATGGAACTGCCGTGGTTGTAATCGCTGGATTGTTAAATGCGCTGAAGATCGTTAATAAACGGGTTAACCAGGTTCGCATCGTCGTTAACGGGATCGGAGCTGCGGGTGTATCCATATGTAAAATGCTATTAGATGCAGGTGTTACACGGCTTGTGCCAGTGGATAAGGAAGGCGCTATCGTCCATGGCGAGAAGTACGATCATCCCATGTGGCAGTGGTTAGCAGATCAGCCACAAGTGGAGAGTGAATCTGGTTCATTAAAAGATGTTATCCGCGGAGCAGATGTCTTTATCGGCGTGTCACGTGGCGGTGTGTTAAATGGAGAAGACGTTCAGAATATGAATGAGCGATCCATTGTATTCGCATTAGCTAACCCAGAGCCTGAGATAAATCCGGATGAAGCCCTTAAGCATGTAACGGTCTTTGCAACTGGGCGAAGCGACTATCCGAATCAAATCAATAATGTACTTGTATTTCCAGGATTATTCCGAGGCGCACTTGATTGCCGAGCCAAAAGAATCAATGAACCCATGAAATTAGCGGCTGCTCGTGCCATCGCCTCTGTTGTAACAGAAAACGAATTAAACGAACAATATATTATCCCGAGCATCTTCAACGAGCAAGTTGTTCCAGCCGTACGTAAAGCCATTATTGAAGCAGCCATCTTAACGGGTGTGGCAAGACGTATTCCGCCTGATTTTAGATAAAGTTATTGAGAGCGTTATCAATTGGAAACGGGATTCACAATAAAACATCTAGAGAATTATAACGGTCATCTGATCGTTGAAATGGTGAAGAATTAGCTGGTCATTCTCACCATCAAAGCGGTAATCAGGAAGCTCAGGGATGAGCTTCTTTTTTGTGATGAAATGACAGTGCAGTATCCGAGTGAAGACGTATAATCGATTAACGGCAGCTTTCAGACCGTTATTGACACTACTTATCATCCTCGGAACGGCTTGTTTGTTTGCGATCAGAGAGAGCCACGTAACTTCTAGAGTATTTAGCAACAAATAGATCGTATAGTCGTGCTTCCAAGCTCACGGAGGTAGCCTACACCCGCATGTAACAAGACTCCAACAGCTGTCATATCTGCAACGTCTTAGATCTAATCTCAAGCTTGTCATGCTAGTCTGCATATTGTGACCAAGTCCCTCATAGACATGTACTAATCAATTCAATACATGTGGAAAAAGGGGATGATGTCATGCGCCGGTATGTATGGGTGCTCGCTATGGTATTATGTGTGACAGTCGTGTTGGCTGGTTGTGGTGGAAAGAAGGATGCCACTTCCGTAGTCAAAGACTTGAACAACGTAATCGACAAGTTGCAAAGTAAGGACGGTTCTTATCAAGGAAAAGGTGTTATGACATTGTACACAGGTGAGAAGCCTCAGGAGTATGATGTAGAGGTATGGTATCAGAATCCTTCGTACTATCGTATTAGCTTGAAGAATGCTCAGAAGGATATCACTCAAATCGTTCTACGTAATGATGATGGCGTGTTCGTTCTTACGCCAAGCCTCAATAAGAGCTTTAGATTCCAAAGTGATTGGCCAGAGAATCAAGGGCAGGTGTATTTGTATCAGACCCTGGTCCGCGGCATCCTTACGGATAACACTCGTCAATTCGTAGATGACAAAGATAGTTATGTGTTTGATGTAGTAGCCAATTATCACAGTCAATCTCTTGTACGACAAAAGATTTGGCTGAATAAAGATAGTTATGCACCGAAACAGGTACAAGTGTCCGATTCCGAAGCGAATGTCGTTGTGGAAGTGAAATTTAATGAGTTTGCATTCAATACTAAATTCGAAAAAGATTCATTCGATATGCAGCGTAACATGACAGCAATGGATCAACCTTCTGTAGGTACATTAGCTGAAGTAGATGAATTTGGGAATGCGATTGTGACAGATCTATCCGGTGAATCGCAGGTTGAGCCTGTCATTGTTGAGAAGGAGTTAGGTAGCTTCGGTGTCATTGAGCCGGGGTATAGTCCAGAGGGCGTTTCTCTAAATTATTCGAATAATATAGCTAATAGCAAAGATCACGCGGTCGTATTACGATATGACGGTACGTATCAATATACGATTATGGAAGCCCGCCCCTTAGATCGAGCAGTCTCGCTTGCTCCAGGAGAAGTGATAGATCTAGGGTTTACTGTAGGGTTACTAACAGGGGATGAACAGCGGACATTGAAATGGATGGATAATGGAATTGAGTTCCGAATTACGAGTGCTAATCTGCCAAATAGCGAAATGATGAATATTGCAGCGTCTTTAGCTGAACAAACGGGTAAATAATAATTGTAGACGGAATCCGTTATTGATGGGGAACTCTCCCTCTACGATAACGAATTCCGTCTTTTCTTTAAAATATAAGAATTTATAAGTATTTCTACTTATAAATAGGCTTATGTTTCAACGCTAGACGTTTCTTCGTCATTAAAAGGACGACGAGATCGTTTATGCTAGTCTGCTGTGGTTATGGGGAATAATGACTAGTAAAAGATGGCTTGCGAACAATTGACAGACGCCTTCCAGAACATTACCATTAGGTAAATACAAACATCAATGATGATTGCTCAAACTTCAGAGAAGGTGACTGGAATTGCAAGTAAACTATCGACCTACAATCGCGGAAATTAATTTGAACCATTTGCGTTCGAATTATCAAGCCTTCCGCTCAGCACTACCACAAGAAATGATGATATTAGCTTGCGTAAAGGCCAATGCTTATGGACATGGCGCGGTGAGAGTAGCTCAAGAAATGGAGAGAATGGGTGCTGATTATCTTAGTGTTGCTTTCTTAGATGAAGCGTTAGAACTTCGTCAGGCAGGAATAGAACTCCCCATTTTAATTCTGGGCTATACTCCACCTGAAGCAATTCAGATCGCATGGGAAAATGACATTACGATAACACTTTTTTCTCAGGAAGTACTTGAGGCTATTATCCAATTGCCTGTGCAAAGTGTTGTTAAACCTTTAAAAGTACACATCAAGATCGACAGTGGAATGGGACGACTTGGACTATTACCTGGGGAAGAGGCACTTTCTTTTATAGAGAAAGCTTGTTCCATTCAAGGAATTCAAGTTGAGGGAATGTTCACTCATTACGCCAAGGCAGATGAAGAAGATAAAAGCTATACACTGGAACAATACCGACGGTTTCGATCTGTTGCTGATGCACTAGAGGAGAGGGGCTGTAATATCCCTATTATACATACGGGAAACAGTGCGACTGCTATTGATATGCCACTTATTTCTCATAATATGGTGCGTATAGGCATTAGCCTATATGGGCTCTATCCGACAGATGAAGTGAATTGTCAGAAGATTGTACTGAACCCGATCATGACGCTGAAGACGAAAATAGTCTTTGTTAAGACGCTCCCTCCTCAGTGGGGAGTTAGCTACGGAAGCAGATATGTGACGGAAGATAATGAAATGATTGCAACACTTCCAATCGGTTATGCTGATGGATATTCCCGTATGCTAAGTGGTAAAGCAGAAGTGCTGATCCGCGGACGCCGGATTCCTGTCATCGGAACAATCTGTATGGACCAGTGTATGGTGTCACTACAATCGTTGGGTAAGGAAGCACAAGAAATCCAAGTGGGTGAAGAGGTTGTACTCATCGGCCAACAATCTGGTGAATGTATCAGCACAGATGAGTTGGCATCCAAGCTAGGTACCATCCATTACGAACTGATCTGTATTTTATCCTCAAGAGTTCCACGCTACTATATGTTAGATGGAGTCCTTCAACATATCGTCAACCCCTTATTACGGTAGGAGATCTGATATCAGATGTTTTTTTATGGTAACAATGGAAAAGGGACAGGATCTAAATTAAATTAAGCCTAGTGATTGTCTTACTAAAATGCTGATTGTAGTTTATAATGGAATGTAGCATACATGATATACGATCGGCATATATATTCATTTGTATAAAATTCCTTAAAAAAAGCTATACTGGTGCTCAGGTGATAAGGTGTTGTGGGGGTGGAAGAGAAGGTGGCTAATTTGCAGAACACGAAGAGAATTATGATCAGTTTACCAGATCATCTTTTGCAGGAAGTGGATGGGATCGTTGCGCTGGAGAATTCCAATCGTAGTGAACTCATTAGGCAAGCCATGAAACTGTATTTGACAGAACGGAAGAAGAGATATATCCGTGAGTCTATGCAACGTGGTTACATGGAAATGGCAAAGATTAATTTGACTATGGCGTCTGAGGCTTTCCACGCAGAGGAAGATGCAGACAGCACTCTAGGCCGCTCAGTAAGCGGGGTGTAAACATTGATTGTTAAACGCGGTGATGTATTTTTCGCGGACCTTTCACCTGTGGTTGGCTCTGAACAGGGAGGGGTGAGGCCGGTTTTGATCATCCAGAATGACATCGGTAACCGTTTCAGCCCTACGGTCATTGTAGCGGCGATTACCGCGCAGATCCAAAAGGCGAAACTTCCTACCCATGTGGAGATTGATGCAATCTCCCATGGATTTGACAGGGATTCTGTTATTTTGCTGGAACAAGTACGGACGATTGACAAACAAAGACTAACAGATAAGATCACTCATCTTGACGAGGAAACCATGAAGAAAGTAGATGAAGCTCTGCTCATCTCTTTAAGTTTAATCGATTTTTAAAGATGACTACGAATGATATAGGGACTACAAGGCGCACCTACGGTGCGTCTTTTTTTCAAGATTTACTTCCGTATTGCTATATTGTCGTTAGGTCATATCTCCATATTCCCATATTGCCTTCAGGCTATATTAAAGTATGATTGTAAGCATAACCATTTGAAGATATGATACATTTATCAGCTTAAGGGGAGGACACAAATGAGCATCTATATTGATCAAGATAAGCAATTATTTCATTTGCAAACAGCCAGTGCTAGTTATGTGTTTCAAGTATTACCTTCAGGATATTTAGCGCACCTTTATTATGGTAAGAAACTACGTGCAGGAGACCTAAGTTGGTTACTCGTAAGAACAGAACGTGCTTCGTTCAGCCCGAATCCAGTGGCTGAGGATCGTACGATCTCTTTTGATACACTCCCGCAAGAACTACCTGTATACGGTACGAGCGATTTCCGCCACCCGTTATTACAATGTCGTCTTAGCAATGGATCAATGATTACTGAATTTACATATTGCACCCACCGTGTGGAACGTGGAAAACCTCGTTTAGAAGGACTACCCGCAACATATGTTGAAGGAGAACACGAAGCAGAGACCTTAGTGGTTGAGCTAGAAGATAAGGTATCAGGCCTACGTATTGAATTGCAGTATACGGCATTTGAACAATATGATGTCATTACTCGCTCTATGGTTATCATCAACGAGGGTAAAGAATCTGTACAATTGCTACGAGTGCTTAGCGCCAGTGTAGACTTCCCTCACGCAGATTACGAATGGCTACAGTTATCTGGAGCTTGGACTAGAGAGCGGGATATTGTACGTCGCCCATTAACTTATGGGATGCAGAGCGTAGAGAGTCGTCGTGGTTCTAGTAGTCATCAACAGAATCCATTCGCAGCATTATTATCTCCAGGAAGCGATGAAGATCATGGTGAAGTATTTGGGTTCAGCTTAGTGTACAGTGGGAGCTTTATTGCACAGGCTGAAGTGGATCAGTTCAGAACAACGCGTCTTTCTATAGGAATTAATCCTTTTGAATTTAACTGGACACTAGAATCGGGACAATCCTTTCAGACGCCTGAAGTCGTTATGGTGTATTCAGCTGATGGCCTTGGAGGAATGTCGCATAAGTATCATACGTTGTATCGTGAGAGGTTGGCACGTGGCAAATATCGTGATGCGGAACGACCTGTACTCGTAAATAACTGGGAAGCTACCTATTTCCAATTTAATGCAGACAAGATAGAGGATATTGCAAAAGCAGGCCAAGAACTTGGTATCGAACTATTCGTTCTTGACGATGGTTGGTTCGGCCACCGTGATAGCGATAATTCGTCGTTAGGCGACTGGATTGTAGATAAGAATAAGCTTCCTAATGGACTTGAAGACTTAGTAAGTAGAGTAACGGATCAAGGGATGCGCTTCGGGCTATGGTTCGAACCTGAGATGGTGTCGCCGGACAGTGATCTGTATCGTAAACATCCGGATTGGTGTCTGCATGTACCTGATCGTCGTCGTACAGAAGGAAGACAACAACTCATACTCGACTTCTCGCGCCGAGATGTACAAGATGAGATTGTACGGATGCTCAGTGATATTCTGAAAAGTGCCCCGATTACTTACGTGAAATGGGATATGAATCGTAACATGACGGAGATTGGTTCTGCTTTGTTACCTCCTGAGAGACAGCAGGAGACCGCACACCGTTATATGTTGGGGTTATATGATGTGATGGAGCGTATTACATCAACCTTCCCTGAAATCTTGTTTGAGAGTTGTTCAGGAGGTGGCGGTCGATTCGATCCGGGTATGCTGTATTATATGCCGCAAACATGGACAAGCGATAATACGGATGCCGTATCACGTCTGAGGATTCAATATGGCACAAGCCTTGTGTATCCGATTAGTTCGATGGGTTCGCATATCTCTGATGTTCCTAATCATCAGGTAGGGCGTACAACACCGCTAGAGATGCGTGGACTTGTTGCGATGTCAGGGAACTTCGGATATGAACTAGATTTAACGAAATTTAGTGATGAAGAGAAAGAGACAGTGAAGCAACAGATCTCCCTGTATAAAGAGATTCGTAGCTTGGTACAGTTCGGACACTTCTACCGCTTGCTCAGTCCTTTCGAGGGAAATGAGACGGCTTGGATGTTTGTATCGCCAGATGGAAACGAAGTAGCTGTATTCTACTTCCGCGTCTTATCCGAATCGAATGCTCCGCTGAATCGCTTGAAATTAAAGGGATTAGATCCTAATGCAGATTATCGTCTAATGGGTGAATCTCAGATTTTTAGTGGCGATGCTATGATGTATGCAGGTATTTCGGTTGGCATGCAGCCAGGAGATTACCACAGCGAGTTCTTTAGATTCAAGAGAGTGTGAAGATTGTTTCAATAATGTTGAAGACGCGTAACCTAAGAAATATTTCTAAATAAAGAAAAGGTATCTCCTTTGGAAGAGAGCATCAGATGGGCTAACATTAGCTAGTCAGACTCTAAACCATGGAGAATACCTTTTTTTTCTGATTATACTTTGACCGTTTTCTCGGTTATATAACGGGGATTATTTTCGTTGATTATACCCTCCGCTGGAAAAATGACTGAAAGTTTGTGATAATATGATACATACCGTATTTGGAAAGAGGGATACCATTGTTAGAGAATGAAGCAGTTGTAGAGATAAATGAAGTTGAGATGAAAGCGGAAGAACAAGAACGCATTGTTAAACAAACCGCTAAAGAATTAAATATCTCCTTGAAGCAAGTTCGTACAACGGTTGGATTGCTAGATGAGGGGAATACCATTCCATTTATCGCTCGTTATCGTAAAGAGATGACAGGAGAGTTGGATGAGAATCAACTAAGAGATATTGAAGAACGAGTTGGCTACTTGCGGAACTTGGAAGAGCGTAAACGAGAAGTCATCCGAATTATAAATGAACAAGGTAAACTTACTGTTGAATTAAAAGCATCGATTGTACAAGCGGTCAAACTACAAGAAGTGGAAGATTTGTATCGTCCATATCGCCAAAAGCGCAAAACCCGTGCGAGTATGGCAAAGGAAAAAGGTTTGGAGCCTTTGGCGAACTGGATATGGGATCAGCCCAAGCAGGGGGATTTAACTGCAGAGGCAGCAACCTATGTGGATGCTGAGAAAGGTGTTGATACACCTGAGGATGCGATTCAAGGAGCCATGGACATCCTTGCTGAGAATATCGCAGATGAAGCCGTGGTACGTGCATGGGTACGTCGATATACGATGGATCATGGCATGTTAGTGTCGGAAGCGAAAGATACTGAACAAGAATCCGTATACGAGAACTACTATAGTTACAAAGAATTGGCTAAGAAGATGCCTCCTCACCGTATTCTAGCGATTAATCGTGGAGAACGAGAGAATATCCTGAAGGTAGGACTCGAAGTACCGATTGAATCCATTCATACTTTTATGGGTACAAAGGTGATTAAGCATGAATCTATCGTGAAAAAAGTGCTTGAATCTGTTATTGAAGATGCATACAAGCGTCTTATTGCATCCTCTATTGAGCGGGAGATTCGTGCAGAATTGACGGAGAAAGGTGAGAATCAAGCGATCTCTATCTTCTCTGGCAACTTGCGTAGTTTGCTCTTGCAGGCGCCTGTGAAGGGACGTTGCGTATTAGGTGTGGATCCTGCCTTCCGTACAGGGTGTAAGCTAGCAGTAGTAGATGATACAGGTAAACTTCTTGAAGTGGCGGTTACCTATCCGACTGCTCCACATCACAAAACGAAGGAAGCAACGGAGAAATTCCAAGAATTGATTACTAAATATCAGATTCAGTTGATCGTTATTGGGAACGGTACGGCTTCTAGAGAGACAGAACAATTTGTCGCTGAAGTTATTAGTGATCTACATGATAAAGAACTAGCCTATCTTATTGTTAATGAAGCTGGAGCAAGTGTGTATTCTGCTTCTAAGTTAGCTGCAGAGGAGTTCCCTGATCTAGATGTAGCTGAGCGTAGTGCTGTATCCATTGCTCGCCGTATTCAAGATCCATTAGCAGAGTTGGTTAAGATCGAACCCAAAGCCATTGGTGTCGGTCAGTATCAACATGATGTTAGCCCGAAACATTTGGAAGAGAGCCTTAAGGCAGTTGTTGAATCAGCAGTTAACCATGTTGGCGTAGATGTAAATACGGCTTCGCCATCGTTATTGTCATATGTAGCAGGTGTGAACGCGACAATAGCCAAGAATATTGTGAAGTATCGGGAGGAGAACGGAAAGTTTCTTTCCCGTAAACAATTGCAAAAAGTTCCACGTTTAGGAGCGAAAACGTACGAGCAATGTATTGGATTTATGAGAATTTCAGAAGGTAAGGATTTGTTAGATAGTACTCCTATCCATCCCGAATCTTATACCGTTGTAGGTCGTATCTTCAGTGAATTAAATCTGGAGCTTGAGAAATTGGGAAGCCAAGAACTTAGCCAGATCTTAGAACAACAAGATGTTGAGAACTTAGCTACCAAGTTGGATGTTGGTGTACCTACGTTACGTGATATTATGGAAAGCTTACAACGTCCAGGACGCGATCCACGTGAAGAGCTTCCACTTCCGATCTTCCGTACAGATGTATTGAAGATGGAAGATTTAACGCCGGGTATGGAAATGCAAGGTACGGTTCGTAATGTCATTGACTTCGGTGCCTTCGTGGATATCGGAATTAAGAATGATGGCCTAGTACACATCTCACAGTTAAGCAACGGTTATGTGAAGCATCCAATGGATATTGTCTCTGTCGGAGATAATGTGACGGTATGGGTTCTAAATATAGATGAGAAAAAGGGTCGTGTGGGACTTACCATGAGAAACCCTCGGAAAGATCAGAACTAATAACCTGATTCATCCATCAATAATATACAAAAGCTTCGCCCCCTTATTACGAAGGGAGGCGAAGCTTTTGTATACAAACTGATAAGGATGATGTTATTTATGAAGATCGACTACTGTTATTATCCGGAGTATTGCGATAGAAAAACCAACATTCATTAAGCAGTTTAATCTGACGGCGGTCACCTTTACTGAAAGCACGCATTAATTGGTTGCTTAGCCACTGCGGCAAGGGTATCTCCTCCTCTTGCAATTCCATCTGTATTCTTAACATATGGAAGAGAAGCCCGTCATGTGCAGGTTTACATATAATCTATTGCAATTCCTCTTCGTACCACTGTTCGAGTTGAGCTTGTAGTGCACGAATCTCTGTGAGTAGCGATATAATAGGGTAGCTTGTCTCATCAATAGACGCAAAAGATTGCTCTAATTCATTGATATAATCTAACCCGCCGTGTATTTTATGTTGTTCTTGCAAAAGATCTAGACCATCACATTCAGCAATGGCTAAGGGTAATGTTGGAACATCTAGTGCTGTCAGTTTGTCGATCTCTTTGTTGAGTCGCAAGTTAAGGGCACTTAACTGATAAGCATAGTCTGCAGGCATCTCGACGAACTGAAGTTCCTGCTGTTTCTGTAAAATAACGTATCTCATTTGTGGCATAGCTTGTAGGAATCCCCCTTTATAACATGGTTTAGTTAAGTGTTGCTGCTGCTATATTAATTCTTTCTATCGGTATACTTGACAGTGTAGCCTAAGGTGAAGTTAAAATTCAAGTAGATAGATTGAATTAAAAGATACATAGAAAGGAAACGAATACGTTCAATGAAAGAAAACATGAGTAATGAGGAATTGCAGGCATGGGTAGAGGATATTTCAATTCGAAGTTTCGGGGTGCCATTTCAACATCAAGCTATGTTTAATGGTCGATTATCTTCTACAGGTGGGCGATATTTCCTAAAAGGACATAACATAGAGATTAATCCTCATCAACTCGATAACTTTGGTAACGAAGAAGTGGAGAAAATCATTAAACATGAATTATGCCATTATCATCTTCATCTGAGAGGCAGAGGGTACCGACACCGTGATGCTGAGTTCAAGCAATTGTTGAAGCGAGTAGGTGGGAGTAGATTCTGTCAGACCCTACCAGGAGCCAAGGCGAGAAAACCCCAGGCATACAAATATAAGCTGACTTGCAGTCAATGTGGCATGGAGTATCTTCGTAAACGCAAGGTTGATCCTAACCGTTACCGATGTGGGAAATGCAGTGGGAAATTACGATTAGTTCATCTTGACTCTAATATCCAGGGATGATATATTAATGAAAGTAATTGTAATTACTGTTCCCTGATAGCTCAGTTGGTAGAGCACTCGACTGTTAATCGAGTTGTCACAGGTTCGAGTCCTGTTCGGGGAGCCATTATTTTTTTGGAGAGATACCCAAGTGGCTATAAGGGGACCCTCTGCTAAGGGGTTAGACTGCGTAAGCGGTGCGTGGGTTCGAATCCCACTCTCTCCGCCATATGATTAACAATAGCTATCATTTATTTTGATAAATGGAGGGGCCGATGAGGTTCCTTTTTTTGTTTCAAAAAAAGTGCTTGTCATGCCGTTTGTTATTTGTTATAATAAATCCTGTCGTCACAAGAAGTGATGCTTTCTGGCCCGTTGGTCAAGCGGTTAAGACACCTCCCTTTCACGGAGGTAACAGGGGTTCGATTCCCCTACGGGTCACCATTTTAATTTTACCTCACTTATGGCGTACCATTGTACAGTCACCGAGAGCCATTAGCTCAGTTGGTAGAGCACCTGACTTTTAATCAGGGTGTCGAAGGTTCGAATCCTTCATGGCTCACTTTTATGTTTGCGGACGTGGTGGAACGGCAGACACGCTACCTTGAGGGGGTAGTGGGGGTAACCCCGTGGAGGTTCAAATCCTCTCGCCCGCATTATAGTTTTTGAAGAAACCTTACTTTTGTAAGGTTTCTTTTTGTATGCTGAATAATGATCATCTTATCAGTGTATGAAAAAAAACCATCGAAACCATTCATAAACGATTTTGATGGCTTTTATTAAAATATAAGAAATTTAGTTTCCAACCGCTTGTTCCTTACTAGTGTTATTCTTCGTGCGCTTAATCATATAAATCGCGTAGATCGCTATGAACAATACTAGGAATATAGCTGAGGAGCGATACATTACCGCATAACTTGAATGGGAAGCGATTTGCCCTAAGAGCAGAGCACCGATGGCCACGCCCAGATCAAGTGAGTTGAAATACATACTATTCGCCATTCCTTGCTGATGTGGTGATACGGATTGTACCATCCAAGATTGAAGGGTAGGTTGTGCTGTACCGAATCCTACACCATAACATAACGCAGCAACTGCAAGGGAAGCAGTAGATGTTGAGTATGAAAGTAAGAGGAGTCCCGTGATTAGGAATAGTGCTGCCGGAATAATCAACACAATATGCCCTTTACTATCATAAAGTTTGCCAGATATCGGACGGACAATGACCACGGAAATGACATTAAACAAGAAGAATAACGATGCATTCGCAAGATGAACTTCTTTTCCAAATAAGATTAAGAAACTTAATAAACCGCCATATGTAATGGACATGAGCATGTTAAGTAAACTTGGGATGATCAGACTCTTGTTGAAACCTTGTTTTTGAGATGTGGCTGCGAGATCTTTAGGTGCTGCAGTCGGAGATTTTACCTTTTTACTTAATGGATAGATAATTGGAAGAATCAATAAGCTTGTTGCCAATGTTGCATATACTAATGTAGGAAAGCCGCTCTGATTCAATAGGGTACTCCCAATAACCGGTCCTAGCGATAAGGCGATACTTGTGGATAACCCGAAATAACCTAGACCTTCTCCTAATCGTCTTATAGGAATTACACCGGAAGCCATCGTAGGCAACGTTGTACTTCCCATCCCGAAACCAATTCCAAATAGAACACGCATAAGTAGTAATAACGCTAACGTTCCGCTCCATAGATAACCGAATGTAGCGAGTGTGATCAGGATAAGTCCAGTGAACAGAATCGCGTTTCTTTTGCCTTTCTCTAATGCTTTGGCAGAGAATAGACGTGAAGCGATGGCTGATAATGCAAATATAGTTGTGAAAAGACTAACCGTAAGGTCGTTTGCATGGAAATGATCCTTAACATAAGCGGGTAGTGGCGAGAGAATCATTTGTAAATTTAAAAATAATAATAAGTTACATAGGGTCAGCATGATGAACTCTCTGGTCCACAGCTTTTCTTTGATGGTTGTCATTCTAACAATAACCTCTAATCTTGATGAATTTGTTCGATATTATGTTGGATTTGTTGCATGATCTGTTGTAATAACTGTAGTTGTTCATCCGTGACGCCAGATATTATATTGTCATTCAATTCTACTTCGATTGGAATCGTAGCTAGGATGAGTTTTTTTGCAGATTCCGTTGGGTGGATCAAAAATGCTCTGCGATCTGTAGAGTCTGTGCTTCTTGTAATGAGTTGTTTCTTATCCAGAACGTCTAGGATTCGTGTAACGGTGGGTTGATCCTTCTCTGTTCGTCGTGCAATCTTCTTCTGATTAATCCCTTCCTCAAGGTATACCTGATAGAGAACGGACCATTGTTCAGGGGTGATGTCATAGGGTTTGAGTTGAATCGAGAATAAGGTGCTTAACTTGCGAAAAATATGGGCATATCTGAAACCGATGGACTGTTCAGGGGAAGGAAATCTAGACAGCTTAAACACTCCCTTAGAGTTAGTTGTTGTAACAATTATAAGTACAACAATAATGGTTGTCAACGACAATAAGATTAAAGGTACGTTGAGACCTATACTAAGGCAGCTTGAAAATTATACTTCGGATGGGTTATCCAGTGCAGAGGAGTATTTAGGATATAGCGTACGTATACAATCAGGACAAATATCATGGGTGAATTCAGCATGTGTATGTTTCTCCAAAAAATGTTCAATGGCATTCCACAGGAGATTATCATCTTTAATACGTTTGCAGACAGCGCATATGGGAATGAGGCCTCGTATTGTTCTGACCTGCGAAATAGCTTCTTGTAAATCGTGCTCTAATTGTTTCCTTTTAGTGATATTCGTAATCAATATGTTTGCTCCCTTAACGGAGTTAGTGCCATACGCTAAAAGTGGAGAGATTTCTATCATAAGCCACTCTAACTTTTGGTTTATTTTTATACTAAAGTCGTGAGTGAAGGATTGAAGATGTCCTTGAATAATACAGTGGAATGATGATGTTAATAATGTGTGTAATTCTAGTTCATCACCACGGATTTCGCTAATATGAAAAAAATTAACACCTAGCCATTGGAATGTTGAAGGATAGTTATGATACATAGATAATGCTTCCCAGGCTGGATTTACAGCAATAACACGACCTTCACGATTTAGGACTACAATACTTTGTTGTAATGAATGAAGGACTTCGTGATGTAGTGTAGCGGTGAAATTTGACATGAGTGGTCTCTCCCTGCAACATGAGTAGATTATGAACAAATAGATGGAAATTCTGTGATATAATTCAATGGAGACATACTAGATAGTATATACTTTTTTACGTAATTATTCAATATATAATACTTACATGCGTCACTTTTCTCGACAACATTGGAAGGCGGTCATAAGATGCAGACAATTTACCAGCGAATTGAAATTTTAATTAAGAGCAAAGGAATGACTAAAAAGTTATTTTGCGAAGAGTTAGGAATTAGTACAGGGAATTTCGGTGATTGGAAAAGAGGAAAGTCTACACCGAGTACAAATAAGCTGGTTGAGATTGGTGCCTATTTCAATACTAGTCTGGATTGGCTCATTGTGGGCAGAGAATCGCAGGGCGAACTCTTGAAAGAAGAGCAAGAACAATATTCAACAGAAGTAATACGGCAAATACAACGTAATTCTTCTAAATTAAGTGAACAGGAATTGGGGTTTATTAAGGAATATATTGAATTTACAGATTACAGAAGAAATCAACTTTCCGAATAAAAAAGCTTGTGCTCATTAGAAACGGGTACCTTCCATATTTATGGAGGGTACCCGTTTCTATTGTTGTCATGATTGTTATGGTGATTTAGGCAGTAGAGGAAAATTCATGAACATCCTTAGAGTGCATTGTAACGGAATGCCACTCTGGTGCTAAGAGATCAAGAGAGGTTTGGATCCATCGTTTCTCATCTTCACTGGAAATGTTCATAACGACCGAAGCGCTATGGATACAAGAGGATACTGCTGAGAATATGTATCCTTGTATCGCTTGATCACAGTCTGTGCCTAGTTTTTGGTTAATCCAAGCGTGTACCGTAATTAAGCAACCTACAGCCTCGTGTTTCTGTAGCGTTTCTTCCAGTTCATCGAAGTCCATCCATGGATAAAGAGCCCGAGCTAATTTTAAAAGGCGTTTTCCGTTCTTCTGAGCCGTATGTTTATCGATCGGATTATGATTGCGATCGTGAACGGATTTATCAATTATTGCAATTCGTTCTAGGTCGTTACTCTCAGTAGCGTGATATACCTCTTTGAGCGCCCTAATCTCTGTGTGAAGTAACACATTCTCAAGTTGGCATCTTAAGAATAAATCGAGTTCATCGCGGTTATGAATGTTACCCTTTGATATTTCAGCTTCGAACCCAGATGAATGCCTGAATCCACCTACGTACAAGGAGGAATCTAACATTTGTACGTAATCAAGTAACTTTCTGCCTTTGTCCATGTCATGACACCTCCATGTAATATATTTCGCTATTATGGGAATTGTTTGAATTGTTATATGTTATATAAATTGACGTATCTGTACTTGTGTTAGAGTTATATTGAATTTATTGAACTAATCATACTGAATAGTCACATTGTTGTCAATTTAAATAATGAAAAAAATGTAAATACTATCATCAATATGTTATGTTGTATTACATAAGTGAAGTGCGGTATGGATAGGTCTTTTTTCTTTACTTTTCATAGGCTGCCATGTAAAATATATTGTGTTGCTAAGGGAAATTCCTCTTTATTTTTACGCGGTCGTGGTGGAATGGCAGACACGCTACCTTGAGGGGGTAGTGGGGGCAACCCCGTGGAGGTTCGAGTCCTCTCGACCGCATTAATTAAGTCTTATACGTGCAGGAAAAAGGCAGCTCAAGGTGATTTATCCTTGAGCTGCCTTTTTGGTATTTCTTTTCTGGGTCTTGAAATGACTTCGAGTTTATCAGGTGTAGTGATTATTATGGATCTCATCCAGTAAAGGTGCGGAATATCAAATATATATTTAAAGCTATAATAATGACAGTCACAGACCAAGCTAATATCTGCACCCATAGTGGATTGACAAAGACCCCCATGATTTTCTTATCACTGGTGAACTTAACTAGCGGAACAATTGCAAAGGGAAGTTGTAGTGATAAAATGACCTGGCTAAGAATCAGTAGTTTTTCAATACCTTGTTCGCCAGCAACGGCTGTTACGATGACAGCTGGAATGATAGCTATCAATCGAGTAATTAACCGTCGCAACCATTGAGGAAGGCGGATATTAAGGAATCCTTCCATCACAATCTGTCCAGCAAGTGTTCCTGTAAGTGTAGAGTTCTGTCCGGAAGCTAGAAGTGCGACTCCGAATAGAATACTAGCTAGCGTTGTCCCTACAAGAGGTGTTAAGAGATGATATGCATCGCTGATCTGAGCGACTTCAGTCATTCCTGCTTTATGAAATGTAGCTGCAGCAACGATTAATATGGCTGAATTAATAAATAAAGCTAATGTTAAAGCAATCGTAGAATCCCAAGTTGCAAAATGAATCGCTTCTCGTTTCCCTTTTAGCGTATTCTCATATTGACGAGTCTGTACAATGGAAGAATGCAAATATAAATTATGCGGCATCACAGTTGCGCCAAGGATAGCAATCGCAATATATAGCTTTTGAGGATTCTGAATAATGTCAGGATCCGGTATAAATCCTTTAAATACACTTCCTACATTGGGATGGGAGAGCCACAGATCGATGGCAAAACAGCCACCAATAGTAACAATCAATACAACTACTAATATCTCTAGAGCTCGAAATCCTTTCTTTTGAAGGAGTAATACAAGTAGTACATCCACTGCCGTTATAAGAACCCCATACATAATAGGTATTCCGAACAGTAAATTAAGCGCGATAGCTGAACCAATAACTTCTGCTAAATCACATGCTGCAATAGCTAGCTCGCACAGAAACCACAGACCAATACTGACAGGACGACTATAATTATTGCGACATGCTTGGGCTAAGTCATGTCCCGTGACAATACCAAGCTTACTTGAGAGAGATTGGAGTAGAACAGCCATTAAGTTAGATACCAAGATAACGGATAAGAGCGTATAACCGAATTGAGAACCTCCTGCAATATCTGTTGCCCAATTCCCTGGATCCATATATCCTACTGCCACTAAATAGCCAGGCCCAGCAAAAGCCATAAATTTCTTAATCCATGATCCGGTCATGGGCACCTTCATGGAATGGTTTACTTCTGATAAAGAGGTTCTTCTGTTAACTCTCGAACCGTCATCTGTAGTAAATGTACGATCTGAACCCTTCATATGAATCACATCCTGTAAATTTTGTCATAATAAAGTTGCCTTATATAATACTTATTGTACTCCTGCAATTTTGTTTGTCTAGGGAAACTTAGTGCTGCTTGTCTTGTTTAATTTTATGAAATAAGGTTACTATTTCTCCTTTTAGCCGGAGTAGTGGTATAATAAAATTGACATCAAGTTGAAAATTCATTAAAATGTCTAAGTACTTGTTGGATAAGCCATCTTTGGATTAACAAATTTAATATAATGGGTGATACTGATGTCTTACAGACCGATAATTTCGAACGTGGAAGAAGCCAGCAATAATGAGAAAGATGGATTGTATGAATTCATCATCTATTTGGCAGACGGAACAGAGTGCCGCACGTTTTATAACCGTTATCCTGAATGGAAAATGACCACCATCAGCAGATTGCTCAAAACACCTTGTCCTATATGTCGCAAAGATTTCATTTGCAAATGTATGGAGAACTTTAAAGGTGCAATACAGGAGCAGGTCGATGAACATCAATGGCTTGAGAAAGCTATTGCTAAGTAGATGTAGAAGTGAGAAAAGCGTGGGAACTTATCCTGCGCTTTTTTCTTTATGAATTTTCAAACTTTCCGTATGTCATGTTATGATGATTGTGTGTCATAATTAAATAATAGTAGGAGGAGTTAGGAATGGAAGAACACAATGGGAAACCAATTGCGAAAATCACTCCAACAGGTAGTCCTTCTCCCCTTGTACTTATTGATGGTGTTTGTCTGATGTGTCAAGGGGCTACGAAGTTTATTATTCAACGCGATCTTGCAAAAAGGTTCTTTTTTGCTTCTTTACAGTCAGAGATGGGGAAGAAAGTGTTGGGAAAGGGTGGTCTACCTACAGATTCTATGAATACGATCGTCTTGGTTGAAAACGATATGTATTTTACGAAATCTACGGCGGTCTTACGTATTGCCAGACACTTAAAATTTCCATGGTCGCTTATATATAGTTTTATTATTGTGCCCAGACTTATGAGAGATCCTGTATACCAATTTATAGCTAAACATCGCTATCGCTGGTTCGGGAAATCCGATCAATGTATGATACCGTCGCCAAAGGACAGGGAAAGATTCTTAGACTAAATGGAGGAGATTCAACTTCGTGAATAATATTTGGTTAGTTATTATAGGGGTCGTTGTTGTCGTTATATTAATCTTATTATTTAAAATGCTAAGAACTCCGAAGACAACGGTCAACGGTCATGTCATTGAATTCGCGCAGGAGAAGAAAAAGAAACAAAATCAGAAGATGCAAAAGTGTACATATTGCAAGAAAATGGATAAGTTAATTTTCTATGCAAGTGAAGAGGGAACTGTAGTAGGTGTATGTAAGGAATGTAAACCAAAAGCCATTGCAAGAGATATGTTACCTTTATAATGTGTGAATTAGAAATGATAATCATAAATAGAAATTACTTATGAATGTTCTGTATGTTAATTTCATACTTGCTGGCTGGAATAAACTGTGATATTCTATCAGTAAATTAATGGATCGTAAACGGAAGCACCGTTTAACAACCGCGTAATTGCGGCTGTTGAACGGTGCTTTTTGGTGTTTCATTGTTAAAGGAGGAGACTTATGATTCCTGCTAGAGTAGTGCTGGTAGTGCTGGCTGTTCAGGAGAACGAATATATTGAGCCATTACTCTGCTACGTCCACAGTAGTGAGTTCGGTGAGAAGATCAGAGTTGTTGCTTTTACTGAAGCGGATAAATTTCTGCAGTACATGAACGGAAATGAGAGACCGGATGTTGTAGTAGCAGAAGCTATATTTCTTAAGCCTTGGTTGAACCAAGGTGATCAGTCCCTAACTTGGATCGTCTTAGACGAAGTGGGACAGAGTTCACTACAAGGTCCTGTTCTTGTGAAATATCAACCACTTCCTCAATTGCTCCAAGCTATTCTAGATTTATCAGTAAGTCCAATGGGGCGATCAGCCACGATAACCTCAGGTGAGACGGCTATGATTGGCTTGTTATCTGCTGTAGGGGGAAGTGGAAAGACAACAACCGCATTAAATATGGCCAAGCAATTAGGTGCTTGTGGGCTGTCTGTGTTCTATCTTAATTTGGAGACGATGAATAGCAGTGCTGTGTTTCCTAGGCAGATGCGAAGTAGAGAAAGTGGGCCTGACCTTTCACGTTTATTATACGAGTTGAAGGCTGCACAAGAATTGAAAGATTACTCATCTATTTCTATTTCAACTTATGCAGTTTCTCATGAAGGCATTAAAGCGGATATGTTTGCACCACTGAATAATCTTAAGGAATGGATTCAGATGACTAAGCATGATACTTGTCAACTGATGAAATGTATTGCAGATGGCGGTCAATATGATGTCATTATTGCGGATACAGACACAGGTGCAGGAGAGCGTTGTGAAGCCGTTATGGAGACTTGTGAGAGTCTAGTCTGGCTACTTCTTGATGATGTGATCAGCATGCACAAGACGGGGCATTGGCTCTCTTTTATGAAGAAAAGTAACCCTGCGATGTTCAATAATATGTTGTTAAAGAGCAGATTTATCTTGAATCGTTATGTTGGAAGTGTAGCGAACACACTACCAGCCCATATAGAACATATTGACGGAGTACTTCCCTATATTCCCTCATGGAAACAGGTAAGTCATGAAGATATTCTATTAAGCTCACCGATTTTTCAAAGAGATATTCTGAATCTATGTAGAGATTTAGTGGGAGATCTCTTACCAGGTGGTGTCGGAGGACAGTTACATGGATGAGGACCTGTTCAAAGTTATTCGAAATAGGATTCGGTCGGGTCTAGATGTGACATCAGCGGTAGATGATGCTGAATTAATGAAGGTTATCGAGAGAACTGTGCTGCATCAAGAGGAGTTATACGATTTAACTGCACTTGAGAAACGTACACTCATCCGCCGTATTTATGACTCTTTTCGTGGACTGGACGTCTTACAACCCTTAGTAGATAATCCATCGATTACGGAAATTATGATCAACAGCCATCAAGATATATTTATTGAGCAAGAAGGTGAGGTGAAACGTCTTACTCAACAATTTGAATCGCAGAATCGCTTAGAAGATATTATTCAGACCATCGTAGCGGGAGTGAATCGTGTAGTTAATGAGTCATCTCCTATCGTAGATGCGAGACTGAAGGATGGCTCACGTGTCAATATTGTTCTTCCTCCTATTGCTCTGAAGGGACCTACCATGACGATTCGGAAATTTCCAGAGTCACCGATGACGATGAATGATCTAGTAAGACGTGGCGCATTGAGTGAGGAGTCGGCCATATTTCTCCAGAAGTTGGTGATAGGCAAGTACAACATATTCATCAGCGGTGGAACAGGATCGGGGAAGACGACATTTCTTAATGCCCTATCACAGTTCATCCCAGTAGACGAGCGCGTGATCACGATAGAAGATTCAGCTGAACTACAGATTGTAACCGTACCGAATCTAGTCTCGTTGGAGACGAGAAATGCCAATACGGAGGGAAGGGGAGAAGTTACGATTCGCGATCTCATTCGTTCATCTTTACGGATGCGTCCGAATCGGATTGTAGTGGGAGAAGTTCGTGGTAGTGAGGCTTTGGATATGCTGCAAGCAATGAACACCGGGCATGATGGCTCTCTCTCAACTGGTCACGCTAACAGTACGAAGGATATGATCAGTCGCCTTGAAACGATGGTACTTAGTGGTGCTAATCTTCCGATCCTTGTTGTTCGTCAGCAGATCAGCTCAGCTATCGATATACTAGTTCATTTATCTAGGTTACGTGATCGTTCAAGACGAGTTACGGAAATTAGTGAGGTGCTGGGTATGGAGAACGGGGAAGTACAAGTGAGTCCACTCTTTCAATTCCGGGAGAGAGGGGAGGAGGATGGGCGAATCGTTGGACAATTGGAGTCCTGTGGTCATGCCATGCAACACGTGGACAAGCTGAGGATGGCGGGACTTGATCATGTTCTTGTGATCGAGGGCAAGGAGGTGAAGCTTGAGTGACAGCAATAGCTAAGGTAAAGAGAGTGAGAAACAAACGGAAGGGGGAGGCAGGAACGAGGGAGAGAAGTGATCAGACAGGGCGGGTACAACCTGTTCTTCCAGACTACACGGTCTATGATCTAAGTAGCTTTGAACGCGTGACAAGTATGGTTATCGGTGGGTTCCTTTTTTATGGAGTAGGATATTTGTTCTATCACCAATGGATTGTGTCCCTTCTTATATCTTGTAGTGCTTGGTTTGTTCCAGGGTTCTGGAGACAATATATGTTGAACCGACGTCGTTCTGCCATGAATCTGCACTTCAAACAAGCTCTTTTCTCGTTATCATCCTCTTTGTCAGCAGGACGTTCTGTAGAGAATGGATTTAGAGAAGCTGTTCAGGATTTACGAATGCTGGACCCTGAAGCTGAGAACGATCTGATTACTGAATTGAATATTATTTGTGCACGTTTAGAATACGGTGAACCTATTGAAGAAGCATTACAAGACTTTAGCAGACGTGCGGTGATGGAGGATATCACGAATTTCGCTGATGTATTCACGACTTGTAAGAGAACGGGTGGGGATCTAGTAGAAGTAGTGCGCCGAACATCCACTATTATTGGGGAGAAGTTAGATATTCAGCAGGAGATTACGGTTATGATTGCGCAGAAGAAATTCGAATCTAAGGCTATTCTTGCAGCGCCAGTCCTCATGATATTATTCATGAATCTATCGTCACCCGATTATATGACACCAATGTATAGCGGTATTGGATTGATCATCTCAACGTTCTCACTGGCAGTATTAGGAGCTTGTGGAATCTGGATTAGCAAGATCATGAATATCAAATTGTAGGAGGTGATGGCTGTGATTATCCTATGCATTGTGGTGCTGGTTCTGCTGGTGGGAGGTTGGGTGGTGCTGAACTGGCATAGCGATGAGAAGTACCGGAAACTTAGCAAGTTGCCTATGGAGGGGATACGGCTTAACAAAGTGGTCCCCCCGATGTTATGTATTCTGGATAAGTCAAAGATAACCACTAGATTTCCATTCTTCTTCTATAAAGTACAGCGTTCCATTCAGAAAATTCATGGCGTGAGATACAGTGGTGAGATGACGCTCCTCTATTTAGGAGAAATGATGTGTTACAGCTGGTTACTGCTATGTCTGGGATGTGTGCTTTCGATAGGAATAGGTGAAAAAACAGGATTATTATTAGGTGCGACATTAGCGGTACTTTTACCTGTAGCACTGGTGAGAGATCTTCATAAAAAGGTTCAAGCACGTGATCAGGAAATACTGATGGAACTTCCTGAGTTTCTAAACAAAATAGTCTTACTTGTAGGTGCCGGGGAAACGGTACAAAAGGCGATCATTCATTGTGTTGGACGAAAGAAAGAGGAACAGGAACATCCCTTGTATAGAGAATTGAATCGGATGATTGGGGACTGGGATAGTGGGTACTCATTTCAGCAGGCATTTGAGAGTTTCAGTAAGCGATGTGCATTGCAAGAAGTATCGATCTTTACAACGACGGTTCTGCTGAATTTCAGACGTGGAGGTAATGATTTTGTATTGTCCTTACGTGATCTGTCGCGAACGTTATGGGAGAGTCGCAAAATGATCACTCGTACACGCGGAGAGCAAGCATCTTCTAAGCTGGTATTTCCGATGGTCGTTATTTTTATGGTAGTTGTTGTTCTGGTTGGTGCGCCCGCAATGATGATGATGAATATGTAGGAGGAGTGATGACATGGTAACGATGGTATGGGGAAAAATAAAGGGATTCTGGCAAGAGGAAGAAGGGCTTGGGATGCTTGAAATGATTCTGATCATCGCAGCAATTATTGTAATAGCTGTGATCTTTAAGAATCAACTTAAATCAATTGTCTCAAATTTATTAAACAAAGTAGGTAGCAAAAGCGAAGACTTTATTGATGCGAATTAGACTCAAAGGTAACGAGGGAAGCTTCACACTTGAGGCTTCCCTCGTGATGCCTATTGTACTGATGGTAACGATCATTCTCATGTTCTTCTGTATGTATATCTATCAACAATCGATATTACAGCAAGTCGCTTCAGCTGCGGTTGAGAGATCCGCCTATAGCTGGGATAACAGTTACAAAGAAACAACTAATGGAGGTTTTCAACAAGGGCAATATGATTCATTGTATTGGCGACTGACTGATGATCAGATGCTGAGTGCTATGTTTGGCTGGGCAGGTGCTAAGAATAAGCAATCTATTTCTCTACCTGGAAGCGATAGTTCTGGAACACTTCCAGCTACTAAACTATCAAAAATAAGCAAGTTAGTAACAGGGAATATGCAAGGTGAGATCACGTATCAGAACACATTGCTACAACGTAAAGTGAGTACTGAATTAGATCAATTGATTCATTTACCTTCCATAACACAGATACTCTCTGGGGGATCTAAGTTAGAGGCAAACGCACAATCGGTCATTGTTGAACCTGTTGAATTTATACGAACGGTTGATTTCATGCGATATTATGCTGCTAAATTCAAAGGATCAGGCGGAATTGCTACAAATAAGGACGATGCTGCTGAAGTATTGAATAAGTACGGATCAAAGAAGAAGTAGAGGATTAGGGTTTCAGAGTTAACGCTAAGCGATATGCCAGTATCACAAGTTAAATTAGATAGGGAAAGGGGGGAATTCAATATGTTCGGTAAGTGGCATACGGATCAGAGGGGCTCGGTGTCTATTTTTCTCATACTGATCTTAGCTATTGTATTTACTTTTGTCGCTTTATTCATTGATTATGCGAGAATTGCTGCAATGAAGGTTCAGAGTGAGCGTCTAGTTCGGTCCGCAGTTCGCTCTGTGATGTCTGCCTATGAACCAGAATTACAGCAAGAATACGGTTTATTTGCTTATGGAGAGAGTGACGGAGATCAGATTATGTCGGGGGTTCTGAATGGCAGTATGGATCATGGTGATCGGGGAGATGCCTTTTCAATACTTCCACTAGAATTAGATACGTCCTCTTTACATATGGAGCGGATGCTTGGGGAATATGACATATTTAATCACCAGATTGGTGAAGAAATGAAATACAAGGCTCCCATTGATTTCACGTTAGAAATAGTAAACAAGTTTAAACCATTGTCTCAATCGATGAAAGAAGCATCTAACACTGTGGATGTGTTGAAAAAACTTCAGAAGTTATATGACAAAAGGGAAGATGCCTTAGATGAGATGATCGTAAAGCAAAAAAAGGCGGTAAAGAGTACAGAACAGCTATCTAGTCTAATTATGAGTCAGTCTTCTACATACATTTCTAATCAATCATTGGGTGGTGGTGTCCATTCTGGAGAGGATATAGCAGCTCAGTATGATGATTATGTTAATAAGGTGGATGAGCTAGAACGATTAATTGCGGAAAGACAAAGTAATAGCAATTCAGGTAAAAGTGTAAACGACGATAACGAAGAAAATGATGATGACAATGATGACAATGATGACAATGATGATAACGACGACAATGACGATTTAATTGACTCATACGCAGCAATGATTCATGAATATCGTCAGGGATCTTCTGGTGTAATAACTAATGTTTCTAGAATTCAGAATTCTTCGCGTGTAGATCATCAAATCCTGTTGCCCCAAGCACTAGAGTCGTGGGAAGAAGCTTATCAGATGAATGAACAAATGAAACAAGTCATTAGAGAGTCAGAGAATCGTGCTCAGAACGAAGGGTACGATCAAGTATCTCGTGAGAAGACTCCAGGAAGTGCAAAGGAATTAAGTAATGAGGATTCAGAAACTATTAAACAGATTAGAGGACAGACTGAGAAATTACTACTACCGGAAGTATTTCTACAAGATTTAAAGAATGAAATCGAGATTCAGACAAACCAATATGGATCTTTGGATAAGCAAATCACATCCTTTACTTCGGTGATGGGAGGAACTTCAAGCAGCCAGATGAAGTCTATCGCTATTCAGACACGTGAACAAGCAGATACCTACTTACGGAAATATTCTATTTCAGGTTCAGGGAACATCCTTGATGAAGAAAAGAGGGAATTGGAGGAGAACCGCTCTTCGGATCAGGAGCGTAAGGCGACGGAGAAGAAATCGAAAGCGAAGTTAAAGGACGCTGCTAATGTACTAAATAAAATAAATGAATTAGAAGACAAGGCCAAAGGCCATATGGAGGAATATCGTACGTTGCAACAATATTACGATGAAAGTATATCCTTCAATAGACAAACGGCCGGCGATTCTTATAAGGGAGCTCCATTGGATAATGATCCTTATGATGCTGGTGCATCAGCTATGGATAACATGGATGGGTTGTTTGGTTCAATGGGTGGGATGATGTCTGGATTACAAGATGAATTCTACCAGAATGAATATGCGGCACTCTATTTTCAACACTTTGATATTTCTCAATTAGGAAGCATAGTCAGTCAACCTGATAGTTCAGTAGGGGATGATGTAGTAGAACAGCTTAGTGTTCATAATCAAGAGTTGGAGTACATTCTGTATGGATTTCATAATCCGGTTGGTAACGTATCAGCCGCATATGCAGAAATATTTGGTACGAGACTGGCGATACGCACGATGGAGGGGTTAGTGAAGAGTAGCAAATTGGGAAATCCCTTGTTAATTCTAGCTGCTTCCTTGCTCTACGGAATTGAGATGGCAATAGCGGACATGATTCAATTGTGTGTGAAAGGATCCGTAGAGTTGTCAGCATACTTAAAGGTGCAGATGACTTACCGCGATTATCTGAGGGTATTTCTATTTATTCATAGTAATAATGAGAATAAAATGTCACGCATGCTCTCACTTATTCGCTTCAATACGGGAATTAATCCCGCAGAGAGGGCGACATACTCCTCAGGAGAGGTTCGGATTGGAATGCAGGTATGGTTCCTTCCAGGAATCTTAAAGATGTTCGGTTCGAGTGAAGATAAAGTGGAAGGAAGCCGTTATTATGCTATCAAAAAAGCGGATTTTTCCTATTAGGAGAAGGAACAAAGAACAAGGAAGCATGGTTCTTGAAGCTGCGTTAGTGTTTCCCTTCTTTATCTTTTTCGTTATTTTCCTCATTTATATGATTCAGATGACATTGATCTCAACGGCCCTTCAAAGTACCGTATCCGATGCGGTCAAGATGGTCTCATCTTATATGTATCCCATTTCCTTAGTAGTGGAGCAAGGAAATCCTTCGTCAGAGGAGAGCCAAGACTCTAAGTTAACGGGGAATTGGGTCATACCTAAATTGTCTGTGACGGATTGGGCATCCCAGTATAGTAGTTCACTTCCAGCTCCATTCAATCAATGGATGATGGATGCTGTAGCAATGGGAGATGAGCCATTACAGAAAATAAAGAATGCTGCATCCGAAGCCGTGCTTGATCCTGTGGTTAGACCTTTGCTTAAGCCCTTCATACAGAGTGAATTCTTAAGCGTTGATCGTATTCATGTGTCTAATATTTATCTTCCTGATATGAAGACTAGAAGCAATCCATATTTCGGCATTGAGGTTAGTTATGAACTGCCCATGAAAGTCCCATTCATCAATAAAAAAATCGTAATACAAGCGAAAGCGCAAGAACGTCTGTGGATTGGAGATACATCTGAATCCGTAAAAGATGGTACAGATGGAGATGATACTTCAACATCTATTGAAGTCCTAGAGAAGCCTGATCCGGCCATTGTCGGGAAGAAAGCCAGGGTAAAGGTGAAGGTAGCTCCTCATGCTACGGCACAATTATCTGTATTTTATAAAACTGGTCAGAGTACAGCAAAGTATCTGGGATGGAGTCAGGCGGATGGAGATGGTTATATTGAATGGGAATGGTTCGTCGGTACGAATACAACACCGGGTACATGGCCATTTATTATAACGACAGAGGATGGACAACGAGTTGAAGTCATGTTTACCGTCGTTGATCTGAGATAATTCATCATAAGGACAGGAGGAAGAAGAGGAATGGAGATTGCTTTTGCAGGATGTGGATTACTCGTGGCTACTGCTTTCATTACAGATATTAAATCAATGAAAATTCCAAACGTGTTGACCATTCCAGCCATGTTGTGCGGCATACTATTCCACTTCATCGATGCTGGTTGGAGTGGGTTAATGTTCACTGGGAAAGGACTGGGAGTCGGATTTGGCATCCTGTTAGTGATGTATTGGTTAGGAGCTGTTGGAGCGGGTGATGTGAAACTATTCGGCGGCATTGGTGCTTGGACAGGAACATTGTTCACGATTCAGACCTTATTGTATTCAATAATATTTGCAGGGCTCATTGGAATTGCCATACTCTTATGGCGTAGAGAGACACTTGTACGTCTCCGAAAGGTATTCCATGTCATTGTAGGCTTATTTATTCTTAAGGATACTGCCCTGTTGAGTAAGATGAACAAGGAGCAGATTCGGTTTCCATTTATGCTGGCAGTTGTTCCTGGTATCCTATGTGCTTTTCTATATAGACTGTAATTAAGTCTATCTAAATACATTACCCTAATAGAATGAGGTGAGTATGTTGTTTGGGTTAAGTCGTGATTTCATTCAAAACGGTGGCAATTATATGGTTCTGAGCAGTCCGGAGGGCATTCCTTCATCTGAATTAAGTAGAGTTCAGACCAATATGATCTCTGCAGCCAAAGTGCCACATCTGTTGCCTCTTCATATGAAGGAAGTAAATTTCAAAGTAAGTCTCCAATATGAAATTACCAATAAAAAAATGCTTACCCATTTACTTAAAAGCGATAAATTAACGTTGAATGAGTACTACGGCCTATTATTGCAAATTGTAAGTACTTTAGAAGATAGTAAATTATATATGTTAGATCCAGAGCAATACATACTTCAAGAAGATTATATATTTATCGAGGGGCCCTTCCATATGGGGGCAGTATATCTGACTTATATACCCATTCCATCTGTGAAGAATGCAGAGGCTACTCACGCTTCTCTACAGCAGTTAATAACAAGACTTATGGCATCTGTATCTGAATTGCAAGGTAATGGTATTCAATCATTGCTTCATTATGTGAGTGTAGTTGAAGAATTTACATGGACTGGATTAAAAGGTCTGCTCTTAAACTTAATCTCAGAGGTAGGGCAGCATGCTTCATATCAGTCTACACTCATAAATAACGATCTGTCTGAATTCCATCCTTCTAGTGCACCAAGCCATCAGTCTAATATCATCCTTCAAGGATCCTCGCATGCGCCAGATCATGATCACAAACGAAGGGCATCTGCTGCTCCGAAGGATATGGTTCACCGTGCGCCATTCGTATCAAGAGGAGAACAAGAACTCGTTCGAAAGGTTCCTGCAATGCCCCCAGTAATATCTCCAATAGATATAGAGCAATCTTGGAGAAATAATGATCATATGAAGAATGGAGGATCGGATGATATCGATCAAGAACAGGAAGAACATGAAACTTCCTCAATGACTACCTATATAGCACTTGGGTGTTTGGTAACATGTGCTATTATATGGCGGTTTCTCTATATGACTCATCAAGGGACAGGCATGCTAGTTGTTTGCATTCTTATCACCGCTCTCTTGGGAGCTATTGCATGGTTGGGTTGGAAGGGTAAACTCCGGATTCTTGGGAGGAGAGAGCAGATCTTATCCGAGTCGGTTCCCTTGTTTGATCCATATTCTGAAGAACTGGAAGATTATCGTCCAGCTCGTAAGGTGGGTTCTTCATTTCAAGTAGAACGATTAACGGGATTCTTCGGAGGGGAAGGAAAGGATCGAGAACCAGAGCCTTCACGTACTAAATGGGAGTTCCCAGATCACCCAACATCAGAACACAATCAAGCGGGCACGGGCACGGGCACGGGCACGGTCTCGAGTTCGAGATTTATATCGGGATTAAGTGGGGAACTGATTTCAAGTTCGACCATGACCGCTGCTGCAACTGAAAATAATGAAGATGATAGGGGTGACTACTATGCCCAGCTAGGACAAAGAACGGAAATGTTGTCTTCTCCTAGGGCCAATGCTACAGTCCTACTGAAACCAGATCATCATTCTTCTGCGGATAGAAAGAGTCCATCTCAATCATCATATCCCTATCTAGAACGAAGAGAAATAGGACAGAGTGGGTTACTCCGTGAAGAGTCATCCTATGGTGAAGTATTGCCCACACCCATTGTATTAAATCTTCCTCATTTCATTATTGGAAGGGCTGCTGATGTTGCCCAGTTTGTAGAGGTTACATCAGGAACATCCAGAGCCCATGTGGAGATCTCGAAGGGGAATGAAGGGTATGTTCTTAAAGATTTGGGATCTAAGAATGGTACCTTATTGAATAAGGAGCCTATGATTGCATACAAAGAGTATCCTCTTCGTGATGGGGATATATTTACAATCATTAAGGGTGAGTATACGTATCATTTGAGATCCTGAATAGCTCCCTGGATTTCAGGATATCTGAATACAAATCCGTGCTGAAGTGCTTTACTTGGGATGACACGTTGCCCTTCTAACAGAATAAGTGATAACTCACCCACGATTCCCTTTAAGAGAAAGCTAGGAATGGGGAACCAATAGTGGCGATGGTGTATAGCAGCAACGGCTCTACCGAATTGGTCGTTCGTGACAGGATCTGGTGCAGATGCATTAACAGCTCCTTCGATATTAGGGTTGAGGATGCAGAATTCAATTAGCCTCACCATATCCAAGATGTGAATCCAAGACATCCATTGCTGGCCACTACCAATTCTCCCACCTACGCCGAGTTTGAAGGGAAGCCGCATCATTGGGTAGGCGCCACCATCGTTTCCAAGAACAACACTAATCCGTAACTTGACTAGCCGTACTCCAACAATAAGATCTGCGGTCTCTTCCCATTGTTGTACAACCCCTGAGGGAAAGTCCATAACATGTGTTGGTGAAGTCTCTTCAAATGTTTCTTCTAGTGAAGTACCGTAGATTGCAACGGCTGATGCCTGAATGACGACAGCCGGTTTAGTGTTTAAACGGGAGATTAATTTATTGACTGCCGAGACCGTGGTTAGTCGAGATTCAATAATGCGCTGTTTGGCTGGATTCGTCCACTTCTGACTCAGAGATGCTCCTGCCAAGTTAATCAGTGCATCTAAGTTCTCAAGTATCTCGGGGTCTTGGTTTATTTGATTCCAAGTGATGTATTCTAGTTGTTTGTTTGTCACTGTAGTATGAGAGGGGACCTGTCGAGTAATGATGATGATATGATGTCCTTGTGTTATCCAATGCTTAATTAATGATTGTCCAATAAAGCCGGTTCCTCCACAAATAGCAATCTTCATGAACATGAACTCCTTTGGTTTAATGTATCTTTTATACACAAAGACCACACAATTGAAATGAATCAGAAATGAATCATTTCAATTGTGTGGTCTTATTGGCGAAGTGACTTGTTGATATCATGATTATCTGTTCAGGAGATGCTCATACTTCTTGTAATCAATCTGATTCTTCGTTAAAAATTTCATGAGAAATTTATTGTCTCGCTTAGGTGTTGCAACTATGTATCCTTGAATGCAATGATCTTGCGTAACCTCGGTAGCGTCACTCTCAATAGCTATCTTACCAATCTCAGCTGCGATGGAATGTTTGGCTATATCTCGAAATGCCGTGGGTACGGGACTAACTAACATGTCTAGAAAAGCCTTGGATTCGTCGTTCCACATCGGACGGCTTTGCTCCACCCAATAATTCTGCCAATCCAATTTGGACTTTCCATCTGCTTTGGGAAGTACCTTCAGAAACTTACGCAACATGAAGAATCCACCGATACACATGGCTCCCAACATTACGACTGTCCAGAAGGCAATGGAGTTCATAAACCACCTGTTAGGTGTACTGGTTAATAACAAACTGACCACAAGTGTGGTGTACATATATGATCACCTCAATGAAATTAATCACTATTTTAATCATTAGTTTGAAAAATATAAGAAGTTTACGTTTTTATGATTATAACCCATTTCTAGATTTTTTTCGATATTCAAGTTAATATAAAGGTTATTCGTGATAAAGGGGGATTCAGCATGTTGAAAATTGGTTCCCATGTATCTTTTTCGGACAAGGGTCTATTGAGTGCAGCTAAAGAAGCAAATACCTATGGAGCTAGTTCGTTTATGGTATATACGGGTGCACCACAAAATACACGCCGTAAACCGATCGATTCTATGTTTCTTGAAGAAGGTAAGGAGCTTATGCAGAAGAACAGTGTCGAAGAGATTGTTGTTCATGCACCTTACATTGTTAATTTAGGATCGTACAAGGCCAATACGTATGAGCTGGCAATTAACTTCCTACAGGAAGAAATTCGTCGTACTCACGCAATTGGTGTGAAGAATATTGTATTACATCCGGGAGCATATACAGATATGGATGCCGATTACGGGATCCAACGTATTGCAGATGGGTTAAACGATGTGTTAGAAGGCACGAATGAGACAGATGTTCATATTGCTTTGGAGACCATGGCTGGTAAAGGGACGGAAATTGGACGCAGCTTCGAGGAGTTAGCTCGAATTATTGATAAAGTAAAATATAATGAACGTTTAACGATATGTATGGATACCTGTCATATTCATGATGCAGGATACGATATTGTCGGTGATTTAGACGGTGTACTTGATGAATTTGACAGAATCATTGGGATATCCCGATTGGGTGTCATCCATTTAAATGATAGTAAGAATCCACGCGGGGCAGGCAAGGATCGCCATACGCCTGTGGGTAGCGGGTTTATTGGCTTTGATACGATTAACCGCATAGTACATCATGAACGGTTACAAGGGTTACCTTTTATTCTGGAGACACCTTGGATTGGTAAAGATGTGAAGAAACAACGGCCAATGTATGAAATTGAAATCGCTATGTTACGTGGGAATGTGACTGAACGTTTTGGAATTGAATTTTTAAGTCAAGTAGAGAAACTTCATGCGTTCTTCGCAGCACAAGATCTGAATCCTCGTGAATTTGTATTAGATATTTGGAACTTGTTGAAGACAGATGCGAAGGCCAAAAAGGCGGATCCACGTGAACCGTTAGAACGTTTATATGACATGGTTCTTCAAGCAGATCTGTTTCCTGATCTAACTGAAGAAGCAATTAATCAGCGGATCATCGCATGCTTAGCAGGTAAGGATATTCTGAGCTAGTCTACAGATATAACAGATGTGAAATTGAAGGGGAAAAGAGGTTAGTCATTCACATGGAAGTACACACAAAAAGCGCTGCTTTGTCAGAGAATCCACATAAACAACGTGCTAGAATGCTTATTTCATGTCCTGATGGACCAGGAATTGTAGCTGCCGTCTCTCATTTCTTGCATCAACATGGAGCGAATATTGTTCAATCGGATCAGTACACGATGGATCCTTCGGGTGGGATGTTCTTCATGCGAATTGAATTCGACTTGGCTGATCTGGAACAGAGGTTACCAGAATTGGAAGAGCAATTCCAAGAGGTTGCCTCAAAGTTCGAGATGGATTGGCAAATTCATAATGTGAATCGGAAGAAGAAGATCGCGATCTTTGTATCTAAAGAGGATCATTGCTTAGTTGAACTTCTATGGCAATGGCAAGCCGGAGATCTAGATGGGGAAATTGCGATGGTCATTAGTAATCATCCAGATATGAAAGAATACGTTGAATCTTTCGGAATTACCTATCATCTGATTCCCGTTACCGCAGATACGAAGAAGGAAGCGGAGTTACGTCAACTAGAAGTGATTGGGGATGATATAGATGTGATCATTCTTGCTCGCTACATGCAGATTATCTCACCTACCTTTATTCAACACTATCGTAATCGTATTATTAATATTCACCACTCGTTCCTTCCTGCTTTTGTAGGAGGTAAACCCTATTCTCAAGCCTACCAACGTGGTGTCAAAATCATCGGAGCTACTGCGCATTATGTGACAGAAGAACTTGATGGAGGTCCAATCATCGAGCAGGATGTACAGCGTGTTAGTCATCGGGATGATGTTAGAGAATTGAAAAGAATTGGTCGAACCATAGAGCGTGTAGTTCTAGCGAGAGCTGTGAAATGGCATATAGAAGATCGGATTTTGGTCCATGAGAATAAAACCGTTGTATTTAATTAATTAATAACTCAACTTTCGCAGCTTAAATCTTTAAACAAACCCTTGATATAGCTGGGCAAACTAGAGATCCATTCTTGTAGTTGACAAAAAACAGACGTTTTATTCTTTTTTGTCTTCGTTTGAACCAGA